>NZ_AXBW01000013.1:0-141655 GCF_000475355.1 Marinobacter sp. C1S70 | reverse complement strand
AGGTGCCTCCCTATCCCGATTAAATTCAGGGAGGAGTCGCAAACATGGAGAAAGTTGTCACCGGCCTGTTTTTGGTGTATGCAGCGTTCCAGCCATCGCTGCAAACACTGGCAATCATCGCAGGCCTGGTCAGCGTTGTGTCCTTCATCGCTATTGCGTGGTCTGTCGGCGGGTACAATGAGTCTGTCCGTAAGGTTGTTATCGCAGACATTGTTGCCATCGTCGCGCTCATTGGTGCAGGGATTATCCGTGTCGTCAGCCGCAACTTAATTTAACCAGTCAATCAAGTTCGTTCCGGCCTGCTGCCTCCACCGGACGCCCCTGTCGGGCCGCTGAATATTGGTGTTATGAGTGATTTTCTATGAATGTGACAAGGAAGCCTGTTCATATATTTTTTATCGAGCACTTGCTGTATTCGGTGTATCTGTTCATTTGGCTGGTGTTGGCGGTTTTTGTCATACCAAAGTTGTTGGTCCGTTACGCCAGTGTCGTGCCGCCAGAGGTCGCAATTTGGGTTTTGCCAGCGTTCACGATGATCCCAATAGTTGCAGTTCTATATTTTTGGTTTCCTTATAGTGCGGTTCGGCTTTGGGTCGCTGCTGGTAATCACAATGATGGGATCGGGCAGTATGCGTGGCGTGTGTATGCTGCTGCTATCTTCGTAGTGTTCGGTTTTCTCGGGGTGATGACGGTGTTTTCTGCCGGCGATTTTTTTGAGCTCTTCCAGGCGCCCCACACGGGCTAAGCAGTGGGCATTCAATCATACAAGCCGCTCAATGGTGACGCTGCAGGCGGCGAACATTAGCGGAGCGTTATGTGCGCAAGATGGAACTGGCAAGGCCCCACTTCAGTAGACACCTTCTATAAATAGGGTAGCCCCTGACACGAAGGTGCTCGATGAACCACGGAGGTATTGTATGGAAATCAAGTGCATTTCAGGTTTTGCGTCCATAACCAAAGACCCTGCGGCAAGTGCGTCTCTGTATGAGGATGCGCTGGGCCTGCCGCTGGAGAAGATGGACGACTACCGTTTCATGGATAAATTCCCCGGAGCGAATCATTTCGGAATATGGCCCCTTTCTATGGCAGCTAACTCCTGTTTTGGCCAGGAGGAATGGCCCGACCATATTCCTGAGCCTACGGCTACCATTGAATTTGAGTTGGCGGATGCAGCGGCTGTAGAGGCGGCAGTGCAAGAGATGAAGGAATGGGGACAGGAATTCGTTCATGAAACCCGCACTGAACCCTGGGGGCAGACAGTGGCACGGTTTATGAGCCCCGAGGGTGTGTTGGTTGGCCTGAGTTATGCGCCATGGCTTCATGAATAAGCGCCAGACTGTAGCGTCCACGCGGAAGGCTATTCCGCTGATGCTCCAACGCCAACCGGTTACGCCGGATAATTTAAATGGTAGGGAAACTCGCATGATCAATAAGGCAGTTCTAATTCTTTTATTTCTACTATCAGGATCAGCTCTCGCTGAAGGAAAACCACCTGAGCTTTGGTCATGGTTTAAAGATCTGAACAAATCCAAAGAGGCTTGTGAGATACAAAGCTCGTATGCCCTGCAAGTCCTGGGTCTGGAGAATCAGGTTGAGAATGAATATGGAATATACGGGAACGTAAAGTCGAACCGTGTTGTGGTTAAATGTATAGAAATATCGCCTAATCAAAGCAAGCTCATGGTTGCGGTTGCCGGCTACAACAGGGATTCGGTTGAGCTTGTGAGAAATAAAATTATTGATTCAATTCAGTAGGATATAGCCTTTTCAGGGCTAGACATCGCGACGCCTGTGGCATTGAGGCTTCGCCTTCAGTTCTAAAGACAGGGATCAGTCCATGAACCAGGAAGCTTTGATAAAAGTACGAGAAAACTGGTACTCAGCGTTTTTCTCGGGTGACGTTGAGCACCTTGCTCGGGTCCAGGCAGACGGTTTCACCGTCACTACCGAGCGAGGTGTCCAGTCCAAGAAATCCCAGATCGACGCGATCTCCTCAGCCAAGCGCAATGGAAACTGGTTTCCCCAAGGCGGACAAAAACACGATACGGAGTTAACCATCCAGGACTCTGATGGCGGCGCCATAGTCACTGGTCAGGGGTACACAACTTCTGGTCAATCCCAAGGGCCGGTAGTCGCGTTCTCCGAGACCTGGGAGTGGGATGGTGCTGCTTGGCGGGTTGTCAGTCTGAGCTACAGCGCAGCCAGGAACTAAAATCAACAAGGCAGGCCGCAGCGGCCCTTACTCTTCGGGCCTATGGCTGCGCACTCAGCATCGGCCCCGATTGAACGTTCTGGCCTTCCGTTGCCAGATCGACAACGCGGTTACGTCCCTGTTTTTTGGCGGCGTACAGCGCGTTGTCCGCACGGTGCAGCACGGCACTCCACTCGCGGTCACTGGAATCGTAGTGAGCCACTCCGAAACTGGCCGAGAGCGTTAAACAGACATCATCACCAATCGTGATCTGAGTGTCTGCCGTTTTGGCTCTGAGTTTCTCCGCCACCTCTAACCCCTGCTCGGTGTCTTTACCAGGCAACAACAGAACAAATTCTTCGCCCCCGAAACGCGCCACCACGTCATGCTTTCGTATGTGCTCTTTGAGCGTATTGGCAAAGCGCCTCAATACCTCATCGCCTACATGATGGCCGTACTGATCATTCACTCTCTTAAAGTGATCCAGGTCGCACATGATAATGGCGAAAGGTGCACCTGAACGCTGCGCTCGGCTGAACTCAATGTCACAACATTCGTCGAATGCCCGCCTGTTGTAGAGCCCCGTTAAAGGATCAATTCTGGCGATTTCGGAGAGTTCATCCTGCAATTCACCGGAAGCCATCCATATCGTGCAGAAGGACGATAAAATAACCAAAAACTCTCCCGCAACAATCGCCAATGCACTAAGCCACCCGGCGTTCATGAAATCTTCAGGCGGTACTTCGTAAAACGACCGAAAAAACCGGAAAATAAAGAATGCGCTCACCAGCAAAAACATGGCGATGAGCATTTTGCCGGCCATACGGTTATGGCTTTCGCGATGTCGTAAAAATCCGGTGGCACCAATCAGGCAGGCAGCTGCAAAAACAATAGAGAAGGCCTGAATGCGCAGGTTCACATCTGGAATATGAAAGGTATAAACGTACATTAAAGCCGCCAGCACCAGCACCAGTGCGGTGCTCAGCCAGCGTTCATGGCGCAGAGAGATACCGCGAAAACGAAACAGCCCTCTGTATATCAACACTACTCCTATAATGATTGCGGTATTGGCAAGCACTATGGAAGCAAAATCGTAAATAAAATGGCGCAGGCCAAGCAGCACACAGCCGCCGCCGATCAGAAAATATCCTGCGCCCATGGTTCGGATTCCGGAGAACTTGGTATGTTCTCTGGAATAAGCAAACATACCAAGACCGAACACCAGGCTGAACAGCATTAATGTCAGGCTCAGGGTGCGAAAATCAAGCTGAATAGCCATGGGCTTTCCTGTAAAAAATGGCAGCGGCGCCTGCGCTCCACTGAGGCCCATTGTAGCGGTTAAGCCTGCGCCATGCAGCCAGTTGGTGGTGCCTTTGCCGAAGCTTTGCATGCACGCGAACACCGGTTGTTACCTCGAATACTGAAGGGAGGGAATGCGATGACGGATTATGTTGGCTCTTGCCTGTGTGGCGCCGTGAAGTTCGAGGTGCACGGAGACTTCGACAGCTTTTACCTGTGTCATTGCCGGTATTGCCAGAAGGACACCGGGTCTGCCCATGCGGCAAACCTGTTCTCCCAGTCGGCCCGGCTGGTCTGGCTGGCGGGTGAGGAGGCGGTGGCCTCCTATACGCTCCCGGGCACCCGGCACCAGAAGTGCTTTTGCCGAACCTGTGGTTCGGCTGTGCCCAACACCCATATTCCAGGTTTTCTGGTAGTGCCCGCCGGGTGTCTGGACTCGGAGCTCTCCCGGGTGCCTACCGCGCATCTTTTCACGTCGAGCCGGGCAGCCTGGGATCACGCGCTGGGCGATGTGCCGGAGTTCTCCGGTTTGCCGAAGGCGACTTGACGTAGGCTATAGTGCTGAAGGACGGCGGATGATGATCACGGTTTTGCTGAAGGGGCTGGTGGTCTGGGGCGGTATTCTGGTGCTGGCCTGGCTGGTGCTCATTTCATCGAAGATCCGGACCAGTTCAGGATAAGCCGGAATACGTGCAGTCCAATTTCGTGCGCGGCTATACCCGTACGAATGTCCGGCTGGGCAAGCGGGATGCGGCTGGTTAATCCGACCAGCTCGCGTTGCGACTTTCTTCAGGCTGCCGTTGTTTTTCCAGCCAGTCGACGGTGTCTGTCAGCGATTGCGGGCGGCACAGGCAGAAGCCTTGCAACAGGTCCGCGCCCATGGCTTTCAGGCGGGCGGCGTCCTGGCCGCTCTCCACGCCTTCGGCCACTACCTGATAGCCCAGGGTGTGGCCCATGGTGATGGCGGTCTCGACAATCACCCGGGCGCTGTCACTGGCCTGGATGTCGTGTACCAGGGTACGGTCGAGCTTGAGTTCCGAGGCGGGGATTTGCTTCAGGTACGACAGTGAGGAATAGCCGGCTCCGAAATCGTCGATGGAGATGCGCAGGCCCAGGGCGGACAGTCTGCCCAGTGCCTCCAGCCCTTTCTCAGGGTCGTCCATGGCGGCCGTTTCGGTGAGTTCTACGGTGATATGGCCAGCGTCCAGACCATACCGGTTCAGACACTGGGCGAACTGTTCTTCCAGCCCGGCCGAGAGCAGATCCCGCGCCGACACATTGATGGCCATCCCCAGCCCGGGTTGAATCTGATGCAGTGCATGGAGATCGCTCAGGGCCTGGTCGATTACCCAGTGAGTCAGTTGGGTGATGACCCCGGTTTTCTCTGCCAGCGGAATGAAATCGATGGGCGGCACCCAGCCGCGCTCAGGGTGTTGCCAGCGGATAAGGGCTTCAAAGCCGATGATCTGACCGCTGCGGAGATCCATTTTGGGTTGATAGTGGAGTTCGGTGGTGCCGTTGGTCAGGGCTTCTTTTAGGTCCGACATCAGGGTAAGCCGGCGCTCATCGTAGATATCGTTGCTGCGTGAGTAAAAGCCGGTTTCAAAGGGGCCGTGGGGCGCCATTTCCATGCCGACATGGGCGTTGCGGATCAGTTCACTGGCTTTGTGGCCGTGCTCGGGATAACTGGCTGCGCCAAATCGTGGATGCGGCTCAATGGCCAGGTGGTCCAGCAGCACCGGTTCGGCCAGTTGTTTGAGTGCCTGGTCCAGGGGCTGGAAATCGTCGTCGGCCCGTTCCACATCTACCAGCACGCCAAAACTGTCGCCGGAGAGCTGGTATATGCGCTCTACGCGGCCCCGGCTATCCAGGCTGGTGTGTACCATCGGCAGTTCCTTGGCGAGCGTACACATTTGTTCGGCAATGGCTCTCAGCAGGCGCTCACTTCGTTCCAGGCCCAGGGTTCGGTTGATATCTTTCAGGCGGGTGATCCGGGCGACGCCCACCATGTAGCGGCGCTCCGGGTGGGCCCGAAGCTCTTCATCAATCATCCATTCAAAACGGTTACGGTTGGGCAGGCCGGTCACCGGGTCGTGGCTCATGACGTCGTTCAGGCGGTCCTGGGCTTCGCTGTGGGCTTTCTCCTGCCGCAGGCTGTCTGCCTGGGCCCGGATTTTCTGTTCCCGCTCCCGGTACAGTCGGTCGGCCAGGGCCAGCGTGAGAATGAACGCTTCCAGCCCGGAGCCAATCTGCATGGCGTATTCGGTAAAGAACGTTTCCGGAAACAGCCCCAGTGCGCGCCCGGAGGTGGCGAGCACCCCAATGGTTAATGGGGTCCAGGCAAGGGTAAAGAATATGCCGGCGCGTACGCCGGCGGCCCAGGCAATCGGGCCGGCGACCAGCAGCAGGGAAAAGAACACCAGCGCAGACACCGAAGCGAGCTGGATCCCGGTGTTGTAACTCATGAAAGGAACCGACACAAAATAGCTGATTTCAAACACCAGCATGGCAATGAGCGCATTCCGTAACCGGGGGCTGTGCTGTCGCACCTTCAGGAATTCCATGCAGAACAGAATGGAAAACATGGCCAGGAATGGCATGGACAACATCAGTACATGGGCATGCAGGTCGGGCGCGTTGGGATAAAGGTGCTGGAATGAAAACCCGCGGATGGACGCAAAAAACGCCAGGTAGCCGAAAATGGCGAGCGCATAGAACAGGTAGAGTTTTTCCCGGAGCGTCAGGAAGACCGCCAGGTTGATCAGAATGATGACGGACAGGCAGCCGTAGTAGAAAAAATGCAGCTTCTGTTCATCAGCGACCGACTCGAAAAACTCGTGTTCGCGCCAGATGGTCAGGGGCAGCACCATGGTCCCCTGGGTGGCCACCCGAATCATCAGCGTGGCGGTCCCACCAGGCTCCAGCGCAAAGCGCAACAGGTTGTTGGGGTGGTTTACATCCCTGGGGTAAAAGGGCCGGGTATCGCCGGTTTCCAGTGTCCGTGTGACGGTGCGGCCATCCAGCAGATAAAACCGGACATCGTCCAGCTGGGAGTAGCCGAGTTCTGCCACCAGGTTGAGCCGGGTGTCGGCCGCATTTTCGACAGGGATTCGGAGCCAGTATGCGGAGGAGGTAATGCCCAGGGTGGCTTTGCCATCCGGCTGGCGGCTCCAGCGGGCGTCTGGCAGTGCCAGCACGTCCTGGAGGGAGGCGGACGCATCAGGATCTTCCCAGTACTGGAACTGGCTGTCAATGGGTTGTTCGGCGCTGATGACAACGGTTGGCGAATTGGCATAGGCGGCTTGGCTGCACAGAACGAGCAGTGTAACCAGGACCGTGCGACATGCGTGTTGCAGGTTCACCAAAAGCCGACCTCGCTAGCCAACTCTGACATTGTTTATTGTTATGTCTACCCCGTCAGTCTAGCAATGCTGGGCCGCGAGGGAAGCCCACGTGCGGTTTTAATGTAGCAAAATGTGTCATATTGCTAAGTAATTGATGCGTCTTGCGGTTTTACTACTTCTTCCGGCTAAGCGCCTCCAGCATGCGGTTCACGGCTTCCAGGTGCTCCGGCTCATTGTGGCTCATGCCCTGGAAGCAGGCGCAGATATCCAGGAAATCCCGCAGTTCCGTGCGTTGGGCCATTTTCATCAGGCGCTTGGTCAGCCGGGTGGCCTTGGCGGGCTGCTGGGCGATACTGCGGGCAAGTGTCATGGCCGCGTCCATTAGCTGATCGGCAGGCACCACGTCCATCACGATACCAAGCTGTTTGGCTTCGTTGGCGTCGATCACGCGGCCGGTAAGCGTCAGCTCAAACGCTTTCTGGTAGCCGATCAGGCGTTGAAGGAACCAGGCCCCGCCGTCACCGGGAATGATGCCCAGGTTCAGGAAGGTTTCGCCAAACTTCGCGTTGTCTGCGGCCAGGCGAAGATCCGCCATGTTGGCCAGATCAAATCCTGCGCCGATGGCCTGGCCGTTCACCGCCGCAATCACCGGCACTTCCACGGCGTCCAGTGCCAGGGGGATGCGCTGGATGCCCTTTCGGTAGCGCTCGGCGCATTCCGCCGGGTCGCCTGCGAAGTCCCCGCCCCGTTCCGCCATATCGCGAATATTACCCCCGGCACTGAAGGCCGAGCCTGCACCGGTGATCACCAGCACGGATACCTCCTCGCAGCTGTTCACCCACTCGGCGGTGGCAACAATATCGTCGATCAGATGGGAGCCGGTGAGCGCGTTGCGCAGGTCGTGGCGGTTCATGGTGAGCGTGGCCACTCGGTTTTCCAGAGTCAGCAGGGCATCGGTGAGTTGGGGCAGGGTACTCATAGTGGCTCCTTGTTGTTCGCGGTTGTCCCGATTGTGTCCTGACTGGCCGGCGGTTACCAGCAACCTTTGGTGGAAGACGCATCCAGTGTAATGAGGTGATGTGGTGGTTTTCTGATCAAATTTGAAATCCCTGTCACGTTTCTGTAGCCTTTAATTTAATTGAACGTTCAATTAATAAAGATTGGATGGAAAGCCCATGCCGAAAGTCGGAATGAAAGACACCCGCCGCCAGCAACTGATCGACGCCACCATGGAGTCCATCGCTGAACTGGGGATGCAGAACACCACGATCGTGAGCATCAGCAAGCGGGCGGGAATGTCGTCCGGCATCATCAGCCACTATTTCGGGGGCAAGCAGGGGCTGATTGAGGCCGCCTTGCGCTACCTGCTGGACCAGTTAGGCAAGGAGCTGCGGGAGCGCATGGCGAAAACTGATCGCTCCCCGGCTCAGCGGCTGGACTGCATCATCGAGTCCAACTTTTCCGAGTTCCAGCGTTCGGCGCTGGCGGCGAAAACCTGGCTCAGCTTCTGGGCCCGCTCGATGCACGAGCCAGGGCTGAAGCGTTTGCAGCAGATCAACAACGCCCGGCTGTACAGCAACCTGCGTTATTCCTTCGCGCAAGTGCTGCCGCAGGCCGAGGCGACAGCCGCGGCCCGGCAAACGGCGGCGATGATCGACGGGTTCTGGTTGCGCAGCGCCCTGAGCCTGGACCCGGCCGAGAGCTTTGAAGCCGGCGAGCGGCTGTGCAAGCAGTTTGTCCACGAGACACTGGCCCGGGCTGGCGTCTGAGCCAATTTGAATTCCATGGCCCACAAGGCCTGAAGACACCGAACAGAGGTTACCAACGCGCTATGTCTGCATCTCTTCCTGTGGTTCAGAATTTTGTCCACGGCCGGTTTCTGGCCAACAGCACCGGCGAGACCTTCCCGGTGGTGAATCCGGCCACGGGCCAGGTGATCTATGAAGTGGAAGTGGCGGATGAGTCTGTGCAACAGGCCGCCATCGAGAGCGCCCGCGCCGGTTTTGCCCAGTGGGCCGCCACACCGGCCATTGAGCGCAGCCGTATTCTGCTGAAAGCGGTGGCCTTGCTCCGCGAGCGCAACGACGAGCTGGCGGCAGTGGAAGTGCGTGACACCGGTAAACCTTGGCAGGAAGCGGAAGCTGTGGATGTGGTGACCGGCGCCGATGCCATTGAGTTCTTTGCCGGCCTGGCGCCGTCCATCGAAGGTAACCAGCAGGATCTGGGTGGCGATTTCTACTACACCCGCCGGGAGCCGCTGGGCATCTGCGCCGGTATCGGCGCCTGGAACTATCCGATCCAGATCGCCTGCTGGAAGTCGGCCCCGGCCCTGGCCTGCGGCAACGCCATGATCTTCAAGCCATCCGAAGAAACCCCCATGGGCGCAGTGAAGCTGGCGGAAATCTTTATCGAAGCCGGTGTGCCGGCGGGCGTGTTCAACGTGGTGCAGGGCGCTGCCGAAGTGGGCCAGTGGCTGACCCATCACCCGGAGATTGCCAAGGTGTCGTTCACCGGCGAGGTGGGCACCGGCAAGAAGGTGATGGCCGCCGCCGCGTCGTCGCTGAAAGACGTGACCATGGAACTGGGTGGCAAGTCGCCGCTGATCATTTTCGACGACGCGGACCTGGAGAACGCCATCTCCGCCGCCATGGTGGGTAATTTCTACACCCAAGGCGAGATCTGCACCAACGGTACCCGGGTGTTTGTGCACGAGGACCTCTACCCGCGCTTTATCGAGCGCCTGCTGGAGCGCACACGCAAGAACATCAAGGCCGGTGACCCGATGAACCCGGACACCAACTTCGGCGCGCTGATCTCCAAAAAGCATCAGGAACTGGTGTTGGGTTACATCAGCAAAGGGCTGGCCGAAGGCGCCACGCTCAGCCACGGCGGACGGGCCTTTGAGCCGGAGGATTCTCCGGGCGGCTATTTCGTGGAACCGACCATTTTCACCGACTGCACCGACGACATGACCATCGTGAAGGAAGAGATCTTCGGGCCGGTGATGTCTGTGCTCACCTTCCGCGACGAAGACGAGGTGATTGCCCGTGCCAACAATACCGATACCGGACTTGCCGCGGGTGTGTTCACCAATGATATCCGCCGGGCACACCGGGTGATTCACCAGATCCAGGCCGGCATCTGCTGGATCAACAGCTACGGTGCCTCCCCGGCGGAAATGCCGGTGGGTGGCTACAAACTCTCCGGTATCGGTCGTGAGAACGGGCGCGAGACCATTGCGCACTACACCCGGATCAAGTCGGTGTATGTGGGCATGGAAGACATCGACGCCCCGTTTTAACCCTGCAGGCCACAGAGGAGAACGCGTATGAAAGAAAACCAATACGACTACATCATTGTGGGTGCGGGCTCAGCCGGTTGTGTGCTGGCTAACCGTCTGACCGAGGACAGTGAAAACCGGGTGCTGCTGCTGGAAACCGGTGGCAGTGACAAGAGCATCTTCATCCAGATGCCCACCGCGCTATCCATTCCCATGAACACCAAAAAGTACGCCTGGCAGTTCGAGACCGAGCCGGAGCCGTATCTGGACAATCGCCGCATGCATTGCCCCCGGGGCAAGGTGCTGGGTGGTTCGTCATCCATCAATGGCATGGTGTATGTCCGTGGCCATGCCCGGGATTTCGACGAGTGGCAGTCTGAAGGTGCCGACGGCTGGAACTACCGTAACGTGCTGCCCTATTTCAAGAAGGCGGAAACCTGGGCCTTCGGCGGCGATGCCTACCGGGGGAATTCCGGCCCCCTGGGTGTGAACAACGGCAATAACATGCGCAACCCGCTGTATACAGCGTTCATCCGGGCCGGCGTCGATGCCGGTTATCTGGAGACCGATGATTACAACGGTGCCCGCCAGGAAGGTTTTGGCGCCATGCACATGACCGTGAAGAACGGTCGCCGCTGGTCCACCGCCAACGCCTACCTTCGCCCGGCCATGGCGCGGCCGAATCTGACGGTGGTCACCCATGCCCTGGTGCATAAGGTCCTTCTGGAGGGCAAAACCGCCACCGGCGTGCGCTATGAGCAGGGCGGCCAGGTGCATGAGGCCAAAGCCGCCAAGGAAGTGATTCTGTCGGCCGGTTCTATTGGCTCGCCACATTTGTTGCAGCTTTCGGGTATTGGCAAGCGCGAAGTGCTGGAGCAGGCCGGTATTGAGGTGAAGCATGAGCTGCCGGGCGTGGGTGAGAACCTGCAGGATCACCTGGAGTTCTACTTCCAGTTCCGCTGCCAGAAGCCGGTCTCCCTGAATGGCAAACTGGACTGGTGGAACAAGCTCAAGATCGGGGTGCGCTGGATTCTGCGCAAGGATGGCCTGGGGGCCACCAACCATTTCGAGTCCTGTGGTTTTATCCGCTCCAAGGCCGGCGTTGAATGGCCGGACCTGCAATACCATTTCCTGCCGGCGGCCATGCGCTACGACGGCCGCGAAGCCTTTGATGGCGACGGTTTCCAGCTCCACATTGGTCATAACAAGCCGAAGAGCCGGGGTTTTGTGCATGTGCAGTCTGCCGACCCCAAACAGGCCCCGCGCATCCGTTTCAACTACCTGGAACACGAGGCCGACCGCGAAGGCTTCCGCGACTGCGTGCGCCTGACCCGGGAGATCATCAACCAGCCGGCCATGGACGAGTACCGCGGAGCAGAAATCCAGCCCGGTGTGGATGTGCAGAGCGATGAGCAGATCGATGCCTTCGTGCGCCAGGCGGTGGAGAGCGCTTATCACCCGTCCTGTTCCTGCAAGATGGGCACTGATGCGCTGGCGGTGGTAGACCCGGAAACCCGCGTGCGCGGTATCCAGAATCTGCGGGTGGTGGATTCGTCCATCTTCCCGACCATACCCAATGGCAACCTGAACGCGCCCACCATCATGGTGGCCGAGCGGGCAGCCGACCTTATCCGGGGCAGGGAGCCCCTGCAACCTTCGGACGCGCCGGTCTTCATGGATGACCAATGGCAGGCGCGCCAACGTCCGGGACAAGCGAAACGGTCGCTGGCCTAGCGACCGCAGTCCCGGCCCGGGTACGCAAGGTGCCCGGGTAGCAAGCCCTCAGGATTTCCCTATCAGCGCGACGGCATCCCGCCGTTTTCGGGCGACTGATAGGCAAGTCCTGGGTTTGTGTCCGATTCGAAAGAAGCAGCGCTTACAAAGTAGAGGAGGAACACCCATGCTGTGCACTACAATGACAAGGAACAACCGGAGGGAGATCGCATGACACTCTGGTTATCCACAGGCCTGATCTTTACCTTCGCCGCCATCGCCCTGATTCTGTATCGGTGGTGGAACATGCAGTGCATCGGCGTTACGCCGGTTCGCACGCTGACCTTCATTGCCATCCTGTTCACCTCCGGTCTGGATGTGGGGCTGATCATGTTCCCGCTTACCGAGTTCGGTGGTTACGGCAATGTCTCTGAAAACCCGGAATACGCCTTTGCCAACCCGCTGGCCATTGAGTTCGGGTTCTGGGCCTTCCTGATCTGGGGCTTCTATTTCCTGACCTGCTTCTACTTTGCCATCATTGAGCCGCGGGTGAAGTTCTTCGAGATTCCGATGGTGAAGCTGGTCAACAACGTGGTGATTATCGGCACCTGCGCGTTCACCGCTTACCTGCTGCTGGTGAATCTGCCCTGGTATCTGCCGCAACTGGGCGATGGTGAATCGGTGGTGCCGGCGTTCTACCTCATCGTGTTCCTGTCCATTGCGCTGGCTGTGTATTCCAGCTCCAAGGTCAAATACATCCGTATTCTGAGTGTTGGTTCCAGTGTGCTGTTCATTACCCTGATTGCGGGTATGTGGTTCCGGGCATTTGTTATGGGTAAAGGCTCGCCGGCAGATTTCTTTGGCACCGCCGGCATGCTCGGTGAGTACTTTGCCAACATCCATCACTTTGTCCTGCCCATCAACGACTACCACGAGTTTTATCTGTTCTGGTGGTTTGCCTGGAGCATCATGATTGGTCAGTTCACCGCGCGTTTCGTGAGTGGTATCAAAACCTGGCAGCTGCTGATTGCCATGCTGGTTGTGCCGTCCGTTGCCATTGGCGTGTGGTTCAGCGTGCTCTATTACTATCACGCGGAGGGGCTGAAGATTGCCGCCTTCACCAACATCGCCATGATCTCGGTGGGCGTGTTGATGGTCATCAACTCCCTGGATTCCCTGATCCGGCTCTACACCGATAACCTGAACCTCACGGCGCAACGCCTGGGGCGGGTGAATTATGTGCTCTTCAACCTGGTGGCCATGGTCGGGCTGACCATGTTGTTCAAGCTGGATTTCCTGCGGATTCAGTGGGTGGGTGCGCTGGTGATTGCACTCTACTTTGGTTGCTTTGGTTATATACTGCTCAGGAAACGTTCAGAGGTGGCTGCCATCCAAACGTCACCAAAAGAAAATATTCTGGACTTCCGCAAGATTGAACTTGCAGGTTAAGGCCCCATATCAATGGCAGGTGGCTGAAGGCCCGGAAGGCTTTTGGCCGCCATGTTTAGCCGAAGTTGATGGCTGTATATAGGCTATGCCTATGCTGAGATTGGAAATAATCAATTTTCACTCAGATGGTCAAACCCGTATCTTGTGCATCGTTTCCAAACCATCAGTTAAATGAACCGACAGGAGTTATTCTGAGATGGGTATCGTTAACAGCGAAATCAAACCGTTCAACGCCACCGCATTCAAGCAGGGCGAGTTCGTAGAAATTTCTGAAGCCGACGTTAAAGGCAAGTGGGCCATCTTCTTCTTCTACCCGGCCGACTTCACCTTCGTGTGTCCGACCGAGCTGGGCGACGTGGCTGACAAGTACGAAGAGCTGCAGAAGCTGGGCGTAGAAGTGTTCTCTGTATCTACTGATACTCACTTCACCCACAAAGCATGGCACGACACTTCCGAGACCATCGGCAAGATCAACTACTACATGGTTGGCGACCAGACTGGCACCATCACCAACAACTTCGGTGTTATGCGTGAAGGCCAGGGCCTGGCAGACCGCGCCACCTTCCTGATCGATCCGGACGGTATCATCCAGGCTGTTGAAATCACTGCCGAAGGCATCGGCCGTGACGCAGACGACCTGCTGCGCAAGGTTAAAGCTGCCCAGTACGTTCGCAACCATCCTGGCGAAGTTTGCCCGGCCAAGTGGAAAGAAGGCGAAGAAACTCTGGCTCCGTCTCTGGACCTGGTTGGCAAGATCTAAGTTTCCCCGATTCGGTGAAACTTACAGAAAGGCCCGCACTGCGGGCCTTTTTTGTATCTATCAATCGTTACGACTGAATTTTATAGGTATGGCCTATCAGAAGGTTTGGGTCAATCAATTTGAGCAACGAACCGTCTGGCCGTATCTTAATCATAACTTCAGATAACGATTCATTATTGAATTCAGAAACTTAGTTTCACGACATAAAGGGGAATACCAAACATGTTGGATGCCAATATCAAAGGACAGTTGAAGGCCTATATGGAAAAGCTGCAGCAGCCGATTGAGCTGGTGGCAGCCTATGACGACAGCAAGAAGTCCGAGGAGCTCAAGCAGCTGCTGGAAGAAATCGAGCCGATGTCCGAGAAGATCAGCCTGCGGACCGAGGAATCGACTGAGGTGCGTCGTCCGTCCTTCGCCATCAATCGTGTAGGCACCGACATTGGCGTTCGCTTTGCCGGTATTCCCATGGGCCACGAATTTACTTCGCTGGTGCTGGCCCTGCTGCAGGTGGGTGGCCATCCATCCAAGGCGTCTCAGGAAGTGATCCAGCAGGTTCAGGAGCTGGAAGGTGAGTTCGAGTTTGAAACCTACTTCTCGCTGTCCTGCCAGAACTGCCCGGACGTGGTTCAGGCGCTGAACCTGATGAGCGTGCTGAACCCGAACATCAAGCACACCTCCATTGACGGTGCCCTGTTCCAAGACGAAGTTGAGCAGCGTGAAGTGATGGCGGTACCCAGTGTTTACCTGAATGGCCAGCCCTGGGGCCAGGGCCGGATGACGCTGGAAGAGATTGCGGCCAGGCTGGACACCAACTCGGCTGAAAAAGAAGCTCGTAAGATCAACCAGAAAGATGCGTTTGACGTTCTGGTGATCGGTGGCGGCCCGGCAGGTTCTGCTGCTGCTATCTATGCCGCACGAAAGGGCATTTCGACCGGTATCGCGGCTGAGCGTTTTGGTGGCCAGGTGGCCGACACCATGGGCATCGAAAACCTGATTTCCGTGCCTTATACCGAAGGCCCGAAACTGGTGGCGGCCATGGAGCAGCACGTCAACGAATACGAAGTCGACATCATGAACATGCAGCGTGCCGAGAAGCTGATTCCGGCCGAGCAGACCGGAGGCCTGCACGAGGTACGCCTGGCCAACGGCGGCTCTCTGAAAGCTCGCACGGTGATTCTGTCCACCGGCGCCCGCTGGCGCCAGATGGGTGTGCCGGGTGAGGAAGAGTATCGCAACAAGGGCGTGGCCTACTGCCCGCACTGCGACGGCCCGCTGTTCAAAGGCAAGCGCGTGGCGGTGATTGGCGGTGGTAACTCCGGCGTGGAAGCGGCCATCGACCTGGCAGGTATTGTCGGCCACGTGACGCTGATCGAGTTTGGCGAGCAGATGCGTGCCGATGAAGTGCTGCAGAAGAAACTGCGTAGCCTGAACAACGTGAAGATCATTACTTCTGGCCAGACCACCGAAGTGGTAGGTACCGATGGGAAGGTCAGCGGCCTGAACTACACCGACCGTACCACCGGTGAGTCGCATCACGTTGAGCTGGAAGGTGTGTTTGTTCAGATCGGCCTGGTGCCGAACACCGAGTGGCTGAAAGGCGACATCGAACTGAGCCAGCACGGCGAGATCATCGTAAATGACCGTAACGAGACTTCGATCCCGGGTGTGTTCGCGGCAGGCGATGCCACCACCGTGCCCTACAAGCAGATCGTGATCTCTATGGGTGAAGGTTCCAAGGCTGCCCTGAGCGCCTTCGACTTCCTGATCCGTAACTCTGCTGAGTAAGTTGTTCACACAAGCCTGAATTCAGGCTGACCCCTGAAACCGGCGCCCACGGGAAGTGGGCTGCCGGTTTTTTTTATGGCTTCAGGAACGGTCCGAGATGTCCTGTTCCAGGCTGCCCGTCTTGGTTTGGGGCTGGCCATCCGCTTCAAACAGGTGGCCATAGGCCCGGCGAACGCCGTCAACGATGAAATCGAAGGGCACATCGTCGAACACGCCGTGATCGTTGATGTATTCCATATGCGCCTGGCCGTCTTCCGTGAATTCCTGGAAGACCGAGTCGTTCACCCCATCAAACGGCAGGGGCTCTACCTTCATCAGCTCGCATAACTGTCGGTTGAAGGCCGGTGTGGCTTTCACCCATCGACCATTGAGATACAGCTCGATAAAGCCGTGCATGCGGAAAATGTCGGAACGCAGCCATTCAATCAGCTTCGGGCTGGACAGGTGGTTACGTACATCCGCCAGGCCCAGCCGGCTGGGAATGCCGATGGAGCGGGCGGCGGCACCCAGCAGCACGGCTTTTGGGATGCAGTAGGTTTCGCCCGATTCCAGCGCGTAACTGGCCGAGAGCGTGTATGGCTCGGTTCTGAACACGTAGGGGTTGTACTGGATGCTGTCGCGCACCGCCAGATACAGCGCCTTGATCTGTGCCACCGGCTCGTCCGATACGCCGGCCAGGTGCTGCTGGACCCAGGCCTCGACGGCGGGATGGTCGAAGTCGAAGAAGGGGGTGGCTCTCAGGTAGTTTTCCATTCCGGGCATCCAGAGTTTGCGCATGGTTGGCTGATGATCTCCCGATTAGCAAGCTACAGGCAATGACATTTTCCACCAATCCGGGTGACCAGAGGCACCGGGTTCGATCATCTGGGCAGAGGTCGATGCGGATACCGTATTGTTCGTTATACTGACCGGCAAGATTTGCCGACGGCTAAGGAGCTGCATGGTTTTACGTGTTGTACTGATGATCAGCCTGTTTCTGGGCACCGTTGGTCGGGTGGCGCATGCGGATACGCTCCCAAACCCGAGTGCGTCGGACACGCTCCCGAATGTCGTGTTCCTGTCACCGGATACCTCCCGTTTCTGGCACATGGTTGCAGGATTCATGGAGCAGGTGGCTGCGGACCTGGAGGTTGAGTTTGACGTCCTGTTCGATGAGGAGCGGCATCGGCTCAGTTATCTGAAGCTGGTCCAGCAAGTTCTCAGTCGGGAGGAGAAACCCGATTACCTGATCATCATGTGGAAGGAGCAGGTAACTGCTCAGATCCTGGATTATGCGCGCCGGCAAAGCGTTAAGGTGTTCTCGTTTAACACTGCGGTGCCAGAGGCCGCGCGAGAGAAGGTGGGTTCCGCGCCCAGAGAAAAACTGGAGAACTGGATTGGCCATCTGGGGGTCGATAATGTCTCCGGTGGTCAACTACTGGCCAGGATGCTCGACCAGCGAGCACGGGTGCTCAACCTGGTCAGTTCTGATGAGCCGGTACCTGTGGTTGCACTGACTGGCACCCTGGATTCCTCTGCGGCTCGTGATCGCAGTCTCGGGCTGCTTGAGGCGACGGATGGGGCAGGCTCGGAACTGTTGCAGTCTGTTCGTGCCGACTGGAGCGAGCTGGAGGCGAGAGACAAGACATCGGTGCTGTTGCGGCGGTATCCGAATACGGCTGCAATCTGGAGCGCCAGCGATGGCATGGCGCTTGGCGCCATGGATGCTGCCAGGCGCGCGGGCTTACGTCCCGGCAATGACTTGGTAGTGGGTGGCATTGACTGGGAGCCGGAAGCGCTTGCGGCGATTCGCGCGGGCGATCTGTATGTCAGTCTTGGCCAGCATTTCATGGGTGGAGGGCTGGCGTTGTTGCTGGTGCACGACTATCACCGGGGATACGATTTTGCAGATAGCGGACAATCGGCCTCGATGCACTACCAGTTTCAGGCTGCGACTGCCGACAACGTGGACGACATCGCTCACATGCTTGCGCCGGAAAACTGGAAAGCTGTCGATTTCCGGGCTTTCAGTCGGGTGTTCAATTCACAGCTCCGCGAGGTGCCTGTAAGTGCCGAGCGATTAATGGACGGCTTTTCGGCGGCGTTGATGAAACAGGGCGGCAGATAGCGCACCGGAGGAAGGGGCTCCCTCCGGTCGGCCAGTATTACTCAGGGTTTTCCCTCAAAGCCCTGCATGACATTGACCGCATTTACGCCAATGGCGTCCACATCGTAGCCGCCTTCCATGGTAAACACGGTGGGCAAACCCAGCTGCGCCAGGCGCTGCCCCAGGCTGAGGTAGTCTTCCGACGCCAGCTTGAAGAACGAGATGGGGTCGTGCTCGAAGGTGTCCACGCCCAGCGCCACCACCAGGGCATCGGGCTTGAACACTTCAATGCGTTCGCAAGCGGTTTCCAGGCCCTGGCTCCAGGTGCTGTAGGGTGTGCCAGGCGGATAGACGATGTTCAGGTTGTAGCCTTCGCCGGTACCTTCTCCGAGCTCGTCTTCAAACCCGAGAAAGTGCGGGAACACCAGATCCGGGTCGCCGTGCAGGCTGATGGTGAGGACATCGGCCCGGTCATAGAAAATGGCCTGGGTGCCATTGCCGTGATGGAAATCCACATCCAGGATAGCAACCTTGCCGTAGCCCTGGTCCCGGAACGCCTGAGCCACGATAGCTGCGTTGTTGAAGAAGCAGTAGCCGCCGAACAGGTCGGCGTGGGCGTGGTGCCCGGGTGGTCGGCACAGGGCAAAGGCAGCGCGCTCACCATCGGCCACCAGTTTCTGGGCGGTCAGGGCCACGTTGGCGGAAGCGCGGGCGGCTTCCCAGGTGCCCTCCGAGATCGAGGTTTCGGCGGCAAAGCTGTAATAGCCCAGGCGGCCATCAATGTCCTTGGGAATCCGGTGGCGCATGCCCCGGCCTGCCCACACCGCGGGAATGGCTTCGCCGGGCTTGCCCGCAGCCAGCCAGTCCTGCCAGCAGGTCTCCAGAAAGGCCACGTAATCCGGTGTGTGCACGCGCTGGATCGGCGCCAGCCCGAATTCTTCCGGCTCCAGAATCTCGCCCAGGGCCTGGTCTTTCACCCGGGCCAGGATGGTCTCGGCCCTTGAAGGTTTTTCATGGGGTTCGATCAGCAGGCCGCCATCCAGTTCGGTGCGCACATGGCGCCGGCTGTGCAACGGGGAGAAGACGGTTTTCATAGGGCGCGAATCCTTGATATCAATGTGGGAGCACTCTGGCACAGGTTTGTGCATGGCTCAAACCCGGTAAGTGTGGCAGGCTGGGGTGCAGCATCGGGAGAGGGGATTACCGCTATGACAGAACTGGTTGCCGGGCTTACGCTCAGCCAGGGGCTGGGGCAGCTGTGTGGGTTGGTGGCCCTGGGGTTCTGTATTGCCGGTTTTGCCAACAAGAACGACGACCGCCTGCTGGTCCTGCTGATTTCGGCCAATGTGGCCTTCGCCCTGATGTTCGCGTTCTTTCAGAGCTGGACGGCGGCGGCCCTGACGGTACTGGTGATCCTGCGCATCGCCCTGGCGCGCCGGTACCAGGGCAACGGGTTGATCATGGCGGCTATGCTGGTGGTCAATCTGCTGGTGGCCTGGGCAACCTGGACGTCTGCTACCGATGTGTTTCCCCTCACCGCCGCCGTTCTCGGCACTGTGGGCATGTTCATGCTCCGGGGTATTCCCCTGCGTATTGTTCTGGGTCTGGCGGCGCTGGCCTGGATGCTCAATAACCTGGTGATCGGATCCGTCGGCGGTACCCTGGCTGAGGGTATGGTGCTGGTTACCAACATCATTACCATCATCCGCCTGTACCGGCTGCAGAAACAATATCCCGGGCTTGATCTGCAGGCGCCAAGGTCGGGAGAAGAGCGCGGGTAAGTTTGTCGTCGTCGCTGGCTTTGGCTATGGTCTAAGGGTGCCAACGGGCACCTCGTAACCGCCAATCAGGAGTGATGCATGGCAAACGACAGTTATCATGAGCCGGTAGGTGAACTGACAGACGACACCCGTGATATGCACCGGGCCGTCAGTTCGCTGATGGAAGAGTTTGAAGCCGTTGACTGGTACAACCAGCGGGTGGATGCCTGCAAGGATCCGGAACTCAAAGCGATTCTTGAACACAATCGCGACGAGGAGAAAGAACACGCGGCCATGGTGCTTGAGTGGATTCGGCGGAAGGACCCGACCATGGACAAGTACCTTCGGGAATTCCTGTTCAAAGAGGGGCCAATCGGTCACCACGACTGACTCAAACAGCCATATCCTGAGCGCAGATTGGCCAATTCCCGGAGCTGTCGGCCTGCGCTATCGTGATTCTCTACACGTGATTACAAGAAACGGATCGGATTCCGAGAGGGCAGGATATGGCTAAACAGCATTATGATGTATTGATCATTGGCGCCGGAGTATCCGGCATTGGCATGGCCTGTCACCTGAAACGGGAATGCCCCGGCAAGCGTTTCGCCATACTGGAGCGCCGCCAGTCCCTTGGTGGCACCTGGGATCTGTTCCGTTACCCGGGTATCCGCTCGGATTCCGACATGTTCACCTTTGGTTATAACTTCCGGCCCTGGACCGGCGGCAAGGTGCTGGCCGATGGCGCGTCGATCAAAAACTACGTGGCGGAAACCGCGAAAGAGAACGATGTCGAGCGCCACATTCGTTACGGCGTGGCCGTGAAGACTGCGGACTGGTCCAGCACCGACAAATGCTGGACTCTGACCGCTGAGAACGAGCAGACCGGCGATCAGGAAACCTACACCGCCAGCTTTTTGGTGGGCTGCACCGGTTACTACAATTATGACCAGGGCTACAAACCGGATTTCCCGGGCGAAGCGGACTTCAAAGGGCAGATCGTCCATCCCCAGCACTGGCCGGAGAATCTGGATTACTCGGGCAAGAAGGTGGTGGTGATTGGCAGCGGTGCCACGGCAATTACCCTGGTGCCCACTATGGCAGAGAAGGCCGCACACGTTACCATGCTGCAGCGTTCGCCTACCTATCTGATGCCGTTGCCGTCAACCGATAAAGTCACCCTGGCGCTGCAGAAAGTGCTGCCGGAAAAGACGGCCTACCGGTTAACCCGCGCCCGCAACATTTCGATTTCCCGGCTGCTCTATGAGCGTTCGCGCAAGAGCCCGAAAGCCATGCGCCGGCTCTTTCTGTCGGTGATCAAACGGCAGCTCAAAGGCAAGGCCGACATGCGTCACTTCAGCCCGGACTACAACCCCTGGGACCAGCGCCTGTGCGTGGTGAAAGATGGCGACCTGTTTGAGGCCATTAAAGCCGGCACCGCCTCCATCAAGACCGATCATATCGAACGCTTCACCAAAACCGGCATTCGCCTGAAGTCCGGTGAAGAGCTGGAAGCCGACATCATCATTCCGGCTACCGGCCTGGACATCCAGATGCTGGGCGGCATCACGCCCCGGGTGGATGGCCAGGAGGTGGCGCTCAAGGACAAGGTGATCTACAAGAATGTGATGGTGGAAGGCGTACCCAACGCGGGCATGATCTTTGGCTACACCAACATTTCCTGGACCCTGAAAGCCGATATTGCCAGTGAGTACCTGTGCCGGCTGATCAATCACATGGATCGTAACGGCCATCAGGTGGCCGTGGCACGAGATACCGAGAACAGTAAAGGAGACGATACCATTCTCGGTTCCCTCGACGCGGGTTACATCAAGCGGGCAGAAGACCGGTTGCCGCGTCAGGGCACCCACGGCCCGTGGAAAGCCTCCCAGAACTATCTGCAGGATGTGAAGATCCTGCGTTTCGATCCCATTGAAGACGGCTATCTTGAGTTTGATGGCCAACCCAGTCGCGCGAGCGAAGGCCGTTCATCTGGTTTCCTTCGCCCGCTTCGCTCGGCGCTTTTCGGGGCCTGACTCAGGCCCCGATCGTTACCGCTCCTCCGCCGACACCGAGACGTTGGCAGTAGTGTCGGCAGCTTGCTTCCAGGTACTCAGCGAACGGCGGTAATTGCACGTTCTGCTGCGCCAGAAACTGCTCTGTGCGGGAGGTGTCGAAACGGCAGGTCTGAATAAACGCCAGGGACTCCGGGGCCACCTTCAGCAGCCCGGGCAAGCCAGGTATGGCCAGCAGAGCTTTCATCACGCCGATAGGAAGATGCCTGCGGGGGCCCGGCTTGCCCAGGAGTTGCGCCGCAGCCTGTAACAGCCCCGCCAGGTTGGGCGTGTTCTGGTCCAGCGCCAACAGCGTATCGGGTACGTGAGTGGCCGTGCAGGCCGCTGCAATTAGTTGCGCCAGGCTATCCACCGGAATCAATGGCAACCAGTGCTCTTGCGACCCCGGAATCATGGCCAGTCGCCCGTGGTAGAGGTTGTCGAGCAAGCTGTACAGCGGTTGGGCCGGGTCCAGGTCCCCCGTTGATCCGTGGCCCGCCACCGTCGCTGGCTGTACTTCGACCGCATTCAGCCCGTGCCTTGCCACGAATTCCCGCAAGCGGAATGCGGATTCCAGTTTGCTGGCCTCATAGCCACCGGCTTGCCGGTACACCTGGCTCCAGTCGGTCTGCTCCGGGTGACTCAGTTGAATGCCCTGGCGTGACAGGTGTGCCTCGTTGGCGAGCATGAACCCTGTGATAAACACCAGCCGGCAGTCCAGGTGGCGGGCCAGTTCCGCCACCCGAAGACTGCCGGTAACGTTGGTGTGACGGGCCTCGTGCTCGGGCAGGTTCCAGGCGAACCGGGCGGCCAGATGCACGATGCATTCGATGCGGTCCGGTAAGGTGACCAGTCCCAGATCCGGCTTTTCCAGATCGCCTTCCAGTGCGGAAAACCGCTCCATGGCGACGCCCTGCTGTTCGAGAAAGCCGGTGAGCTGGGTCAGGCTGGACTTGGAGCGGGTCAGTGCCTTCACGTCATGCCCCTGCTGCAAAAGGGTGAGGCAAAGATATTTACCAATAAAACCGGTGGCGCCGGTGATCAGGATGGTCATGGTGCGTTCCTTGTTCATTGAGTCGAACGCAGCCTAAAGTATGGAGTATGCTCGAAGGTCAACAGGGAGAGTGCTTGGCATGAGGATATCGGAACTGGAACGGCGCACCGGGATAACCCGGGATACCCTGCGCTACTACGAAAAACAGGGTCTGATCCGGGAGGTGGGCCGCAGCGGAAACAACTATCGGGACTACCCGGAGCAGGCCGTCGCGCGTGTTGCGATGGTGCGGCAACTCAAGAGCCTGGGTTTTTCGCTGAACGAAATCCGTGAGTTGCTGGATGCGGTTCGCTCGGACCGGATTGATTGCCTGCAGGGTGCGGCGGTGATGGCCCGTAAGAGGACCCTGGTGGATGCCCGGATTCGTGAGCTGAAGGCCGTCAGTAAGTTGTTGAAGCAGGAGCAGGCCCGCCTGGAAGCCAGTGCCAGGGAGCACGGGCTGGTTTGATGGCCATCCTCATAATTGCTGATGGCGCGGTAAAAGTAGCTTCCTTAACATAGACGATCTATTCGGGTTCCTTTGATCTTTCCGGGAAACGGTCTTGCTGCCACTTCGCTCCGCGTTAGCCTACGTTGCCTTACTCTCTGCCATTCTGGCGAGCCTGCCGGGTATGACCTATCTGGGGGCTGCCGCCGCGGGTGCGACCGTCTTGCTGGGCTGGCAGGACATGCGCAACGTGCCCCGGGTGGTGTTTGTCGTGGCGCTGGTTATGCTGGTTTTTGCCCTGGGCTATGACCCGGAGCTGATTGAGACCGCATCCGGCAACATGACCCGGCTGGCCGGCCTGATGCTGGCGGTGATGTTGCTGTCGAATGTGCTGGCCCGCACCGAGGACCTGCAACAGATTTCCGTCAGTCTGTTTGGTGGTAAGCCGCTGGCCCGATACCTCAGCCTCGCGTTCGGCACTTCGCTGGTGTCTGTTCCCCTGAACTTTGGTTCGGTGGCGGTGGTGGGCAGCCTGGTGGGCGAGCGTATTCGTCGCAATGGCGATTCCGAATCTACCCGCAATGCCACCCGGGCTGTTTTGCGAGGGTTTGGTGTCGCCCCCATGTTTTCGCCCCTGTCCATTTCGGTGGTGCTGACCCTGACGCTGTTGCCGCAGGTGAGTCTGCTTTCGCTGTTGTTACTGGCGGTACCGTTTTCCGTGCTGATGGTGCTGGCGGGGCTGCACTGGCGAGAACCGGAACCGTTGCAAAGCACAGAACGGAGCGTTAACCGTGCCGGCGCGGGTAGTTGGTTGCGGTTTGGTGGGTTGATTCTGGCGATCTGCGTGGGGGTACTCTGGCTCAGCCACCGGTTCGGGTTGAGTTATGCCCATGCGGTGGCCTTGAGCTGTCTGGCAGCCGTGCTCTTGTACCGGATTCTGGGTTGGTTAAAGCGGGAAAATCCGCCCCTGGCCAGCATGGCCAATGTAAGCAATGAGCTGGCCATTGTTGGTGGTTCGGCGTTTATCGGGGCGGTGCTCAGTGGCGTGGTACTGGGCCAGATCAGCGGTCAGCCGGAATTACCGGTGTGGCTCTGGGCGCTGCTGGCGGCCGGTGTACCCTGGGTGTTTTTTTCTGCCGGACTGGCGGGTATGAACCCGATTATTATTGCTACCCTCATTGGCGGTATTCTGGGTTCGCTGTGGCCGGGCGCAGCTCAGCTCGGCCTGGCCATCGCCATGGTTACTGGCTGGGGTATTACCGCCTTCGGCACGCCCTTTGCGGCCAATGCTTTAATTATGGAACGGCTGACCGGATACCGGACAAGGGATGCCTCGTTTCGCTGGAGCCTGGCGTTGTCGCTGTCGGGTCTTTGCGCAGCCAGTCTTCTGAGCTTCAGTCTGACCCTGTGGCTGGCCTGAAGTAAGCCGGGTCGAAGCGCTCGAGGCTTCGGGCCAGGCTGGCGCGGGACAGTTCGCCCATATGGGTATCCACCAGGTGGCCCTCGGCGTTGTAGAACAGGGTGGTGGGCAAGCCGTGGCTGCCAACTACCCGGCCAAACCGGTTCTGCCTGTCGCTCAGTACGTGGCTCAGGTTCAGGTTCTGTGCCATCAGGAACTTGCGGATGGTTTCCGGATGTTCGCCCTGATTGGCGAACACAAAGTTCACGTTCGGGTAGCGTTGCTGGGCTTCTTCCAGCACCGGCATCTCGCGGATACATGGTGGGCACCAGGTGGCCCAGAGATTGACCACCGTGGGCTTGTCACCGGCCAGGCTGGCCAGGTCTACCGGGCGTTCGTTCAGATCGGTCAGGGCCACTTCCGGCAGGCCCTGGGTTTGCTGGTTGATCAGCGCAATAATGCCAGACATACCGCCCCAGATGATGAGGCCAGCCGCGACCGCTGAGCCCAGCGCCCGGCGTATGGCCGCCCGTTTCCACATCAGGTAACCGGTGAAGGCCAACGCAGCAATCAGGCCGGTCACCAGGTCGAACCCGCCGTCGCGGATGTCGATCATGCCCAGCCAGTCGCCCTGATACTCGCTGAAGTAGCGCACCACAAAACCGATGCGGGCACTGACCATGGCCACCAGAAAGATATCGGCCAGGGTACCGGCCACCGGCGTTTTCTCTTTCCGGCCGATCAGGGCGCCAACCACCAGGGCAACCACGAAGGCCAGAACGAGAAGCAGGTGTCCGATGGACAGGCTGAGGGGGCCGATGCCTACGCTGAGCATGGAATCTCCGGAAATCGGTGAGTTTTTAGTAGCATACGGCGGCTAATGACCGCCGGGCCCTGTCAGAGTTCCATTTATCACCCTGAAAATGAAGGCCGGCCAATAAAACCACCTATAGCTATTTGCCGGGTGCTCTGTTACCGTGCCTGCATCCTGCCTCTAGGGATTCCGCAGTTTCCGGCTTAAAGCCGCCTTGCGAACCATTTCATACGACCTGTCAGAGGACGTCACCCCGAACCCGGCGCGTGACCGTAGTCGTCTTTTATTCCATGACTTTCATGGCATCTGCCCGCATTCGCCGACGACGGTGTTCGTGGAGGCAGAATCAATCAAGAGTACATCGTATATGAGTTTTTCTTCTCTCGGTTTGTCCGAGCAGCTGGTCCGTGCCACCGCCGATCAGGGTTATGAAACCCCGTCTCCCATCCAGCAGCAGGCGATTCCCGCGGTGCTGTCTGGCAAAGACGTAATGGCCGCGGCCCAGACCGGCACGGGTAAAACCGCTGGTTTTACCCTGCCTTTGTTGCAGCGCCTGGCGGAAAACCCCCGCACTGGCAAAGGCCCCCGCGCCCTGATTCTCACTCCCACCCGTGAGCTGGCCGCCCAGGTACACGATAGCGTGAACCTTTACAGCAAATACGTACCCACCAAGGCCGCTGTGGTTTTTGGTGGTGTAAAGATCAACCCGCAGATGATGAAGCTGCGCAAGGGTCTGGACGTACTGGTGGCCACACCGGGCCGTTTGATGGACCTGTACCAGCAGAACGCGGTGCCCTTCAACGAAGTGGAAATTCTGGTGTTGGACGAAGCCGACCGCATGCTCGACATGGGCTTTATCCGCGACATTCGCAAGATCCTGGCGTTGCTGCCGGCCAAGCGCCAGAACCTGCTGTTCTCCGCCACCTTCTCCAACGAAATCCGCACCCTGGCCCAGGGCCTGCTGGATAACCCGGTGCAGGTGGAAGTGGCGGCCCGTAACACCACCGCCGAGAAAGTGAAGCAGTCCGTCTACCCGGTTGACCAGAGCCAGAAGACAGCCTTGCTGAGCAAGCTGGTGCGTGACAACGACTGGGATCAGGTACTGGTTTTCACCCGTACCAAGCACGGCGCCAACCGCCTGACCCAGAAGCTGGAGAAAGACGGTATCACGGCTGCCGCCATTCACGGCAATAAGTCCCAGGGTGCCCGTACCCGTGCCCTGGCGGATTTCAAAGCCGGTGAAGTGCGCGTACTGGTCGCCACCGACATTGCTGCCCGTGGCCTGGATATCAAACAGCTGCCGCAAGTGGTGAACTTTGAACTGCCGAACGTGCCGGAAGATTACGTGCACCGCATTGGTCGTACCGGCCGTGCCGGTGAAAGTGGCCATGCCCTGTCACTGGTCAGTGCTGACGAAGGCAAGCTGCTGGCGGGTATCGAGAAGCTGATCAAGAAGCAGCTTCCGCGCAAGGAAGTGGAAGGCTTCGAGCCGAAAAACAACCTGCCGCTGAAGCCCAAGGCCAAAGCAGACCCGAGCAAGGCGCGGAATCGTCGCCCTCAGGGTGGCAATGGTAAGAGCTTTGGCCCGAAGCCGACTGGTCGTAGCGGCGGTCGTGGCCGTGGTGGTCAGGGCGAAGGACAGGGCCGTGGCCAGGGGCAGGGTAGAAGTGGTCGCCCGGCTCAACGCCAGAGCGCCTGAAAACCGTTTCTCCTGACATAAAAAAGGCGGGGCCGAAGCCCCGCGCAGGAGAACGCACCATCCGGTAGCCGACAGACCGTGGGAGCTACCGGGAGTGCGGATCAGAACTTGTAGGTGAAACCTACCATGTAGACCATGGGGTCAATTTCGACTTCAGTTTCTACTTCAGCTGCTTTCACATCACCAGCGTAGGCGGTAATGGTTGCGTCGGTGTTGATGTCAGCCCACCAGATCGCGGCGTTCAGACCGAAGTTCTCGCTCAGCATATAGTCCATGCCCAGCTCCACAGCGACGCCAACACTGTCGTCGAGTTCGAGCTCAGAGCTGGACACCGCGCCCGCCAGAGCACCGCCAGACAGACTGCCCGCCACGGAGTTCAGAACCGTGTCCAGAGTGTCGTTGGTTTTTTCTTCGAAGAAAGTGGTGTAGTTCACACCCACGCCCGCGTACGGCTGGAACTTGGAGCTGCTGTGCATTGGGAAGTACTGCAGTGTCAGTGTTGGCGGCAGGTGCTTGGTTTCACCCAGCTTGCCGAAGCCAGACAGATCGCCTTTACCTTCAATGTTGTGCTTGAACGGGGTGGCACCCAGAACGCCAATACCCAGGTTGCTGGTGACCATGTAGGTCGCCCTAATGCCCAGCTGGGAGTTACCATCAACACCTACTTCTGTGCCATCCAGAGTGACGTTGGCACCGTCGATCGGGCCGACAAAACCAGTTACGTTCAGGGCATCGCTGGAATCATCCGGCGCGACATGAACCGCACCCGCACGCAGAACAAAATCACCCGCTTCAAAAGCCTGAGCTGCAGGAGCCACTGCCATTACGGCCGCAGCCAGAACACTGAGTTTAAAACCACGAGACATAGCCATCTCCTTATCCATGAAAGATCGATGGCTTAAATGTAATGACATCCGGACAGGCAATCTTGATTTAGCGCAAGAAATGGCGGAAGGCAGCGCGACTGGCCAATAAGTCTTGATTCAACTCAAGAAAAGGTGGGAATGCGGCTATTGCGGATGGTCAGCCCTGGGCTTCGTCGAGGGGCTTGTCTTCATCGCTGGGCACAAATACGTCCCGAATGGACAGGGGCTGACCCTGGGTATTCTGCACGGTGACCGGCTGTATTGGCTGGCCGCTATCGCGGTCCCTGAGGTCCAGGGGCTGGCCGTCCGGAGACGGGTTCCACTTGTCGCCCCACTGGCGCAGAGCCACCACCACCGGGAACAGATCCCGGCCTTTCTCGGTGAGCCGGTACTCAAATCGTGAGCCGTGCTCACCCACATCCACTTTGCGCAAGACTTCGTTGTCCACGAGCTTGGCCAGGCGGTCACACAGAATGTTCTTGGCAATCCCCAGTTGCTGCTGAAAATCCACAAACCGGCGGGTGCCGTACATGGCGTGCAGCACAATCAGCAGCGACCACCAGTCCCCCACTTCATTAAGGGCACGGGCGACGGAGCAGTTGGAATCATCAAAACGTTTTCTGGCCATGTAGGGGAGTGTACCGAATAGGGTTGCATTTTGAAACCGGATTGAATAGGGTTGCTTTACGAAACCAAATTGATGAGGTTGCACATCACATGAGTATGAATCTTGGTCCTTTGTTTGAGCCGTTTGAACTTCACAACCTCAAGCTGCGCAACCGCGTAGCCATGGCGCCGATGACCCGCAATTTCTCGCCTAAGGGTGTACCCGGTCAGGATGTGGTGGACTACTATCGCCGCCGCGCCGAGGCCGGTGTTGGCCTGATCATTACCGAAGGCACTGTCGTGAACCACGCGGCTGCCAACGGTTACCCGAACGTACCGGCCTTCTATGGCGACGAAGCCCTGGCGGGCTGGAAGAAAGTGGTGGATGCCGTGCACGAAGCCGGCGGCGCCATTTTCCCGCAACTGTGGCACGTGGGCGCGGTACGCAAGGAAGGTATCGAGCCGGATCCCTCTGTTCCCGGTTACAGCCCTTCAGGCCTGTTTGCGCCTGGCAAGCCCAACGGCAAGGCCATGACCAGAGAAGACATCCAGGACGTGATCAAAGCTTTCGGTGATGCCGCCCAGGATGCCAAGGCTCTGGGCTTCGACGGTGTGGAAATCCACGGCGCCCACGGCTATCTGCTGGATCAATTCCTGTGGGAAGGCACCAACCAGCGCGACGATGAGTACGGCGGCAGCCTGGAAAACCGCCTGCGCTTTGTGGTGGAAATCGTCGAGGAAGTGCGCCACCGCGTGGGCCCGGATTACCCGATCATGCTGCGCTTCTCTCAGTGGAAGCAGCAGGACTACGAAGCAAAACTGGTGAATAGCCCCGAGGAACTGGAGCGCTTCCTGAAGCCTCTGGCGGAGGCCGGTGTCGACATCTTCCACGCTTCCACCCGCCGCTTCTGGGAACCGGAGTTCGAAGGTTCCAATCTGAACCTGGCCGGCTGGACCCAGAAGATCACCGGTAAACCGACCATGTCGGTTGGCAGTGTGGGCCTGACCGAAGACTTCATCAGCGGCACCTTCGCCAGCAAGAAAGAGTCAGTCGAGCAGTCTGGCATCGATGAGCTGGTTGAGCGCATGAACAACGGTGAATTCGATCTGATCGCGGTTGGCCGTGCCCTGCTGCAAGACCCAGAGTGGCTGGTGAAAGTGAAAGAAGGCCGCCTGAACGAAGTGGAAGCCTTCGCCAGGAAGTCTCTGGCAAAACTCTACTGATCGATCCTACCCCTTTGATCGTGCCTGCCGCGCGCCCTCGGGCCCGCGGCTTTTTTGTGTCTGAAATCTGTCCGGTTCGTAATCGCAGCAATCGCCAGAAACGCTATGCTGTAGTCAGATTGTTGTTATTCACCAGACAAGGAGTTGGATATGGCTTTGATGCGGCATCTTAAACTGGCTGGGCTGGCTGCGGTATTGATCACCCTGGTGGGTTGCGCCAGCGTAGGCCGGGATTTTGCGACTCATAATGTCGACCAGATAACGATCGGTGAGACGACCCGCGCCGAGATACAGGAGATGTTCGGTGAGCCCTGGCGCACCGGTATTGAAGACGGCAAGCGCACCTGGACTTACGGCAAGTATCGCTGGTCCGCCTTTGGTGACGATGAAACCACGGATCTTGTGGTCCGTTTCAATAACGACGGCACGGTATCCTCTTACGTATACAACACCACCGAATAAAAGCGCCCGGGCGCCGGCATGACCTCAGTCAGCGGCCGGCGCCTGTTTCAGCGCCAGAATCTGCCCGGAATCCAGTTCCTCGATTAATGCCCCCCGGAACTGCCGGTTGATGAATCGCTCCGTTTCCACCTGAATCCGCTCCCGCTGCCCGGGCTTCTCGATATAGTCCATGGCCCGGAACAGGATGTAGCGGATGGTCATGTTGGAAATCTCCTGTACCACCACCTCATCGACACCGGGCACCAGCCCGCGTTCCAGAATATCCTCGGCCATTTCCCGGGCGCTGGCGTCCAGCTGTGCTTCGAGAGCCCGGCGTAACACGGGCGACGGGCCATGAAGTTCCCTGACCGCCACCGTGGTTGCCGCGGGGTTGGCCAGAAAGTAGTGGTACACAAAAGTGACGGTGTCGTGGGAGGCCTGTTCCGAGGAATCCGCCATCTGCCGCAACTGCCGCACGCCGGCTTTCATGTCCTCGGCGATATACCCCAGCACCTGCAAACCGAATTCGTCCAGATTGCGGAAGTGCCGGTAAAAGGTGTTCGGATTTAACCCCGCCTCCCGGGCCAGTTCCCGCAGGCCCAGGGAGGTCAGGCTGCGGCTTTGGGTAATCAGCCGTAGAGCAGCCTGGACCAGTTTCAGTTTTCCGCCGGCAAGTCGTTGCATCGAATCGTGTTTCCTTTGGGCGTTGGGCCAACAACCTGTCACTCAGGGCCATTCCTGTGCGAGTGGGTATACAGGTGTCTACTTTGACCGGTATACATGTGTCTACCGGTCATGATGACCACACCGACAACAACAGGCAAGGCCCTTCAGGCCACACAGGAGTGCAGCAATGAAACAAACCGCCAAGATCGCCATTATCGGCACCGGATTTTCCGGCCTGGGCATGGCCATCAAGTTGAAAGAGGCCGGTTTTGACGACTTTGTGATTCTGGAGCAGAGCGACAATGTCGGGGGCACCTGGCACGATAACCACTACCCGGGTTGCGCCTGCGATGTTCAATCTGCGCTGTATTCCTTCTCTTTTGAGCAGAATCCGAACTGGACCCGCATGTTTGCTCCCCAGCCGGAGATTCAGGCGTACCTGCGGCATTGCGCCGAGAAATACGGCCTGATGGATCACATTCGTTTCAATACCCACGTGGCTGGTGCCCGTTGGGATGGGGCCACCTCGGGCTGGGTTGTGGAAACCTGCAACAGTGCAAAACTCTGGGACTACATGGAAAAGAAAGGTTTGAAGCCCGGGGATGAACTGGATCGCAGCGACAAGGCCCTGCCGCCAATCCGCAAGCTGCGAAGCGAGATCCTGGTGTCCGGCATGGGCGGCCTGAGCACCCCCGCGTATCCGGAGATCAAGGGCATAGACACGTTCACGGGGACCAGTTTTCACTCCCAGAACTGGGACCATGACTACGATTTTCGTGGCAAGCGGGTCGCGGTTATCGGCACTGGTGCCTCAGCCATCCAGTTCGTGCCGGAAATTGCCAAAGAGGCCGCCCATCTGGACCTTTACCAGCGCACGCCGCCCTGGATCCTGCCCAAGCCTGACCGGGAAATCCGGCCACTGGAGCGGGCCATGTTCCGCAGGTTCCCGCAAACTCTGAATGCGTTCCGCCAGAGCATTTACTGGATGCTGGAAGCCCGGGTGCTAGGCTTCGTGGGTAACCCGCGCATTCTGAAAGTCGGTGAGTTGCAGGCCCGTCGACACATCCGCAACCAGATCAAGGACAAGGAACTGCGCAAGAAAGTGACGCCGGATTTCCACTTCGGCTGCAAGCGGGTGCTGATCTCCAACAACTACTACCCGGCCCTGGACCAGGAACACGTGGACGTACTGACAGACGGCGTTCGCGAAGTGAAAGGTAACACCATCATCGACAACAATGGCACCGAGCGCCCGGTGGATTGCATTGTCTATGGCACCGGCTTCAAGGCCCAGGAACCCATCCCCCGGGGCATGATCTTCGGCCGTGGTGGCCAGGATCTGCTCGACGCCTGGCGTGAGGGTGCGGAAGCCTACAAAGGCACCACCGTGGCCGGTTTTCCAAACTTCTTCATGCTGATGGGGCCCAACACCGGCCTGGGCCACAGCTCCATGGTGTACATGATCGAGTCCCAGGTGCAGTACGTGCTGGACGCCATCAAGAAGATGGACCACCGAGGCTGGAAGAGCGTGGAAGTGAAAGAGGATGCCTACAGCCAATACAACGCCTCTATACACGCCAAACTGGGCGACTCCGTGTGGCAGACCGGTTGCAAGAGCTGGTATGTGAACGAGAACGGCAAGAACACCACCTTGTGGCCGGGCTTCACCTGGCAGTTCCGACAGCAGACCCGGCGGTTTGATGCCGAGCAGTATGTGTGTGAATCGGCGGAGGTGATGGAGCAGGGTGGGGAGCCGGCATTGGCTGGTTAAAACGGTAGATAATTATAGCGCCCGAGTCAGGATGCTTCGGGCGCTATGAGGTTGATGTAAGCCACACCACCCCAACGAGTGGTTGGTAGTTTTCGCGTTCCTGAAATACCATAAGCACCCCGATCCACTGGAACACGGATCATGAACTGGCGCCCTTGGTTATTCGGCGCTTGTTGCTAAGCCTGAAATTTCAGCAGGGAACGCATGAACACGGAACAGGATACCGATTACCAGTACCGCGAGCGGGTGGTAGTGCCCCGCCCGGAAAAAGAACTTCGCTTTCGGAATGGACGAATCCCCGGGTATTTTTCGATATTTCTCGGTGGCTTGAGCCTGGCGGCGGTGCTCGCCTACCTGTTCCCTTCCTATCTGACCACCACTGATCTTCGTGCCGCGTATGATGCCGAGGCGCTTCAGGATGTCCTGAAGTACGGTATGTGGTTCTCCCTGTTTTTCGGCATTACCACCTTCATTCTTGATCGGCGCAAACGGCTTGGCGCTGCAGGTATTGCCATGACGCTGATCGCGTTTGCCCTGGGTGGCTACAACGTCCCGGTCGGGCCGGTGGAGCCGAAACCATTGTCGCTCGGCGTGGACTGGCTGATTCTGGCCTTTCTGGGTTCCACCATTGTCTTTACCAGCCTGGAGAAGCTCTTTCCGAAGTATCGGGAGCAGGTCATCTTGCGGGATCAGTGGGGGCTGGATTTCTTTTACTTCTGCCTGAATCACCTGCTGATCTCAGCGGTTCTGCTGTTTGGCAACTTCCTGGTAACGCGCTTTGAATGGGTGGCCAGCGACAGTCTTCAGGCGGCTATCCAGAGCACGCCGCTATGGCTGCAGGTGGTTTTGCTGATTCTGGTGGCCGACTTCGTGCTGTATTGGGAGCATCGGGTATTCCATGAAGTCCGGCGGCTGTGGCTGTTCCATGCCGTCCACCATTCGGTGGAAACCATGGACTGGCTGGCCGGTTCCCGTGCGCATGTGGTTCAGATATTTATTGAGCGTGGGTTGGTTATGCTGGCCCTGTATCTGCTCGGGGCCAGCAAGGAAGCGCTGGATATCTACGTCACGTTTGCCGCGTTGCAGGCCATCATCATTCACAGCAATCTCAATGTGCCCTGGGGGCCGCTCAAGTACCTGTTGGTAACGCCGCAGTTCCACCACTGGCACCACAGCTCAGAGAAGCCTGCCATCGATACCAATTATTCAGCACACACGGTGCTCTTTGACCGGCTGTTCGGCACCTATCATTTCCCGAAAGCGCACTGGCCAGCGGAGTATGGCACAACCCAGAAACTGCCGGGTTCCTATCTGCGGCAGCTGTTCTACCCGTTCCGCAGGCGGTGACCGGCAGTTGCCGTCACGGTGATGCAATGGGATGATGCGCGGGTTGCGTGCTGCCCGGCTCGCATTCACCCATCATCTGAAACCGGCAGGATGTCATGGTCAACCGAACCTCAACCCGACTGAACAAATACATCAGCGAGAGCGGTATGTGCTCCCGTCGGGATGCCGACCGGTTCATCGAGCAGGGCAACGTGCACATCAACGGCCGCCGGGCCCAGGTGGGCGATCAGGTGTTGCCCGGAGATGTGGTGAAGGTCAACGGCCAGGTAGTGGAGCCGAGAGACGAAGAAGATCTGGTGTTCATTGCCCTGAACAAACCGGTGGGTATTGTCAGCACCACCGACAGCGCGGAGAAAGACAACATCCAGCGTTTTGTCGGCCACAGTGAACGGATTTTCCCCATTGGCCGGCTCGACAAGGATTCCCAGGGGCTGATTTTCCTGACCAGCAATGGCGACCTGGTGAACAAGATCCTGCGCGCCGGCAATAATCACGAGAAGGAATACCTGGTCACGGTCGACAAGCCGGTCACCCGGGAATTCGTAGAGGGAATGAGTAACGGTGTGCCGATTCTGGGGACCATGACCAAGCGCTGCAAGGTCGAAAAGGTGTCCCGGTTTGTGTTCCGCATTACCCTGGTTCAGGGCCTGAATCGCCAGATTCGCCGTATGGCGGAGTACTTTGGCTACGAGGTGGCCAGGCTGGAGCGGGTGCGCATCATGAACGTCAGTCTGCAGGGGTTGCCGGTGGGTGCCTGGCGGGATCTGACGGAGAAGGAACTGGCGGTACTGTTCGATGCCATCCGGGATTCCTCGTCCGAGGCCACGGAGCCTGCTGGCAGCAAGCCCCGGAAGAAGCTGGCGGGTGCGAGGGGCGCTCGCCCGGGGCCCGGAGGCAAACCGGCGCGGGCTGGCGCAAAAGCTGGCGGGAAGTCACCGGCTGCTAAAGGGCGAAAAGGCCCCGGTTCCGGGCCCGGTAAACGGCCCTCTGGTAAACCCGGTGGCGGCCCAAAGCCGGGTGGTCGTGATCCGGGGTCCAAGGGTAAGCCATCGAAACCGGGCAAGCCCCGCAAGCCGTCCATCAAGAAACGTTGAGTACCCATAGGTTCTCTTCCTTACGGCAAAAAAGCCTTTCGGGCGCTATGCTTACCGGCTTTAACCCTGTGCCGGATTTGCCCGAATGTTTGAAACGTTTTTCTCTACCTATCTCAGCAGCACCATCCGATTCCTGTTCCTGCTGGCGCCATTTTTCGTGGTCACCATGTTCCTGGCCCTCACTCGGGGGCTCTCGATGGCGGAGAAAACCTCCATCATTCGTCGGGCCTGTGTCTCGGCCTTTATTCTGGGTGTGATCCTGTTCTTCGCCGGCCCGCTGTTGTTCAACGCCATTGGCATCACCCTGAACTCCTTCCGCATCGGTGCCGGCAGCCTGCTGTTCCTCACCGCCATCAGTCTGGTGAACAGTGGCACCCGTAACCACGCCACCGGGTTGCCCGAAGAGGATCGGGATGACATCGCGGTGGTACCCCTGGCCATTCCTGTCATGATTGGCCCGGCGACCATTGGTGCCATCATGGTTTACGGCGCCGAGCTTAAAGCGGTGCCAGAAGTGGCCGGTGGTCTGCTGGGCCTGGTGTCGGGCTTGCTGATTCTGGCGGGATTGCTTCGCTTGTCCGGTTATCTGGAGAAAGCGTTGGGCAAGACCGGCCTGAACATTATGTCGAAGATCAGCGGCCTGATTCTTTCCGCGATGGCGGCAGAAATCGTGCTGACCGGTATTGCCGGCTTCATTGCCAGTACCTCGGGCGCCTGAGACAATCCGGTCGTTATTTCTGGATGGGATGAGTCATGCCCGCGAACACCATTGAGCATAATCGCAGCCGGTTCAATTTTGATGGCATCGAGGCCATCTGGCTCTTCGGCTATGGCTCGCTGATCTACAAAGTGGATTTCCAGTTCCTGGAGCAGCGCCCGGCAGCCATTCGCGGTTGGGCTCGTCGGTTCTGGCAGGGTTCTCATGATCACCGTGGCACCCCCGAAGCGCCCGGGCGGGTGGTCACGCTGATTGAGCAGCCCGATGCCGTATGCAAGGGCGTAGCCTATCGGGTGTCACCCAACGTCTTCGAGTATCTGGATGTGCGGGAAAAGAACGGCTATCTGCGCTTCAGTACCACCATGACCTTTGACGATGGCAGTCATGCCGAGGGGCTGGTGTACATCGCTACGGAAGACAATGAGGCCTTTCTGGGCGAGGCACCGGAAGCGGACATTGCGCGGCAGATTGCCCTCGCCACGGGGCCTAGCGGCCCCAATTCGGAGTATTTGCTCAGGCTGGCCGATTCGCTGCGTCAGCTGGGCGATGATTGCTCACACACCTTTGCCATCGAGGCCTGTCTCCGGGCTGACGAATCGCCAGCCCCTTGAGTCGTTTCCTGCTCGGTCGGGTTGAATCCCCGGGCGGGTGACCGCTTCCGGTGCCGCAGGCCAATCAGTACCAGCGGCACCACAATCATCAGGCTGCCCGCCAGGAACCACAGGTCTGGCACCTCACCAAACCAGATCCAGCCAATGGCGACCGCCCAGATCAGCCCGGTGTATTCGGCGCTGGTGACCTGGTTGGCATCTACCTGCCGGTAGGCCAGCAACACGGTGATGTTGTAGCCCAGGATGAACAGGGCGGAACCGGCGGCGCTGATCAGGATTTGCGGGTTCCAGGCCGCGCCTTCCCAGAGTGCCAGGGCGGCGGCCGCCGGGACGATCAGCAGGTAGTTCAGAAACAGTTTGTGGACGGTGGTTTGTTCCTTGGGCAACTGGCGCACCATGACGGCGTTGATGGCCAGGGCGAAGGCAGAGCCGAGGGCGGCGATGACGGCCCAGTTGAAGTCCACCGGTCGCAGGATGACGATGATGCCGGCAAAGCCGCTGAACACAGCAGTCACACTGAGCGGAGTCAGTTTTTCGCTGAAGAATACGGCGGACAGTACCATCACCAGGATGGGCGCGGCGTAGAACAGGGCGTTGGCGGTGGCCAGTGGCAGGTTGGTCAGTGCCACCACCATGCAGACGATACCGACCAGATGGATGTGGGCGCGGATGGCGTGGATTTTCAGGCCGCCGAAGAGGTTGTTGCGGTCGAGTTTGCGGGCGAGCGGGAGCAGGAACGCCAGGGTGAGGACGCAGCGCAGGAAGGCGAACTGGAAGACGGGGGCACCGGGGTCCAGGAGCTTGATGAAGACGTCTGAGAGTATGGCCATGGCGTTGCCGATGACCAGCAGCAGAATGGCGCTGTTTACGGTTTTGCCTGACACTGTGGTGCTCCTTTTCCTGAAATCCGCTAACTTGAGTGCACGGGTATGTCGGCGGACTTGCTTCCGAAAACCGCTGCTAGTACATCCCTGTACGCTTGTCTCCGCCATCCATGGCTACGAACATTTTCGGAAGCAAGTCCGCCGACACACCCCCTGACCTTGGATGTGGATTCTAGGCGTGCTTAACTATCCGATAAAATGATCAATATTCCCCATTCATTAGAAAATTAGATAACAAGCAGCGATGAGACTCCCACCTCTAAAAGCTCTCCCAGTATTTGAAGCCGCCGCCCGGCTGAACAGTTTTTCAGCGGCCTCGGAAGAACTGGCCATCACCCAGAGCGCGGTCAGCCACCAGATCAAACAGCTGGAAACCTATCTGGGCGAGCGGTTGTTCTGGCGCTCCGGTCGTCGCGTGACGTTGACCGATGAGGGGCGGCAGTATTTCGATGCCATTGGTTCGGCTCTGCTTCAGATTGAGCGGGCCAGTGAGCAGTTGCTGGGGCATGAGGAGAGTCGGTTGCGGTTGTCGGTGTTCAGTTCGTTCGCCGTGCGCTGGCTGGTGCCCCGGTTGCCGGATTTGCAGCGGCTGCATCCGCAGATTGATCTGGCGCTGGAGATGAGTAGCGAGAACCCGGTGTTGTCGGATCGGGTGGCGGATTGTTTCATCACCATTCACCGGGATTCCCGGGCCTACAGTTACGATTTGCTGTATGAGGAGCGACTGTTTCCGGTCTGTAGTCAGGATTACTGGCAGCGTATGCGCCGGGAGCTGGGCCGGGATGCGGAGCCGGAGCGGCGGGATGAGCAACCGGTGTCGCCGGGTGAGATGGCGGGGTTTCCGCTGCTATCAACTCACAGCATTTTCGACCGACCGGCCGGAGACTGGGAGGCCTGGTACAGCGCGGTAAGTGAATTGATGCCCACGGGCACTCGCGTTCAGCACTTCAGCCATATGCTGTTGGCACTTGAGGCGGCGCGGTTTCATCAGGGCATTGCCCTGACCAATGACTACATGCTGAGTACCCGGAAGGATTCTGAAGATTTCGTGCGGCTACCGACGCATTCGGTGGTAACCGGCGACAAATTTTACTTTGCCTGGAAGACCAGCCGCCGGCGGGAACGCGGGATTCAGACGCTGCGCCGGTGGTTGGTGGATGAGGCGATTCGGGGTGGCTTGAGGGGCGAGTGACCGCCCCTCAATGAGAAGGTAGCTAAGCTCAGCCTTTGGACGGCCGCTCCACCACCTTGCGCTTGCCTTTGGCGCTTTTGGCGAGGGATTTCAATCCGTCGGCATCAAAGGCGTCTACGCGGATGACGTCATAGAGTGCCGTCAGGGCTTCTTCCAGTTTCGGGCACTCATCCGCTTTGACAATGCCCTGGGCACAGGCCCAGTCCACCAGTTCCTTGCGTTGGTGGCCCATCAGCAGGGCGATGCCATCCACTTCGTCTTCGTCCCGGCTGCGGATCGCCTCGTGCAGTTTGTGACGGGATTCCTCGGTTTCGTTCGCCAGTCGATAGGCGTTGAGTACACGTCCGAGCGGGTCGCTGGGATCGGCATTGATGAAGGTTCCCCGGCTGATGCGCTGGCGCACAGGCGTGTCTTTCACGATGGTAGCCGCCACTTTGGCACCGAGCTTGTCATCCGGGCCGTTCAGGCCGGTGGCGCCGAGCGGGAAGACCATCAGCCGCAGCGGCCAGCGCAGGGCGGGTACCGGGAAGTTGATGATGGCTTCACGCATGGAGTCCTGCAGGTCGTGCAGGCAGGTTTGCAGGCACCATTCCACCAGATCCCGTTGGTCGTCCGGATAGCCTTCCTCATGCCATTGCTTGATCACGGCGGTGGCGTAGTAAAGCTGTACGAGACAGTCGGCCATGCGGCCAGACAGCCGCTGGCGGGCTTTCAGGCCGCCACCGACGGTGAGCAGGGTCACGTCGGTCATCAGGGCAAAGGCCGCCGAGAAACGGCCCAGCTGGCGGTAGTATTTCTGGATGTCACCCTGGCGGGGTGCGCTTTCCAGCCAGCCTTTACTCAGGCCCAGAACGAATGCACGCAGGGCATTGCGGGTGGTGTGGGCCAGGTGGCGGTAGAAGATGCCGTCGAACTTCTTCGCGGCTTGATCCTGGTTTTCCATGCCCGCCGCTTCGATTTCCTCAACAATGAAGGGGTGGCAGCGGATGGCGCCCTGGCCGAAGACCATCAGGCTGCGGGTCAGGATGTTGGCGCCTTCCACGGTAATGCCGATAGGCACGGCCTGGTAGGCCCGTGCCAGGAAGTTGCGGGGGCCGGTGATAACGCCCCGGCCGGCGACCACGTCCATGGCGTGGTTGATCACTTCCCGCATCAGGTCTGTGTTGCGGTATTTCAGCACCGCTGAAGGTACCGACGGGCGAACGCCCCGGTCCAGCATACCGGCGGTCAGCAGGCGGGCTGCGTCCATCATGTAGGTGTAGCCGGCAATGGGTTCCAGGGCTTCCTGTACGCCTTCAAACTGGCTGATGGAGCGGCCGAACTGCTCCCGGGTGTAGGCGTAGGAACCGGTCGCCAGGCTGGCCAGTTTGCCGGCGCCGGTGCCCAGAGCGGGCAGGGAGATGGAGCGGCCGATGGACAGGCATTCCAGCAACATTTTCCAGCCCTTGCCGAGCATGTCCTGGCCGCCAATTACCTGTTCCATGGGGATGAAGACTTCAGTGCCCCAGGTGGGGCCGTTCATGAAGACCGTGTTCATGGGCAGGTGGCGGGCACCGGCATTCACGCCGTCGGTATCCCGCGGCACCATCACACAGGTGACACCGATCTCGTCCTGCTCGCCAAGCAGGTGCTCGGGGTCGTAAACCTTGATGGCGAGGCCGATCAGCGTAGCGACCGGCGCCAGGGTGATGTAGCGCTTGTTCCAGGTCACTTTCAGGCCCAGCACTTCCTTGCCGTTCCATTCGCCCTTGCAGACGATGCCTTTGTCCGGAATCGCGCCAGCATCGGAGCCGGCGACCGGAGAGGTCAGTGCAAAGCAGGGGATTTCTTCACCCCCGGCCAGGCGAGGCAGGTAGTGCTGTTTCTGCTCGTCGGTACCATAGTGCATCAGCAGCTCGCCGGGACCGAGGGAGTTGGGCACCATCACGGTCACCGCCGCAGACACGCTGCGGGTGGAGATCTTCATGACGATTTCGGAATGGGCGGTGTTGGAAAAACCCAGGCCGCCGTCTTCTTTGGGAATCACCAGACCAAAGAAGCCCTTGCTACGAATGAACTTCCACACTTTGTCCGGCAGATCGTAGTGTTCGTGGGTGATCTGCCAGTCGTCCAGCATCTTGCACAGTTCTTCCACCGGGCCATCAAGAAACGCCTGTTCTTCACTGGTCAGGTGAGCGGGCGCGGCATCCAGCAGCTTGTTCCACTCAGGTTGGCCGGAAAACAGTTCGCCGTCCCAGTCAACGGAGCCGGAGTTGAGGGCTTCCTGTTCGGTGGGAGACAGTTTTGGTAAGCGACTGCGAACCCAGCCCAGCAGTGGCCGGCTGAGTTTATCCAGGCGCAGGTCGCCAGGGAGGGTTACGAGCAGTGCCAAAGCCAGCAGGATGCCGCCGATCAGAAAACTCAGAATGTGCCAGTCGTCCTGGGCGACACCAATCAGGGTAGCGACGGACATGATGAGGGCGGCAGTTTTGCCACCGATACTGAAGTAAATCAGTACCAGGGCACTGAGAACGAGGAGCAGAACGCTCATGGGCAGACCTCCATATCATGAATGAAATCAGACAGATTTGATTCTTACCATCGGTCAAAGTTCAGTCAGTTGCAAGCGGTTAGCGTGGTTAAGGCCAGAGCGAGCACGGTTTGTGGATCTGGTCGGGTTGCGGAAAACAGGGAACGGAGATTGTTAATTTACAAAATCTTTCAATTCCTTCTGAGCTATTCCTAACACCTATCGTAAATCACTCCACGTTTTCTTTCACTCTGGAGTGTTTTATGACTGGCCAACTTACCGTTGCCAAACGCCTGGCCCTGGGATTCGGGCTGATCGTGTCTCTGATGATTGCGATCACGGTGATCGGCAACCAGCGGGTCGGGTTCATGGACAAGACCCTCACCTCGGTTAACGAAGGCGCGGCGTTGAAGCAGCGCTATGCCATCAATTTTCGGGGCAGCGTACATGATCGGGCGATTGCCATCCGCGATGCGGTGCTGGTAAACCGGGATTCCGAGTTGCAGCGGCATCTGCAGGACATCGACCGGCTGGCCGCGATGTATCGTGAGAACGCCAGTGATATGGCCCGGATGTTCCGGGAGCAGGGCGCCCAGGCACAGGAACGGGAGCTGCTGGATGCGATCGAAAACATCGAGACAACCACCCTTGCCCTGACGGCCAGAGTGATTGAGCTTCGCAGCAATGGTCAGAACGAAGCGGCCCGGCAACTGCTGCTGCAGGAAGCCTCGCCGGCGTACAGCGAGTGGCTCGACCGGGTTAACGCCTTTATTGATTACCAGGAAGATGAAATTGCAGGAGATGTGAGTGCCGTGCGTCAGGCGGCCAGTGGCTTCAATCTGCTGATCATTTCGGTAACAGCGGTCGCGGTGTTGCTGAGTGTCGTCATTGCGACGGTGATCATTCGTGGACTGAAGCGGATTCTGGGGGCCGAGCCGGAAACCGTCGCAGAGGCCATTCGGCAATTGGCTGACGGCAATCTGAACCAGCAACTCGACACGCGATACCCCAACAGTGTGATGGGGGCGCTGGTGGATACCATCGAACGCCTGACCGGGATTATTCAGGACGTGCGTTCGGCAGCGGATGAGTTGTCCAACTCCTCCAGGGAGCTTGAAGGGACGTCTGATAATAACAGTCGCCAGATCCGAATGCAGGCGACGGAGGCGGAACAGATGGCCACCGCCGTGAACCAGATGGCCGCCACGGTCAATGAAGTGGCCGGCTTTGCGGCCAGTGCCGCCAGCGCTACCCAGAAAGCCGACACCGAAGTGGAAACAGGCAATCAGGTGGTACAGGAAACCGCTGCCGCCATTACCGGTCTGGCCGACAAGCTGGAGCAGGCGGCGGCTTCGGTGAACCGGGTGTCCGAAGACAGCGGTAACATCGAACAGATTATTGAAGTGATCAACGCCATCGCCGAACAGACAAATCTGCTGGCCTTGAACGCCGCGATCGAGGCGGCCCGTGCCGGTGAGCATGGTCGTGGCTTTGCTGTGGTGGCGGATGAAGTCCGTTCCCTGGCGTCCCGCACCCAGGAATCTACCCGTGAGATTCAGGACATGATTGGCCGGCTACAGACCGGAGCCGGCCAGGCAGCGGGCGAAATGGAAGAGAGTCGGAAGCTGGCGGGCGTTACCGTCGAAAAAACGACGGAAGCCGAGCGTTCTCTGGCGCGAATCCGGGAAGAAATGGCTTCAATCAATGATATGAATGCCCAGATCGCCAGCGCGGCGGAAGAACAGAGCTCGGTGGCCGAGGAAGTGAACCGGAACATCGCCCGGATTCACGATGCCACCATCGAAACCTCCGCAGGTTCAGATCAGGTGGCGGGTGCCAGCCGCGACCTGGCCGTGCTGGCGGGGCAGCTGCAGTCCCGGGTCAGCCGGTTCAGGCTCAAAGGCTGAGCCCGGTTACCAGCAGCGCCAGTGTGGACAGCAGTACCGCCACGTTGGCGCCCAGCACCCGGTTGAGCTGATCTGGCGTCGCCAGTACCCGAGGTAGTCGAAGACTGATCCAGATTGCTGCCGGTAGCGGTGCCAGGGTGATAAGGCTGGTCATTGCCAGATAGCCACTGACCACACTGGCAACGATGACACCATAGCTGGCAAGCAACAGGCCAGCCACCAGATGGGCGGCTTTTTCGGGGCCAAGGGTAATCACCAGATGGCGCCGGCCAATCGCTCGATCGGCCTCTGCATCCGGTATCTGGTTGATCAGCAACAGCTCACTGACCATCAAGAGCGCCACCAGAGACGCCAGCAGGGCGGAGGTATCGATGCTTGCCCCAAGCGCGATAACGGTGCCCAGCACCATGATGGGACCAAACCCCATGCCCGGTGCCAGCAGGCACAGCAGTGGGGAGCGGGTAATCCAGCGGGTATAGGTGAGCACCAGCACCACACCGGCCGCTCCGAGCACCAGCAGAGGCAGACCCCGCAGCCAGAGAAAATACAGACCGATGGTAACCACCACCGCGAGTGTGCCCAGACCTGCCCAGAGCACGCGCCGGGCTGCAGACGGCACCTCGGGCAGGGCGCCGCTGCCACCGGAGAACGGGGTGCGCTCGGTGATCATGTCGAGGCCGGAGCGAAAATCGTCGTATTCGTTCAGCAGATTCACCGCCGCATGGGCAAGTACGGCGCCAAGGAAAACCAGAAAGGTGTGTAAAAGTTCGGGCGCCTGGCCCTGTTGCCAGGCGACGGCCAGGCCCAGGCCGGCACACAATGGGGCGAGCAGTAAAAAGTTCGGGCGGGACGCGCGGACCACCGCAAGGGTTTCTGACATTGATCAACTCTCCGGATTGCGGAGAAGCTTACACGTAGCCCGCCGCAAATACCAAGCCCAGCACAATGGGCATCACCACCAGACTGCCCAGGTTGCTCAGCAGCACCAGGGAGGCCACAGCGTGGGGTTCCTGCTGATACTGTTCGGCCACCATGTAATTCAGTACGGCCGGTGGCAGGGCGGCAAAGACCCAAAGGCTGGCGACCTGCAGCCCCGGCAGATCCAGCAGTGCAATCATTGGCCAGGCCAGAATGAGTCCGGAGAGCGGGCAGGCGATGGCGCCGATCAGCCCCAGTTTCCAGTCACTGAAATCGACATCCAGCATGCGGACGCCCAGGGCAAACAGCATCAGTGGAATGCACACGCCGCCAAGCATGTTCAGGGTTTCCAGCAGCCAACCCGGCAGCGGGATACCACTGAGATTCACCGCCAGGCCGGCGATGCTGGCGAATACGATGGGCAACCGTAGCCGGCGGATAATGGAGGTGTGGGGGTCCAGCATGTACAGGCCTACCGAGAAGTGCAGCAGCATTTCCACGATGAACAGCACAATGGCCGCAGGCAGCGCCGCATCCCCGAATGCCAGCACCAGAATCGGAATCCCCATGTTGCCGGAGTTGTTGAACATCATCGGTGGCAGGAAGGTTTTCAGGTTCAGCTTCAGCAGCCTGGCCACCGGATACAGAATCACACCGGACCCCAGAACCACCACCGTGGCGGCCAGCGCCAGCCAACCGTATTCCTGCAAGGGCGCCTGCTGGTCTGCCAGTACCGCAAACACCAGCATGGGCACGAACAGTTCCATGTTGAGCACATTCAGGCCCTGAATATCCGGTGTCCGGTAACGCCCGTACAAGGCGCCGCAGCCGGCAATCAGGAATACCGGCAGCATGGTGGAAAGAATCTGGCCAATCATGGAAGGGCTCCGATTATTGTTTTTGGTCAACGCAGGTGACTAATCCGTTAGGTTCGCAAGCATCGGGTGGATTGGGCAAGCGAAATTCATGGCTCTTCGACCAAAGCCGGAGCCAAAGCGTCGGTTGCGACGGCGGCACCGGGCCACCACAATAGCGTTTTCACGGAGACAGCAAGCGGAGCCCCCATGAATGGCAGCGTTTTCGATCAGCCCATCGCCAGAGAGCACACCTGTTCGGTAAAGTTTGATGCCCGCAAGGCGGTATTCGGCCGTGACGATGTGATACCGGCGTGGGTCGCCGATATGGACTTCCCGGCCCCGGAAGCGGTCACCCGTGCGCTGACCGAGCGGGCGCAGCATCCGGTATATGGCTATACCCTGTTCCCGGACAGCCTTTATGAGGCCATGATCCAGTGGTTTGAAAGCCGTCATGGCTGGAGCATCCAGCGAGACTGGATTGTCATGGCGCCCGGGGTGGTGCCGTCCCTCAACGCGGCCTGCCTGGCCTTTGCCCAACCCGGAGAGGGCGTGATTATCCAGCCGCCGGTGTACCCGCCGTTTTTCAGCTCGGTCAGGGATACCGGCCGGACCGTGATCGAAAACCCTTTGATGGCAGACGAAACCGGTGACTACCGCATGGATCTGGAGCATTTGGAGCAATGCGCCGCCCGGCCGGATGCCAAGGTATTGCTGCTGTGTTCACCCCATAATCCGGTGGGACGGGTCTGGCGCGAGGCGGAACTGGTTCAGGTGCTGGACATCGCGCGCCGTCATGGCCTGGTGGTGCTGTCGGACGAGATTCACTGCGATCTTACCTATCCAGACAAGCCCGCTCATAGGGTGTTGGCAACCCTGGCCGAAGGGGATGATGCGCTGATAACCGCGGTTGCGCCGAGCAAGACCTTCAATATGCCGGGGCTGGGCCTGTCGGCCCTGGTGATTCCGGATCCGGAGCGCCGCAAGGCCATGAAAACGGTGTTCGAACGGCTGCACCTGCCGCAGTGTAACCCGTTCAGCATCGCCGGGTTCGAGGCAGGCTATCGCCATGGTGGTTCCTGGCGGGATGATCTGATGGCCTATCTGAAGGGCAATCGCGATTTCGTGGTGCAGGAGGTTGACCGCCGACTCACCGGTATCCGCACCTCGGCGCCGGAAGGCACCTACCTGATCTGGCTCGATTGCCGGGGCCTGAAGCTGGACGACACCGCCCTGAAACGCTTTTTCGTGCAACAGGCGGGGATTGGCCTCAATCCGGGGCTCAGTTTCGGCAGCCAAGGCAGCGGTTTCATGCGGCTGAACATCGGCTGCCCGAGAGCGGTACTGGCGAAGATTCTCGACCGTATTGAGGTCGCCCTTCAGGGCAGCTGATTTTCCAGGGAGCAGTGATCTTCAACCAGCTGCCAGTGCGGCGGCGTATTCATCCCGGGCATATCGCCGCTGGTCGGGCGGATCGCCTTCCAGATCTTGCCGCCATGGCTGGCTTCGCTGCCCACGGTGTAGCTCTCCGAGAACAGCCACTGGTCGGGCTGCTCGCACAGTTCGTTGTCACTGGACGATTCCGAGGCTGGTGAATCCGGGCTTCCGGTGACCGTGCCTGTCTGCGCAGTTCGCCCGGTTTCTACATCGGACTTGTCGATCGGGGCCGGGGGCGCTGCCTCGCCGGAGCATTCGGGTGCAGAATCCAGCTGTTTCCAGTCAAAGGTAATGCCTGGCTCCAGGCCCTGGTGTAGCTCCCGGGACTGGTACCACTCGCCGTCATGGTGAACCACCGCTCCGGCCGGGTAATAGCGGGAGGGCACCCAGTTGGACTCGTCCGGGTCGCAGGGGGCAGCCGCGACGTTCAGGGAAAGAGCGGCCAGCATCAGGGCAATGATGGCCGGCCAGGAATGTGCAGAGGTGGTCTGCCTAGTCATTCGGCTCTCCTTTATCCAGTGCAGTGACAGGCTGGCGGTGCAGGCGCCGGCCGGTTCGGGTGGCCAGTATCAGGCCTCCGAGTATCAGCAGTCCACCCAGCAGATGGAACAGGCTGAGGTTTTCCCTGAGGAAAACAACCGCCAGTACAGAGGCATAAACCGGCGTAAGGTACATGAAAATGGCAGCCCGGGCAGGGCCAATGCTGTGTACGCCATGATTCCAGAAGGCGTAGGCGAGAATGCCGGGAAAAATCGCGAAATAGATCAGAGGCAGGGCAGTACCTTTTGACAGGGTAAAGCCGCCGCTGAAGAACAGAAAGTCCAGCAGGTAGACCGGCGCGAGAATCAGGGTACCCAGCAGGATCTGCGTGGTGAGGAAGGTCAGTGCTGGCAGTGGCACGGCCTGCCGGCGCAGCAGTACTGAGAACAGTCCCCAGCTAAATACCGCGGCCACCATCACCAGGTCTCCGGGCTGGGCCTGCAGACCGGTCAGCACCGACACATCTCCCCGGGCAATCACACACAGAATGCCGGCCAGGGCCATGGCAATGCCCAGTATCTGAATCGGGCGGGTCCGGTCGCCCAACAACAGCCAGGCCAGCAGCGCGACAAAAATCGGGATGGTGGCGTTGATCAGCGCGATGTTGGTGGCTGTCGTGGTCATGGCCGCGACATAGAGCAGGGAATTGAAAGCGGCAACGCTGAAGGTGGCCAGTGCAATCATGGACCCGAGGCGCTGACGAATGACCTGCCGGTGGCGCCAGATACCGGGCAAGCCGAACGGCAGGATAATGGCCAGAGCCAGTACCCAGCGCCAGAACGACATGGACAAGGGCGGAATATGCTCGACCGTGCCCCGGGCCACCACGGCGTTGCCGGCCCAGAACAACGGTGTCAGCACCAGACCGATGTAAGCCAGGGTTTGCCCGGAGTTTTGCGTTGTGGCGTTCAGGTCAGACACACCGTCTCCTGCTGGTTCCGTGCCCATGGAAAACGCCTAGCATACTACTCTCCGGGTACTTGTGCCTCCGTACCTATGTGGTAGGCGGCAAACCCTGCCATCACCACCTGATCCACCGCCATGCCGATGACCCGGCCGTCCGAGGAGGCGCGAATCGGATGCTGTTCGTTGGTGATTGGATCGGCGACATAACCCAGTACCTCGCCCTCGGATACCGTCGCTCCAAGCTTGATTTCGCTGAACAGGATGCCGCCATGCTGGGCCCGGATCCAGGTAGAGTCGTAATACACCGGCTCCGGATCGCCCCAGACAAACATGCGGGAAATCATGCCGTGTTTTTCCATCAGGCTGTTGAGACTGTTCACGCCTGCTTCGATCTGGTGCTCCTGGATGCGCAGGGATTCACCCGCCTCCAGGGTGACGCTGCGGATTCCGGCGTTGGTGGCTGCGGTGCGTAGCATGCCGGGTGAGCCGGAACTGTGGACCACGGCCATCCGGTCAAAGCCCCGGGTGAATTCCGCGACATCGGGATTGTTCATGTCGGCCCGTAGTTGCGGCAGGTTGGTGCGTTTGAGCGACCCGGTATGGATATCCACCAGCATGTCGCAGTGCCGGATAACGTTGTTAAACAGGGAATAGGCAACGCGGTCTGCCAGTGTGCCGTCCGGGCTGCCCGGAAAATGCCGGTTCAGGTCGCGACGATCTGGCAGATAGCGGCTGCCCTGCTGAAAACCGGTGAGGTTAACGATGGGCACGCCGATAACCCGGCCACTGAGTTTTTCCGGGTTCAGGTCGTACATGCTGCGACGGACAATCTCAATGCCATTGAGCTCGTCACCATGAATGGCGCCGGTCAGGCACAGGGTGGGACCCTGGTTGACGCCATTAACCACCAGCACCGGGGTAATCTGGGACAACCCGGCAATCTGAATGCCTGGCGACCAGGCCAGTCGTGTCGCAGTGCCGGGTAGAATTTCCTTGCCCAGCAGGGTGAAACTCTCTGCGGGCACGGGTGCTGCTGGTTCCGGCTCTTTTTCGGCAATATCGTCCGGGGACGCCGGGGTGTTGCTCCCGGCCGCGTCGGCTGTCCCGGATTGTATTTCGGCCTGAGGTTCCGGCTGCACGGCAGAATCCCCGGAATCGCTTGCCTCGGGCTCGGGCTCCGGCTCCGGCAGCGGGGCCACTTCTTTCAGGTCGATATTAGGTGCGATTTCACGGGGCTTGTTGGCTGCCTCCGGTGCCTCCACCGGGGGTGCCTGCGGGCTGCTCTGTTCGCTGGTTGTCTCAGCCTGGGCGCGTGCCTGCGCAGAGCCCCGGCGGGGTTCCGAGTGCTCAACATCCTCAACGTTTTCATCTTCCGCCAGATCGGCCACCAACAGGGCGGTGGCGTCTGCCTTGGAACTGACTGCCTCGGCCAGCACGGCGGGCGTCGCCAAAACCAGGAGTGATGATGTGAGTGCGCTAGTGATGGAATATCTGAGCCTTGCTCTCAGCATAAGTCCTCAATTACCTGACGATGTGGCCCCAAGGATAGGGATGAGCCTCAATCATGAATACGGCTGTGACAGAGGTTTAATGCCACTTTCATGAAACCGGGCCGAATTTACCCGGTTCAATATGGTGAAATGTCATACCACTGCTATCTTGCAGTGATATGACTGTTTTACGCCCGTCAAGGAGAGAACTGAATGGATCTTTTGCGAATTCTGGTAGCAATTCTGTTACCGCCGTTAGGCGTCTTTTTACAGGTTGGTATCGGCAAGCATTTCTGGATCAACATCCTGCTGACCATCCTGGGTTACATTCCGGGCATCGTGCACGCGGTATGGGTGATCGCCAAGAAGTAGGCTCAGTCTGGCGCGACCACGTGCCAGAGCCCGTCGTCGGCGAACGCCCTGTGTTCGGCTTCCAGCTTCAGCAGGTGCGCCAGCGCTGAGCGGGCGGCCAGGCCGTGAATGGCGGCCGGGACATCGTCATAGGCCCTGGCGGTCAGGTCTTTCAGACTGACCGGTGCCAGCGCCTCCAGCGCCCGCCACACTTTGTGTTCCCGGGACAGCCGGTGGGTGATCAGGTAATCCATCACCGCCGCAGGCTGGCCCATCAGAAAACCATGGGCCGGTGCGATAAAGCGCACAGGCTCGGCCAGCAGATCGTACATGGAATCAATGTAGGCCTTCATATCGCCGTCCGGCGGGTTAATCACCACCGTGGACCCCTGCATGATGTGATCCCCGGAAAACAGTAATTCCTGATCCAGCAACAGATAACACAGGTGGTTCGAGGCGTGGCCCGGGGTATGCAAAACCTTCAGGATGCCCGCTTCGGTCACAATCAGATCGCCGTGCCCGGGTTGATCATCCGGTGCGAAACTCGAATCCTGCCCCGCGCCCTCAGGCGCTGGCCAGCCAAATACCCGGCAACCGGTGCGGGCCTTGAGTTGGACCACGGCCGGGGAGTGGTCCATGTGGGTGTGGGTAACCACCACCTGATCCACCACACCACCGGTAAGCTCCAGAATCCGCTCGATATGCGCCTCGCTCGCCGGGCCCGGATCCAGCACCGTAAAGCGCTCATGGCCGAGAATATAGGTGTTGGTGCCCGGGCCGGTCATCATCCCGGGGTTCGGCGCGGTCAGCCGTACCACCCCGGCGGCAACCTCCACCGGCTCCCCGGGAACAATCTCCGCACGGGTTGATCCTTCACCTTCCGGATCCAGCTTGACTGCCTCGTCATAGGCTGGAGCGTTGGGTTCCAGCATCACCGGTTTGCCCTTGCGCACCGCCGGCCAGGGCTGATCCGGAAACGCCTCCGGGGGATTGGCGTGGGCATAACGCATCAGCTCGCCGGTCGTGCCGAACTCACTCAGTACCCGCAAGGTCCGGATCGTCGGTAACCCCAGCAACCGGGCACCGGCCCGATGTTCCTCAAGCGCCTGAGCCGGCGCAATCCAGACGTGATCAATGGTTTCCGTACCATCATGGCTCGCCACCTGGCCCTCCGGCGCCACGGCCACAAAAAACCGGGTATCAAACCGGCGCGGCGGCCCCGGTGGCGTCACCCAGTGGCTCAGATACGCCAACCGGTCCAGCGGCACCGTCAAACCATGCTTCGCGCACAACTGCGCCAGCGAAATCTCCTCCTGAAACAACGCCATTCGCTCACTGTGAACCCCGTGATCGGCGCCAATCAACTGACCGGACGCATCCTGAGCCAGCAGAATCCCCGCCTCTTCAAAACACTCCCGAACCGCCGCCAGCATGTAATCCGCCCCGCCTTCATCCAGACTCATGGTCTGACTGATGTCGGCATCCTCCACACCCACCACATGAGCCCGCCCCTCCGGCTCCTGCGCATTCACCGCACCCCCCGGGAACACGTAATAACCCGGCAGAAACACCGCCTCCCAGGTGCGTTGCAGAAGCAGGACTTCAATACCGTTATCGGTATCACGGGTCAGAACCAGGGTGGCGGCGGGGCGGATGTTCATAAGCTTCTCAGAGTCTTGTTAGTGTTTTTGGTGCGCGCAGAACGTCAGCGTGGGGATTGGGGATGAGCTTTCCAAAAATTTGCGGAGCCAGGGATGGCGGAGCAGAAGCGTCACATGGATGTGCCGAAGGAGCGGTTTTTGGAAAGCTCATCCCCAAGCGCCACAAACGCCAGCTTAAGTGCGCATAGTTGTTTGCAAGATACCCGAACAACCCACAGGATGAGAAGCGACAAAGGTCGGAGTATGATGCACCCCCATTACTCAATCGCACCAAGCGCACCCCAGGGGACCCCCAAGTGGCCAGAATCAAACTCGACTTTCCCGACACCGCCTTCACCTTCGAAACCCGCCTGCCGGTGCGCATCACCGACATCAACGGCGCCAACCACCTGGGCAACGACGCGCTGATCTCCATGCTGTCTGAAGCGCGCGCCCAATTCCTGGTGGAGCACGGCATTGAAGAGGCGGGCCACGATGGTGTGGGCATCATCGTCACGGATCTCGCGACCATGTACCAGGGTGAGTCCTTCTATCCGGACCTGCTGCGCTTTGAAGTGGGGCTGATGGATTTCAACAAATACGGCGGTGATTTCGTGTTCCGGGTGACCAAGGCCGACAGCGGGCAACCAGTGGCGCTGGCCAAGTACGGTTTCGTGTTCTTTAACTACCAGAGCCGGGAAGTAACCCCCATGCCCGAGAGCTTCCGCGCCCGGTTTGCCTGAGTATTACCCCTGCTGGCGCAACCGGCTCATACCCTGGCGATACAGGCTATAGGCCATGGTGCCGGCCAGCAGGTTGCCCACCAGAGCGCCGGACATCAGCCCGGTCAGCCCGGCCAGTTGCCCGCCAATCCAGAGCAGGGGCAGATAGCAGGCGAATAGCCGCAGGGTGGAAATCAACAGTGCGCGCATGGGCATGCCCAGCGCGTTGTTGACTGACACCATCAGAATACACACGCCAAGCCCGCTGTAGCTCAGTGGCACTCGCAGCAGATAGCTCACCAGAATGTCCTGTACCCCGGCATCGCGGCTGAACAGGCCAGAGACGAAGCCGGAGGCGGCCAGCCAGATCAGCCCGATGGCCAGCTGCCAGATCACGATAAAGCGCACCGCAATGCGAACCAGCTTGCGGATCTTCTCGACTTCTCCTGCCCCCAGCATGCGGCCGATCATCGGCGGCATGGACATGGTCAGGGCCAGCACTACCACAATGGAGAAGAACTCCAGGCGGGTGCCCAGGCCCCAGGCGGCCACCGCGGCAGAGCCGAACCCTGCCACCAGTGCCGTGGCCAGCATAGCTGAGATAGGTGGCATCAGCTGGCTGACCATGGCCGGCGCCATGATGCCGCCAAGCTGGCGTACAGCCTGAGCCAGTTGCAGTTGGAGCAGGTCGAATCTTAGCCACTGGCGTTTGAGCAGGGTCGGGTAGACGATCAGCGCGCCAATGCCGAAGGCGGTGATGGTGGCCCAGGCGGCGCCGGGCAGACCCCAGCCGAACACGAAGATGTACAGCGGGTCCAGGGCGATGTTGAGCAGGCTGGTGATGATCATCATGTAGCCCGGCAGGCGGGTGTCGCCATTGGCGCGGCACACAGCGTAGCTGAAGTAGACCATGGCGCCGGTCCAGGCGGAGAGTAGCCAGGGTGCCCAGTATTCCCTGATGACTGGCCGCAGGGCCTGTTCGGCGCCGAGCAGGTCCAGGATCAGGTTTTGCAGGAGCCAGACCGACAGGCATAGAAGGAAAGCCAGGCCGGCCCCAATGGCGACCACCAGGCCGCCCAGGCGTTGGGCGCGCATGTCGTCGCCCTGGCCCAGTGTGCGGGAGATGATGGCGGTGGTGGCGATGCCCAGCCCTACGTACATGCCGCTGACCAGTTGTTGCATGGGCACGGTAAAGCCCAGCGCTGCCAGCGGGTCGCGGCCGAGTTGGCCGACGAAGGCGCTGTCGGTGAGCTGGAAGGTCATCAGCGAGAGCACGCCGAAGAGCATGGGCCAGGTCATGTGGTAGAGCTGGCGGCCCAGGGAGGCGTTTTGCAGGTGGTTTTGCACGTTAGCTTGAGGGCCTTGGTATTGAGTGTGGCGGGGATTCTAGCAGTTCTTGTGTCGGGTGCATGCACTCGGCTCAGATGCAAGCGACCGAGCGGGGTGGGCTTTCCAAAAAACGCTCCTTCGGCACATCCATGTGGCGCTTCTGCTCCGCCATCCCTGGCTCCGCAAATTTTTGGAAAGCCCACCCCACCCGGTCACCCGGACGGCGGTGCAATACCCTGTACTCTATCGATCAACAGGGGTTTGGAGGTTCAATGAATATCAGAGCACACTCAAAGCCGCATCGTAATCCGGCTCGTTCTTGATCTCGTTGACCAGTTCGCTGTGGATTACCTTGTTGTTCTCGTCCAGCACCACCACCGCGCGGGCGCAGAGGCCGGCGAGGGGGCCGTTCTGGATGGCCACGCCGTAGTCCTGCTGGAAGCTGTAGTTGCGGAAAGTGGACAGGGTTTCCACGTTTTTCAGGCCTTCGGCGCCACAGAAACGCGAAGCGGCGAAGGGCAGGTCGGCGGAGATGACCAGTACTACGGTGTTGTCGAGGCTGCCGGCCTTTTCGTTGAATTTGCGGGTGCTGGCGGCGCATACACCGGTGTCGATGCTGGGGATGATGTTGAGGATTTTGCGTTTACCGGCCCAGTTGTCGAGTTTGACTTCTTCCAGCCCGCTGCTGGTCAGAGTGAAGGGCGGTACGTTGTCGCCCGGCTGGGGAAATTTCCCGCTCAGTTCAATGGGGTTGCCGTCGAGGGTGACGTTGCTCATATGCTGCTCCTGAGTTTGTTGAGAGTTCCTTGGCTTTATGTTCTGCAACTTACTCTGTGTAGCTTACTTTGGATGACTTTTCATCCCCGACTTTAGCTGGATCATGCTCGTGCGAGCCTCTCAGGCGCTGGCTTTTCCGGTTTCAAAGGCTTTCGCCGGGTAGCGTTGTACCAGCAGCAGGTAGCCGATCATGGCCAGGCCGGCGCAGGTGGCGATGACGGTGGCCATCACCAGAGGGGTGCCATTGTGCAGGGCTCCGACGATGGCGCCGGCGATGGCGGCGGCGGTCATCTGGATAAAACCAAAAAGCGCGGAGGCGGAGCCGGCCATGGTGGGGAAGTTGGCCAGGGCGCCGGCCATGCACTGGGGCAGTACCAGGCCGGTACCGGCCATGAAGATGGCCTGGGGAATCATCACCGCCCACGGGCTGTAAACCTGTTGGTAGGCCAGGAGCGCCATGATGGCGCCGCCGGCCAGAGCGGTGATCAGACCGTAGAACAGGATCTGATCCGGCCCCAGGTAACGCGCCAGTCGGATGGAGCCCAGATTACCAGCGATGTAGCCCACGACGATGGCGGCGAAGTAGAAGCCGAAGTGCTCCGGCTGAACCCCCAGTACGTCAATCAGCACGAAGGACGCGCCAGACAGGAAGGCAAACAGCCCGCCGTAGATGGCGGCGTTGGTCAGGGTGTAGCCAATGAAGCTGGCGTCGGTGCTGATGCGCCGGTAGTTGGCGAACAGGTGGCACAGGCGCAGGGGCTGGCGATACTCCGGTTTCAGTGGCTCGGGGATGCCAAAAGCGGTGACCGCCGCCATGACCAGGGCGTAGCCGCCCATAGCGATGAAGATCCAGTGCCAGCTGAGACCGCCGACCATCAAGCCGCCCAGGGTAGGGGCCACCGCCGGTGCCAGGGCCATGATGCTGGCCAGCAGGGCGAGGATTTTGGCGGCTTCCCGGGGGGTATAGATGTCGCGGATGATGGCGCGACCCAACACAGGGCCAGCGGAGCCGCCCAGGGCTTGCAGGAACCGGAACAGCTGCAGGGTTTCGATATTGTTGGCCAGGGCGCAGCCGATGCTCGCAACAGTAAATAGCAGGAAGCCACCGATCATGATGGGTTTGCGGCCGAAGCGGTCGGCCAGCGGCCCGCAGATGAGTTGTGCTATGGCGAAGCCGGCCAGGTAGACGCTCAGAGTCAGCTGGACCTGATCGGTGCCGGCATCGAAGTCGGCGCCGATCTGGGGCAATGCTGGCAGGTACATGTCCACGGCCAGTGGCCCGAGGGCGACGGCGGCGGCCAGCAGTATGGTTGTCCAGATGCTTGTGAGTGCTAACACTATTAGTCCTGACTTTAGAGTTGCGCTAGGTCGACGATTGACGTGAAGTCTAGGCTTTATGGTGCGTTTAGATAACGGCTGGTAGCCTCATGCAATACATGAACAAAACTGATTGATTAATCGTTCAGCCCGTTCATGGTCGCTGCAACCGAATTTACCTGGTTGCGCACCCAGCGGTGGGCCGGGTCATTCTGGTGTCGCCGGTGCCATAGCATCAGCAGGGTAAAGGGCTTGTAGTCGAAGGGAAGCGGAACCCAGGCGAAGTCCCGCATCAGTTGTGCGCTCATGCGTTCCGGGGCGGTGGCCAGCATGTCGGTGCCGCGGAGGAATTCGGGCAGGCCGGAGAAGTTGGAGACGGTGACCACGTTGCGGCGGTCCAGGCCCTTGGCGTGCAGGGTGTTTTCAAAGCCGGGTCGTTCGCCGGTGGCGAACATCAGGGCGATGTGATCGGCTTTCAGGTATTCGGCCAGATCTGTCGGCGCGTTGCGTTGGTTTGGGTCATAGAACACTACCATGCGGTCCGCCATCAGGCCCCGTTGCATGATGTCCGTGGTTTCCGGTGCGTGCGGGCTGATGATCAGGTCGCAGGCTTCTTTGCGCAGCATGTCGGCGTTGGGGATGCCGGAGGGAATCACCTGTAGCCGGATGCCCGGGGCCTGCTGCCGCAGGATTCGGAGCAGCCCGGGCAGAAGCAGATCCCGCTGGTAATCGTTGGCGGCAATGGTGAAGGTGAATTCCGCCGACGCCGGTTCGAAGGGCGGCCCGGAGGGCAGGGTGCGCAGATCATCCAGCAACTGGCGGATGTGGGGGCCGGTGCGCAGGGCGTAGTCGGTGGGCACAATGCCGCGCCCGGATTTCACAAACAGGGGGTCGCCGAAGGCCTGTCTCAGGCGCTCGAGGGTGTGGCTCACGGCCGATTGGGTAACGCCCAGGCGAACCGCCGCCCGGGACACGCTGCCCTCATCCAGAACCGCCACAAACGTTGCCAGAGATCGCAGATCCAGGCTCAACATATCAACAGGTTTCATGGGTGGCAGTTTAAAGCAGGGAAGACGGAAAGTCAGCGGTGGAAAGCCCTCCCTGCCACCTGCCGCTTGTGAAAGCAGTATCAGTCAGACCTTGCAGCCAACCAGTCGGCCAGCTCAAGCCAGGACGCACGGGGCGCTTTGCTTCCGGCCAGTATCCCCATGTGCCCGCCGGGGGCCACCCGGAAGGTCTTATCCGTGGAGCTGACGTGGTCCATCACTCGCTTGGCGGCGCCGGGTGTAGCCAGGGTGTCCTCCTGGCCGGCGATAGCCAGTAAGTTGGCGTTTACGTTTTCCAGTCGCGCGAAGTCGTCGCCAATCTGGATCTGGCCTTTGGCCAACTGGTTATCAATCCAGACCCGGACCACGGTGTCCTGGATGACGCCGCCGGGGTAGGCTACCATCCGGTCCAGAAAGGCCGAGGTGGTGGCATGGTTGGTGACGAATTCGCGGTCGCCCAGGCGCACGATCAACTCCCAGTAACCCATCACACTGCCAACCGGGTTGGTCAACTTGAAGCCGATGGTGTTGGCCCAGCCCGGGGTGTGGAACCAGTGCGGTTTCATGTCGTGGAGCCGGAAGCCGGTGCGCTTGCGAACCAGTTCGGCGACATCGGCAATCCGTTGATACATCCAGCCAATCAGGCCGGAAGCATGGCTGTCGATGGGCAGGCCCAGGACGATGGCGTTGCGGATGTGCTGGTCCTTGCTGAGGGCAGAGTAGAACAGCGTGAACATGCCGCCCATGCTCCAGCCATGCAGTGACAGTTCCTGTTCCCCACTGTGTTCCCGGACCCGATTCAGATACTCCGGCAGGAATTCGGCAACATAGGTATGCATGTTGTAGTGGGTATGTTCCCGGCCCGGCATACCCCAGTCGATCAGATAGACCTCAAATCCTCTGGCTCGAAGGAAACGCACCAGACTTCGCTGGGGAAACAGATCATAGATCAGCATATTTACGGCCAGAGGAGGAATGATGACGATCGGCGTGCGGTGGGTCTTGCGTTCTACCGGGATCACCATGCCATCCAGTTCAATGAAATCCTCCTCCAGCGGCGGATAGTATCGCAGGCTCACCAGCCCATTGCTGTGCAGGGTTTCGAACGGGGTCTGGCCTGCCTGTACCAGGCTGGCCGCCCGGAAAATCCGGTCGAAGGCATTGCCAGCGTAGAGTGCGCTCTGGCGGGCGAGGCCGGAGGAGGTCTTGATAGCGGATTTCAGGGGGTTGCGCATAGGGTGTCCGGTGTAGCTGCGGTGCGTGTGGAGTCAGATAATAGAGTGGATTCATTCCCCCAGCCATGGCAAGACTGTCACATCCGGTCGGCGTTTTGGTCACTTCGGGCCACTGCCCAAGCGGCTGCCAGGTTGCTATGATTGCGGGCTTCGGAAACAACAACCACAACAGGATGCCCATGCTCAGTTTCCTGCCTGCCCCCGTTATTGGCGTGCTTAATTCCCTGCTACTCGGCCTGAACACCGTGTTCTGGTGCCTGCTGCTCTATATCCCCGCGGTGTTCAAGCTGGTGATTCCGCACAAGGGTTTCCGGGTGTTGTGCACCCGCGTGATCATCTGGATTTCGGAGTCGTGGGTGGCCTGCAATACAGGCTGGATGAAGCTCACCCACAATACCCGCTGGCACGTGGAAGGCGCCGACAAGCTCAAGCGCGAGAGCTGGTATCTGGTGCTCAGCAATCATCAGAGCTGGGTGGATATCCTCGCCATGCAGCGGGTGTTCAATCGCCAGGCGCCGTTTCTGAAGTTCTTCCTGAAACAGCAGCTGATCTGGGTGCCGGTGATCGGCCTGGCCTGGTGGGGGCTGGATTTCCCGTTTATGAAACGCTACACCCGGGAATACCTGATCAAGCACCCGGAAAAACGGGGCGATGATCTGAAGGCGACCCGCAAGGCTTGTGAGAAATTCCGCTACACGCCGGTGAGCGTGATGAACTTTGTGGAAGGCACCCGTTTTACCCCGGCCAAGCACGACCGGCAGAAGTCACCGTACCAGCATTTGCTGGTGCCCAAGGCCGGTGGAGTGGCCTTTGTGCTGGATGCCATGGGTGATTCCATTGATACCCTGGTAGATGTCACGATTGCCTATCCCGATGGCGCTCCAACGTTCTGGGACTTCATTTGTGGGCGGGTGCCGGAGATCCGGATGACCATTGATACCCAGGCCATTCCGGAACACCTCAAGGGCAGGGATTACTCTGAGGACGCCGAGCACCGCCGCAACGTCAAGGACTGGTTGGGCGATCTGTGGCGTGCCAAAGACGAGCGGCTAGGGCGAATGCTGGCCCGGCAGGACCAGAACCCTAGCTGATGCCGTCCCGGGTCAGTCGTCGTCTTCGACCTGATCCGGGTGTTCCTTCTTGAACCTTTCCCACTCTTCCCAGTCATGGGGAGTGCCGGCATGGGGGCGTTTCAAATGCCTGGCATGCTCCATGGCATTGTGGCGCAGGCTGTGGTCGGGCTCTTCTTCTTCCTTGTCGAAGCCGTACTTTCGCAGAAATTCCTGAGGACTGATGGGCATAACACACCTCCTGAAAACAGAAGACCTCTGAACAGATACGGTGTGTCTGCCCGGCTGGTTTTCAACCCTTGTCGTCGGTTCCGGGATTAATGTCCTCGGCCTCGAGCAGTTTGAAGTTGATCTGCCGACGCTCTTCGTCCACACCGGAAAAACTCACGGTTACCCGCTGGTCCAGCTGGAAGATCCGTCCGTTCTTGTTGTGAACCAGGCGCAGCGTAACCGGATCAAAGCTGAACTTGCCCTCCAGATCCTTGCAACTGACAAAGCCTTCCAGGCCGTTGCAATCCAGGCGGACGAAAAACCCCGACGGCATGGTGCGGGTAATGGTGCCTTCCATCGGATCTGCCGGCAGGCCTTTGGCGTAATCGCTCTTGAGCCAGGCCTCCAGGGTGTTGGCAGCCATGCGGGCGCGGAACTGGGTGGTTTGAAGACTCTCCAGCTGCTGCGGGTTCAGGGCCTTGATGGGTTGATCCCAGAGTGCGGCCTTGATCAGACGGTGCACGTAGAAGTCCGAGAACTTGCGCAGCGGTGAAGTAAAGGTGGTGTAGGCCGCCAGTCCCATACCCTGATGCGGAGCAGGCTCGAAGCCCAGTTCGGCCCGGGCCAGTTGGCGCGAGAGAATGGACTTGACCGGCACATCGGCCTGCAGGCCATCGGTGTGTTTCATCAACGCCTTGAAGCCTTCGGCACTGGTGGCATCCAGTTCGGCCAGATGTGGGGCGTAACCTTCCAGCAGTTTACGGATATTGTCGGCGCGGTCGTCCCGCAGCCCCGGATGCTGGATGAACAGGCCTTGCCCCTGCTTTTGCAGGAAATCGGCCGCACAACGATTGGCCGCAACCATGCATTCTTCCACCAGCCGGTGGGCTTCGTTCTGCACTGCCGGTTCAATCACCCGGATCCGCTTGTTTTCGTCCAGACGCAACCGGAATTCGGGGCGATCATTGCTCAGTAACGCGTGCTCTGAGCGCCATTTGCGCAGGGCAGTGGCGGCCTGATGCAGCTGGTCCAGGCTGTTGGCGACGGCTTCGGGCAAGGCCTTGATGTCATCGTCTTCCCGACCTTCAATCAGGTGTGACACCAGCTCATAGCTCAGCTTGCCCTGGGAGCGGATGACGGCCTGGCGAAAGCTGTAGTCGCCCAGGCTGCCATCGTTGTTCACCTGCAGGTCGCACACCAGGGCCAACCGGGGTACCTCTGGCATCAGCGAGCACAGGCGGGTGCTGATGGCGTCCGGTAACATCGGCAGTGGCTCACCCGGGAAATAGATGGCGGTGGCGCGGTTAAAGGCTTCTTCTTCGGCCGGGCTGCCCGGGTCGATCATTGCGGTCGGGTCGGCGATGGCGATGGACAGGGTCCAGCCAGTGGCATTCGGGGTTGCCATCAGGGCATCGTCCATATCCTGGGTGCCCGGACTGTCGATGGTCACGTAGGGCTGCTCGGTACGGTCTTCCCGGCCCTCTCGGTGTGAGGCAACGGATTCCTCAGTAAGGGTGTCGGCCTGCTTCTGCACTTCTTCCGGCCAGGCATCGGCCAAATCGAAGTTGGCCAGGGTGAAAGCCCGTTCGATGCCCGGCTCACCGGCCTTGCCGATCACCCGCAGCACCTTCGCCTGGCCCTTGCCGTCCTTGATCGGATGGCGGTGAATCTGGCAGTAGATGAAGTCATCGGGCTGGGCGCCCTTGCGCTCTTTCGGCGGAATAAAAATCCAGCGGTTGATGCCCGGGGTTTCCGGTGCCACAAAGTGGCCTTTGCCCTTGATCAGATAGCGGCCCACGAAGGTGGCCAGGTGCGATTCCAGCAGCTCGTCGACAACGCCCTGGGTTTTGCCTTTTTCCACTTCGTGTTCGGTGACATTGACCCGATCACCGGGCAGGACTTTCTGCATTTCCTCGGGAGGCAGAAACACATCCCGCCCTTCATCCAGGGCCACAAAGCCGAAACGACCGTTGGTGGACTTGACGGTACCGGGGAAGACCACCTTGTTCTGTTTGATGTCGGTTTTCAGCTGGCGCAACTGATTGAGAGCGTCGGCGTTGAGCATGAAGAGATAACCTGAATAAAAAAGTGTGTTGCAGCGGAGTATAACGGTTCTGCCAGTGCGAGTCAGATCTGTCAGGCCGGATGAATGGCCTCGCCGGCACCCGTGCGGATGCAGACCCGATTCCGGCCGTTTCGCTTGGCCTCATACAGAGCCTGGTCGGCGTTGCGTAGCAGGACATCGAGATCTTCACCGGGCTGGCAAAAATAGCCGCCAACACTGATGGTTACAGCTGTTCCAGTGCGCTGGCTTTCCTGCTCGACACTGGCGCGAATACGACAGGCAATCTGCTCCAGCGTGGCGGCATCGCAGGGTGAGAGCAGGACTACAAACTCGTCGCCACCCCAGCGACCGGGGTAGTCGTAGGGCCGAACCGCCGCTTTCAGCCAGAGCGCAACCCGGCACAGAATCTCGTCGCCGGCCTGATGGCCCTGGCTGTCGTTGATGGCTTTGAAGTGGTCTATGTCCAGCCACAGAAGCCCGAAGCCGTTCTGCTCCCTTTCCGCGCGCTGAATTTCCTCATTCATCACCTCGTCCAGGCCCCGCCGGTTCTTCAGACCGGTCAGGGCATCGACCCGGGCAAGGCGCTGCAGTTCTTCGGTGCGGTGGGCCACCTTCTGTTCCAGCTCGCGGGTGGTATCTTGCAGGGAGTGGGACATTTTTTCGAAATGATCCACCAGGCGGCCGATCTCGTTGTCCGGTTTGGGCAGGTAGGGAAGATCAAAGCGACCGTCCCGTAACCGGTGCACGGCTTCCTCGAGGCTGATGACCGGGCGCAGAATGCGGGACTGTATGATCTGGTGGAACAGCACCAGGGTGACCAGCAGGCTGACCAGAAACACCGCTACCAGAGGCCAGAGATAGCTCCGGGGGATCAGTGTGTTCAGGTCCAGCAGGGTAATCTCAAACCAGCCAATGGCGGGCAGAAAGGCCACGCCGGCCAGATGCTTGCGGCCATCCACCGACACAAACCCGCTTTCCACCGCGCCATCTTCGCCATTACGCTGTTTGAGCATCTGCAGCATGCCCAGAATCTGCTGTTTGTCCTGGGGATCGTCGAACAGCAGATCCACGGTGTTTTTCTGGCCTTCGGGTTTGATGATGGTGGCAAAATCGATGTAGTTGCGATCGCGGTACAGTTGGATGGCGCCGTTATAGTCCACGAACAGGGTGGTAATGCCGTCCTGGCCGATGTCGACAATGTCCTGCAGAAAGTCGTCCAGATTCAGGCCGGTACCCACCATCCCGACAATGTTGTTGTCGGCATCGCGCATGAGCACGTCTATCCACAGCTTGGTAACGCCAAGTTCGGTATCGGGATTGACGTTCAGGTGAAAATCGCGGCCTTCCTCAATGAGTTGAAAGAACCAGGCATCGTCGGGTTTGTCCGGGCTCAGCACATAGCGGAACTGGTCGCCAGCGTAATCGTTGGAGACGTTGTTGTAGTAGTAATGACCATTGGAGCGGAGGGCCACAAAATAGCTGTTATCCCGGAAGTTGCTGCGGAAACTCTCCATCTGGCGGATGGCCTGGTTTTCCAGCGCGGGGTCTTCCGGTGACTGAGCCCACTGAATCAGTGTGGAGGAGCGGGCCATTTGCCGGGCCAGCCCGATTTCCCGCTCCAGGGACTGCAACAGCCGGGCGCTGTCATAGCGTACCTGGATCTCGGCGACCTGCTGGCCCCAGCGTTCAATAATATCTTCCGATAATGCCCGATAGGCCAGCCAGGAAGCGGTTCCTGCCGCTATGATCAACAGCGCGGCCAGCCCGAGAATGCGGGTTTTGAGGCTCAAAATGTGTCCTTGCCAATCGTGTTCTGAATCTATACTCCATCATAGAACAGAGCGGGGCTATCGTGTAGAAAAAATAGGCAGAACCATCAGTTGTGTTGGTTGAACACCCGCGTCTGTCCCTGGTCGTTGAACAGAATAACCTTGTAGTGATCTTTCCGGTCGCCCATCTCCATACCCGGAGAGCCCGCCGGCATACCCGGTACGCTCAGGCCGGTGGCCTTGGGGGCTTCCGCCAGCAGGCGCTTGATGTCGTCTGCCGGCACATGGCCTTCAATCACATAACCGTCGACAAAGGCGGTATGGCAACTGCCCAGACCCGGAATCAGCCCGGCTTCGGCTTTGATCCTGCCCATGTCGTCGCTGTTGGTGGCGGTGACATCAAAACCATTTTCTTCCAGATGGTCGATCCAGTCGCCGCAGCAGCCGCACGTGGGGGATTTGTACACATGAATGCTTTGGGCCGCACCGCCGGCAAGGGCGGTGGTGCTGAATCCCAGGGCAGCCATCAGGCCGAGGGTAAGGGTGTGTCTTCTCATGGTGATTACCTCAGTGATGTTGATCGGAGTTGTCCGAGTTAGAGCCGGAGAGCCAGAACCACCAGACAATGGCAGCCATCAGGGCGAGACCACCGGCATTGACCAGAAATGTTGTCATCAGTTCCGCTCCTCTGCAGATACCTGGGGTTGGCTGGTCTTGAACAGCCGCAGCCGGTTGGCGTTGGAAACCACCGTCACTGAAGACAGCGACATGGCGGCGCCGGCCAGGATCGGACTCATCAGGATGCCCCACACAGGGTAGAGCAGGCCGGCGGCCACCGGAATACCCAGGGAGTTATAGATAAAGGCTCCGAACAGGTTCTGGTGAATGTTCTTCACGGTCGCCCGGGAGATCTCGATGGCGTCCGGCACCCCGTGCAGGGAACCTCGCATCAGGGTGATGGACGCACTTTCAATGGCCACGTCGGTGCCGGTACCGATGGCAAAGCCCACGTCCGCAGCCGCCAGCGCCGGGGCATCGTTGATGCCATCCCCCACCATGGCCACCGTGTGGCCTTTACCTCGCATTTCGCTGACCACTTCGGCTTTGTCCTCCGGCAACACCTCGGCCCGGTAGTCATCGATGCCGGCCTTGGCCGCAATGGCCTTGGCGGTGGCATCGACATCGCCGGTGACCATCATCACCTTGATGCCAGCGTCGTGCAGGCGCCGGATGGCAGCCTCGGAATCCGGTTTGATCGCATCTGCCACGCCGATGACACCCAGCACTTGCTGGCCCACCGCCAGGAACAGCGGCGTGCCGGCCTCCCGGGTAATGGTTGCGGCGGCATCATCCAGAGCCTCGACAGACAGCCCTTCGGCTTCCAGCCAGCGCCGATTGCCCAGGCGTACCGGTTCGCTATCAAGCTTGCCTTGCACACCTTTGCCATTGAGCGCTTCGAAGCCGGAGACCGGTTCTGGCTCAATATCGTTCTCGCGGGCCCTGTCCAGAATGGCTTCTGCCAGCGGATGCTCGGAATGCTGCTCCAGCCCGGCGGCTAATGCCAGCAGGCGCGTCTCATCGCCGTTTGCCGCGTGCACCCGGGTTACCGCGGGATGGCCCTCGGTAATGGTGCCGGTTTTATCCAGAATCACCAGATCGATTTTTCCGGCAGTCTGCAAGGCATCGCCCTGGCGAATCAGCGCACCGTACTCTGCTGCCTTGCCGACGCCCACCATCACCGACATGGGCGTGGCCAGCCCCAACGCGCAGGGGCAGGCAATGATCAGTACCGTGGTGGCGGCCACCATCATGTGCACCACCGCCGGCTCCGGCCCGACGTTGTACCACACCAGCGCCGACACCACGGCAATCAGCATCACCGTGGGCACGAACACCGAAGAGATCTTGTCTGCCAGCCGGCCAATGGCGGGTTTCGAGCCCTGGGCCTTCTTCACCAGCTTGATGATCTGGGCCAGCGCGGTCTCGCTGCCCACCCGGGTAGCTTCATAGATAATCGAGCCGTGGGTGTTCAGAGTACCGGCCGAGACCTCATCGCCTTCGCCCTTGCCCACAGGCATTGGCTCACCGGTCAGCATGCTTTCATCGATGCGGGTGGTGCCTTCGGCAATCACCCCGTCCACCGGCAGCTTCTCGCCCGGGCGCACCCGGATGCGGTCGCCTTTCTGAACCTCTTCAACGGGAATATCCTGTTCCTGGCCATCGCGGATCACCCGGGCCGTTTTCGCCCGCAAATCCAGCAGCCGGCGCACCGCTTCCGAGGTCTTGCCTTTGGCCCGCAACTCCAGGGCCTGGCCCAGATTGATCAGGCCAATGATCATCGCCGAGGCCTCGAAATACACATGGCGCGCCATCTCCGGCAGCGCCTCCGGCGCACTGGCCACCACGATCGAATATAGCCAGGCGGTGCCGGTACCCAGAGCAATCAGCGTGTCCATATTGGCGTTATGATGTTTGAACGCCTTCCAGGCCCCGGTGTAGAAATGCCCGCCGGTGGCAATCATCACCCCCAGAGTGAGAATGCCCAGATTGATCCAGGTAAGCTGATTGGCCTCGGTCACCATCATCGACCCGAAGCCCATGCCCCAGATCATCAACCCAAGGCCCAGCCCCAGACTGATGGCCATCTTCACCAGCAGTACCTTGTACTGCTTCTTGTCCTCTTCCTGCTTGCGGTCGTCGGCGGCATCCGCGTCTTCAATCACCCGGGCACCATAACCCGCACTCTCCACCGCCTGCACCAGCGCCTGCGGATCGGCATCACCGCTGGCGGTCGCGGTGCTGTCCGCCAGATTCATATGGGCGTGAGTGACACCGGGGACCGACATCAACGCCTTCTCAATGGTATTCACACAGGATGCACAGGTGGCCCCGCTGACCGCCAGCGCGATCTGCCCGTCGCCGGCATCCGATGGCTCGACGTCGGTCGAGGCGGCCGGTGTATCCGGGTCCGGCGCCTTATCAGCGGCGGACTTGCCTTTTTTGGATGCGCAGCAACTGCCGGAGGGTTCGTTATGAACCAAAGGCTCCGCCGGGTAGCCAGCCTCTGTCACAATCCGTGCCGCCTCGGCGCTATCCACGTCCTCGGGCAGGGCCACGGTCTGCTCGTCGAGATTCACCTCCACCCGCTCGGTGCTACCGGTCAGCGGCTCCAGAGCATGACGAATCTTCTTCGCACAACCCTGACAAGAGGCGCCGGAAATACTCAGCGCAGTTTTCAGAACCGATGCTTCACTCATCACTCAAGACTCCTCACAGCAGGATGATGACGAAGGATCATCCCAATGTTCGATTAACCGACAAATCGTATGTCCATCCGGCGTTCCATCGGGCATCTCCTGCCAGGTGGACAAGGCCGACACCATCCGCGCCCGCAACTTCTGCAACTCCGAAATTTCCCTCTCGACTTCCGCTAACCGCTGCTGGAACACATCCCGAACCATCGGGCAGGGCGAATGATGATCGTCCGCCTGCTCCAGAATCTGCCGTATCTCCGGCAGAGAAAACCCCAGCTGCCGTGCCTTGCGGGCAAACCGCAACCGTCGCAGATCCTCGGCATCGTACTGCTGATAGTTGTTGTCCGGATTCCGGGTAGGGCGCAACAAACCCTCCCGGGTGTAAAACCGGACGGTATCCGGGTTAACCCCGGCGGCGGTGGCGATTTCTTTGACTTTCATGGTGCCGAATCCCCCAACGAGCATGTGGGTGGATGGGAGACTTGTTCAGATGTTTCGGAGTGTTGGTGTGGGTGGCGCTTCCGAAAATGTTCGTAGCCATGGATGGCGTACAGGGAAGTACTTGCAGCGGTTTTCGGAAGCGCCACCCACACCGACACGGCATTCTCCCAAATCCACAGAACAAGACTAAAACCTGTGACCAACTCACAGGTCAAAGGTTTTCGGAGAGAAACTCAGGAAGAAGCGTTTTTCGAACGCAGAAACACACCACAGGACTTGCACTGATCCGGAGCCATCAGCTTCGCCTGCCAGCCAATTTTCACGCCACAGGCAGGGCACCTCAGCCGCAACTGCAGAACCACAATCGGCGCCACCAGCAACGCCAGCAACACCCCCAGCGACCCCCAGTCATCGCCGGACGACAGCCCCAACTGACTGCTGAACACCAGCACCACAATCAGCGCCACAAACGCAAACACAAAATAATTCCGGTTCCACCGCTCCCAGCGGCGAAGCTGTGCATCCTGCTCCAAAGTCAGATATCTGGCCGACATAATGCTCTCGTGACAAACCGTTGAAAGTGAAGTGTGGAGCTCTGGCCCGGTAATTACAAACCGGAATCCACGGGCAGGCCCGGGATCAGAATACCCTCGGCCAGTGCGCGCTCAAGATCGGCCGCCGGAATCGGCCGGCTGATCAGGTAGCCCTGGGCCAGATTGCATCGGTGCGCTTTCAGGAAGTTCAGTTGCTCCTCCGTCTCGACGCCTTCAGCCACTACCTGAATGCCCAGGTTGTGGGCCAGATTGATCACCGCCCGGGTAATCACTGCATCATCGTGGCGCTCAGTGACATCGGTAATGAACGACCGGTCAATCTTCAGCAGGTCGACCGGGAAATCCCTCAGATAACCCAGCGACGAGTAACCAACCCCGAAGTCATCAATCGCCAGATGCACACCCAACTGGTGCAGCTGGGATAACTGATTGAGGTTGTGCTCGATGTTCTGGATAAAGATTTCCTCAGTCAGTTCCACCTCCAGCCGGGACGGATCCAACGCCTCCGATGCCAGGGTTGAACGGATATGGTCAATCAGGGAATCATCATCCAGTTCGCGGCCGGACAGATTCACCGCGACTCTCAGGTGCTCACAGGGCGTGCCTTTCCAGCGCGCCAGTTGACGGCAGGCGGCCAGTACCACCCAGCGGCCAATCTCGGTAATCCGGCCGCTTTCCTCAGCCAGCGGAATAAACTCCACCGGAGGCAGGAGCCCGCGAACCGGGTGTTGCCAGCGAATCAGCGCCTCGACACTGTTGATCTGGCCGGTGTCGAGATTGAGCTGGGGCTGGAAATAAAGCACAAATTCATCGTTGGCCAGCGCCTGGCTCAGGTCACGGTCCAGCTCAAGACGCAGCACTTCGCGGTCCTGCATGCCCTCGGTATAGAACTGGTACGTATTACGGCCCTGCTCCTTGGCCCGGTACAGGGCAATATCGGCATTGCGTAACAGCGTATCCGCGTCCAGACCACTCTGGGGGTAAACCGCCACACCCATTGTCGCGGTAATACTGTGAGCCTCGCCCTGCACCTCGAACGGCGCGGCGAAACACTGCTTGATCTGGCCCAGCAGGTGAATCACATCGTCAATGTCATCGACCTGCTGCTGACACACCATAAACTCGTCACCACCGGAGTAGGCGACCAGTACCCGCTCATTGCTCAACCCGTTCAGGCGTTCAGACACCTTGATCAGAAGCTCATCCCCGAACTGATGCCCGAGGGAATCGTTAAGCATCTGGAAGCGGTCAAGATCCAGCATCACCAGGGCGATCTGGCGCAGCTGTCGATCGGCAATGTTGATGGTATGCGCAAGGTCTTCCATGAAGAAGCGGCGATTGGCCAGACCCGTGAGGGTGTCGGTCGACTCCAGCCGTTCCAGGTCCACCTGCATGGCTACTCGCTGATCGATTTCCTGTTCCAGCTCTTTCCGGGTTTTGAGCAGAGCCTGGTTGCGTTTCAGGATGAGTTGCACCAGCAGGGTAGTAAGGCTGGTGAGCAGGCCCATCAGCAGCAGGCTGGTAAAGGTCATGGTAGGCCAGCTGCTGCGCTGGCCTTCGACCCATTGTCTCGAAGGCGTGAGTGTGAGTGACCAGTCCAGCGAAGGCAGGTTGATCGGTACGGTGTGGTTCAGCGAGTTATCAAGGTCCGACGAGGTGTTCAGCAGATAACTGGTCTGGTCACTCTGGGTGATGGTGACCTGGAACTGTTCAAGGACCCGCCGGGTCAACATTTGCTCTGCCAGCGTATTCATTCTGAAAACGCCAGCCATGAAACCGTTATTGGCATCACCCCGCCCGACAGGATGATAGATCACCAGACCCTCTCCGCCCTGTCGAAGGTCAATGATGCCGGAAATATCGTACTGTCCGGAGGCTGCAGCCCGCGATAGCGCCGCTCGCCGCTGTTCATTGAAGGCGACATTGAAACCGATGACATCGTTGTTGCCGCTCAGGGGTTCCAGCCAGCGGATGATGTAGTTGCGGTCAATCCATTCAATGGCCTGGTAAACCCCGAAGTCTCTCAGATAATTGCGCGCATCCTCACGCCAGAGCGCCTCGGTCTGGGATGGATTGGCCTGCATGCGCATGGCCATACGCCCGATGGCATCGAGGTGCACCATGAATTCTCGCTCAAGGTTGTTGGCGAGTGCTCTGGCTTCATTGCTGAGATTGGTCTGGATCTGGTGGGTATTCTGCTGGATCAGGCCAACCCGGAGCCCGGAGGCAATACCCAGAAACACCAGGAAGATCAGAACCGGGAAAACCGGGCTCATCAGCGCACGAACGACCAGTCTGATGGATGTCTCGGGTTTCTCCACATCATGCTCCGGAGTGAGTGGGTTCTGGATACCTGGGTTAACGGCAGGCTCGCGCTGATTATGAATGATTTGCAACGCTCTTTGCCATTAGCTGTTTGATTCGGCCCTCTAGAGCGAGACCGAAAGCCCCATCCGGCAACGCCGCTTTGATTTCTCTGGTGGGGCTGTCCGCGGTGGTCTGGCTGCCCAGGTCCATAATCCGCGGTGTAACCGGATGTTTGTTATCATCCAGCAGGATTTCCACTTTTGGTTTTAACTTGCGTCCTGGGTGGGTGCTGACCACCAGAGCCACTTCACCGGTATTCAGTTCCACCAGACTGCCGGGGGGATAAATCCCGATCATCCGGATAAAGGCCTCCACCATGTCGGCATCAAACTGCTGAGCACGATTTTTATACAGGATGCGAACGGCGTCGGCCGGTGACATGCCGTCACGGTAACAGCGGTCGCTGGTCATGGCATCGTAGGCGTCGACAATGGAAATCAGGCGAGCAAACCGGCTGATCTGCCATTCGGGCAATTGCTGCGGATAACCCCGGCCGTCGATACGTTCATGGTGATGCAGGGTCACATCGCTGATGATCGGGTCCAGGCTTGGGTCCTGTTTCAGGAGTTCATGGCCAAGAGTGGTGTGTTTCCTCATCACCTCATATTCCTGGGGGGACAGCGGCCCGGGTTTGTTGAGGATTTCGTCCGGTACCCGCAATTTGCCGATATCGTGTAAGAGCCCGCACATGCCGGCCACTTCCAGATCATCTTCAGGCAGGCCCAGAAATCGGGCAAAGGCCACAGTAAAAATGGCGACGCGCAGACAGTGTTCGGCGGTGTAGGCGTCGCGGTTCTTGATTCGGGCCATCCAGAACATGGCACTGGCGTTGGCTTTGACACTGTCTACGCAGGAACGAATCAGGGGGCGGGCGGAGGCCAGCTCCAGATCGTTATGCTGCTCGATGTCCCGGATCACCTTTTCCACAAATTGCTGGGTCCGGCTCCAGGCGTCGGCAGCCCGGGGCAGTTCCTGTTCGAGCGTGCGGGTTTCCTGCAGGGGTTCGGTGGTACGTTGTTTCAGGTGGGGAATCTGATCCAGAATCGGGGCCAGCTTTTCAGCCTCATCTTCGACCACGACCCAGGCGCAATACTGGCGCAGTACCCGGGCTTCGGCCTCTGTCTGCAGGGTGAAACCCTGGAACAGAACCGGCACTTCGGTCCAGGGGCGGTCAAGCTTGACCACTTTCATGCCGGACTGAAGCAGGTCCACGGGCAGACGCACCCGTTCCAGTACAACGTCTGCAGACGCCTTGGGAGTGCTCTGAACATCGCGGCCTTTAGCGGCGGCTCTGGACTTGCCTGGTTTACTTCGGAACCACATGGTCCTGCCAGTCTTCGAATTATTGTTCAGAGAGTATGTCAGACTGTCGCAATTGGTAACAGTTACGATCTGAAACTGTGATCTGGCTCTTGATCCAGCTCAGCTTCGGCAGCCGGTTTTCATGCCGGCTACCGATATCAGTCATGCACCAGGGACAGTAAGACAGGTCAGCGTTTGGCCGGGGTGCGTAGGCCGTGCCGCGGTATTTCCTGCTTGGGGCAGCGATCCATCACCACCGTCAGGCCGGCGGCTTCGGCACGCTGGGCGCCGGTTTCATTGATCACACCAATCTGCAGCCAGAGCACCGGAACCTTCTGCTCAATGGCCTGATCGATCACGGCATCGGTACGCTCAGGAGCCAGGAAAAGTTCCACCATATCCACTGGCTCTGGAAGTGTGGCGAGGTCTGCATAGACGGTTTCGCCCAGAACCTGCTGACCGGCCAGGCGCGGGTTAACCGGAATCACCCGATAGCCCTGGTGCTGCAGGTATTCCATCACTTCATGGGAAGGCCGGTTGGTCTTCTCGCTGGCACCCACCAGGGCGATGGTATTAACCGATTCCAGAATCTCCCGGATCTGTTCGGGGCTGTTGCTGGGCATAATGCAGATTCTCCTAGTCGCGACTGGCTTCCAGAGTCACGGAAACCGATTCTGCATAACGTAGCGCATGGGGCTTGTCGATTTCTACCTCGGCCCAACGCACGGCGCCATGTTCCATGACGATGGTCAATACTTCGTGGGTCAGGCGCTCCAGCAAGGCGAACCGCTGGCCGTCCACATGGGCGATAATCTGCTTGGTAATGGTCCGGTAGTTGAGCGCAGCAGAGATTTCATTGCGCTCGATAGCCTCGGAGGCATCGTAGGTCAGGCAAACGTTAATCACCACATCCTGCTGGTTGTTGATCTCTTCTTCCTTGATGCCGATATAGGCACGCAGCAGAAGATTCTTGATCTGGACACGGGCCAGTGGTTTCTGGGCGTTTGCCATAACAACTCCCTGGGGTCAGTCGGATGTTAGCGGTTGCTTGAAATCAGATTCAGGAACTCGGTCCGGGTTGCCTGGGATTTGCGGAACTGCCCGAGCATCATGGAGGTTTTCATGCGCGAATTCTGCTTCTCGACGCCGCGCATCATCATGCACATGTGCTGGGCTTCAATGACCACCGCAACACCCTTGGCCTGGGTAACGCTCTCGATGGCCTCGGCGATCTGCCGGGTCAGGTTTTCCTGAATCTGTAACCGGCGGGCATACATGTCGACAATGCGGGCAAACTTGGACAGGCCCAGCACCTTGCCCTGGGGCAAATAGGCGATGTGGCACTTGCCGATGAAGGGCAGCATATGGTGTTCGCACATGCTGTACAGCTCGATGTCCTGAATCACCACCATTTCGTCCATGGCGGATTCAAATACGGCGTTGTTGACCAGCTCTTCGAGGTCCTGCTGGTAGCCGCGGGTGAGGAACTGCATGGCCTTGGCTGCACGCATGGGCGTGTTCTGGAGGCCTTCTCGATCCGGGTCTTCGCCCAGGCCCTGGATAATGGTGCGGTAGTGATCGGCCAGATCATCAAGGGGTAGAGACATAATTGATTCCGGTTTGGGGTGTCTGAAAAAGGCCAAAGCTTAAGGCAATTCGCCGGGTATCTCCATGGTTTACGTCTGTGGCTCTGAAAAGGACCACCGCACAGGCCGCCAAAGGCGATATGGTCGTGGCCGCAGCTTTGCACTAAAGTGTGAGGGTTTCGGGTACGGTCATGGATTGCACATGGAACAGGTGATACCGGGTTCAGAAGTGGCGGCCTCTGGTCGCCAGGACACATTTACGCTGGAAGCCTGGCAGCAGGCTGGCAAATGGTTCAGTTACGAGGGCCACGCCATCTTCAGCCGCATGGGCGGGCAGGGGGAGCCGCTGGTTCTGCTGCACGGCTTTCCGACCGCGAGCTGGGACTGGAGCCGGATCTGGCCCATGCTGGTGCGCGAGCATAACCTGCTGACTTTGGACATGCTCGGTTTCGGCTTTTCCGATAAACCTTTGCATTATTCCTACAGCATCGAAGATCAGGCGGATTTGATTCAGGGCTGGATTGAGGGGCTGGGTCTGGAGCGGGTCCACCTGTTCGGCCATGACTACGGCACCACCGTCGTCCAGGAACTGCTGGCCCGCGAGCAGGAGGGCGAGCTGTCGTTTGCCGTCAGCAGTGTCTGCCTGCTAAACGGTGGTCTGTTTCCGGAAGTTCACCATCCCCTGTTTATCCAGAAGATTCTGCGCAGCCCCCTGGGTGGCCTCATTGGCCGGGGCCTCAGCCGATCGCTCTTCGAACGCAACTTTCGACGTCTGTTCGGGGCGCGTAATCCGCCGGGCAGGCAGGACATGGACGACTTCTGGCATTTGCTGAACTACAACAACGGCCGGGGCGTGTTGCACCGCCTGATCCAGTTCATGGAGGAGCGTCGTTGTCACCGCAACCGCTGGGTCGGAGCGTTGCAAAAGGCGGAGCAGCCCATGCGACTGATTTCCGGCGGTGCCGACCCGGTGTCCGGCGCCGCCATGGCCCGGCGCTATCGGGAGCTGATCCCTCAGGCCGATGTGGTGATGTTGCGCAATGTCGGGCATTACCCCCACTTTGAGCAACCCTGGGATGTCTACAGCGCCTACAGGGAGTTTCGCAAGGCGCAGTAGCCAGCTCAGGCCGGTGTGGTGCCGCCGGTGGCCGGGTCTGCCATTGGCGCCCGATCCAGGATGTCCTCCTGGCTGGCGAGCCTGGGAGCGTTCACCACCTGATTCCGGCCACGGGATTTCGCTTCGTACAGAGCCTGGTCTGCCCGGTTGAGCCATACTGACCAGGTCTCGCCCTGGGTGACTTCCGCCACGCTGGCACTCGCGGTAACCCGGATGTCATCCAGAAACGGCCGGGCGCTGATGCTGGTCAGCAACTGATGCGCCAGGGTGTCGGCGTCTTTCTGCCGGGTTTCCGGGAGCACGACCATGAATTCTTCGCCGCCGATACGGAACAGCTGATCGCTCTCCCGCAACCGCTTGCGTACCCGCAGCGCCATTTCCTTGAGCACCTTGTCTCCGGCCAGGTGGCCCCAGCGGTCATTGATGGTCTTGAAATAATCCAGATCAATCAGTACCAGGCTGGACACCCGTTCATAGCGTTCCCGCATCTGAATCTGGCTGTTCAGGATGTCGGCCAGCTGGGAGCGATTCAGGCAGCCGGTCAGTGGATCGGTTGTCGCCAGGCGGGTAAGCTCGGCCTGCAGGCGCCCCACCAGCCAGGCAAAGATCATGGCAAACAGGCAACTGAGACCGAGTGAAAAGGTAATGCGCCAGAAGTCTGCCTCTGGAAACTTGAGGAAAGACACCACCGCCATGACCGAGACAAACACGACATTGCAGAAAATGGCTTCACGCAGGGGAAGCAGAAAAAACAGGGCAATGGCCGCAGGATACGCCCAGTAGAGCCCGGCGTGGCCATTGATGAGAGTGGAATAGGCGGCGCACACCACGGCCAGAATGGGGAACAGGCGGCCTTTGAAGAAATAGGTGCTTCGAAAACGCAGGAATGCGATCACCAGGGCCGCGTTGGCGCAGAACAGAATCAACAGGGATGACAGCAGCACGTTGCCATGCTGCCACTGCACCATGACCAGGGGGGCGACCGCAATAAAGGCCCAGATGTGCAGATGGTAGACCAGCTGCCGCTTGAACCCGAGAACAGCCAGGGTCGGGTTGGTTGCCAGGGTATTTGGCGAGGCAAAAAGATTCACAGCCTACTCCCGCTGTTCATAACCGGCATGTTTCCGTTTGTAATCGATGGCTCCAGTCTAGCACGGAGTGTGATGGGCGAAAGCAAAAACCACGGATCGACGTAATTCGTAAAAACTATGCCGGAGGCACCTGTTATTCAGAATATACATAGCCGTCATGAATTCTGTTCAGTTGGCCGTCTCCAGCCGGTCGGATACACTCGCCGGACACTTCAGGGGAGAAAGGAATGACTGCCATTCACAGCCGGATGCCGGCACTGACCATCCGAGCGGGACGCCGGGCTTTGCAGCGCCTGCAGCAAAAACCGCTGGGGCCCGAAGATGTTCACGTGATTCCGGGGGCAGCCGGTGGCCCGAAGGCGCTGGGAATCAGTGGCCTGGACAAGGCCATTTTTGGTGACTGGTTGCCGCAGGCTCCCCAGGAAAGGGCCCTGATCGGATCTTCCATCGGCAGCTGGCGGTTTGCCGCCATTGCCTCTTCAGATGATCCCAAGGCCCAGTTGGCCCGCCTGGCCGAGCTGTACACCAGTCAGCGATTTGCCAAAGGCGTCAGCGCTGCGGAAATCTCCCGCAAAAGCATACTGTTTCTGGAGGAGCTGCTGGGGGGCCGGGAAGACTTTCTGCTCAGCCATCCCTGGTACCGGTTGAGCATTGTAGTAGTGCGCAGTCTTGGCCTGTTGCAACACGATACCCGGGGCAGGCTGAGCCTCGGGTTGATGCGGGCTATCAGCGCCAACATGGTCAGCCGCCGGCACCTGGGTCGTTTTATGGAACGTGGCATTGTGCACGATGCCCGGGGCCGCGCGCCGGTCTCAAGCCTGGTGGATTTCCCCAGTCATGAAGTGCCCCTGAGCCGGGATAACCTGTTGCCGGCCCTGCTGGCGTCCGCTTCCATTCCTCTGGTGATGTCCGGAGTCCGCAATATTCCGGGCGCGCCAGAGGGTGTATACCGGGATGGCGGACTGCTCGATTATCACCTCGACCTGCCTTACCAGCAGCCTGGCATTATCCTCTATCCGCATTTTACGGATCGTGTGGTTCCCGGCTGGTTCGATAAAACCTTGCCCTGGCGTCGGGGCGATGCCAGTCGACTGCAGGATGTCGTGCTGGTATCGCCGTCACCGGATTACCTGGCAACCCTGCCGGATCGCAAACTGCCGGATCGAAAGGACTTCGAGAAGTACGTCGGCGATGATGCCGGTCGCGAACGAGCCTGGCGTCGAGCGATCTTGGAGAGTGACAGGTTGGGTGATGAGTTTCTTGAGCTGGTTGAGAGTGGGCGGCTGCTGGACCGGATTCAGCCCTTGTGAGTCGCTGGTAGATCGCGCTGGCCGTCTATGCGGGCCCTAGTCCGGGGTAGCACTGAGCCGAAAGCCGGTAATGCCGTGGACGGGATCCTTGATGGTTTTCAGGCGCAGACAGACCCGCACTGGCCGGGCGTCCTCGGCCCCGATCAATGCCAGGTCGGTTCGGGTCAGGTCTTCCTCGCTGCGGGCGCTGTCCAGGCTCTCCCGGAACCGGCTGCGGTCTTGTTCGGATACCAGTTGTTCAAATGGCTGATCGGTCAGGTCGGAGGGCGCGCGACCGAGCATGTCGGCAATCTGGGCGGACACAAACCCGATGCGCCCCTGATGATCCAGTTCGGCGATTACCGCTCCGCCCAGCCGAACCAGATCCCGGCTTCTTGCTTCGCTGTCGTTCAGCGCATGCCGGAGCACAGACTTCTCCACCCGCAGATTGGTAATCTGTTGTTGATCGCGATCGAGTTGTGCCTGTTGCTGCCGGATTCTGGCATTGCGGATGGCCAGTCGACGGCAGGCAACCAGCATCAGTAAGGCTGCGAGTACCGAGATACCGGCACCTGCAGTAAGAATCTGCCAGCGCGCCTGGTTCGAGGCCCGGTCTATCCACCCTGCGCTGGGCGTGGTGGTGACCATCCAGTGCCTGCCGGGCAGTGTCAGCTCGGTACGCAGGGCCTCGGAATCCCGGGGCTCGTCTACGTTGCCGAGCTCCAGCACAGCCTGTTTGGTGTGTCTGGCGAGAGTATCGATTCGAAGCTGCAGGCCCTCGGGCAGATCTGTCGCCAAAGCTGAGGTCAGCGATGCAGGCAATTGCTGCCCCGGCGTGTGTTGTAGTCGGGCTGCGATCGTCGCAACCAGAGCCTGATGCCTGGCATGGTAGGCCTCAAGACCAAGGTCAGCGATAGTTCGCGCCAGGGTGTTGGCCAGTGCCACTGACACCAGTATGCCGATACCCAGGATAACCCCGGGCATCCAGAGACCCGGCCAGAGCCGGAATCGGGTGCCGGGTGTGTTACGAAGGTCGCTGTCCATGCTGGTGTGCTCCCGCGAGGCCTTTGCTGCTCGGATACCGCCTAACTTTAGACCAGCAATACCGGCCCGGCAATTCGGGCGCCGCCCTGTGCTGACTGGTGGCGCGGACGGTCAGTGCCGGCTCTGGCGGGCACCTGCATACACCATCAGGAACACCAGAAATGCAGTGACCACCACCGATGGTCCGGCCGGCGTGTCCAGGTACCAGGACAGGGTCAGTCCGCCGGACACCGCCATCACCCCGAAGACCACTGCCAGGGCGGTCATGTGTTCGGGATTGTGGGCCAGTCGGCGTGCGGTTGCGGCCGGAATAATCAGCAGGGCGGTAATCAGCAGGACGCCGACAATCTTCATGGCCACCGCAATCACCAGCGAAAACATCAGCATCAACGCCAGCCGCAGGCGTTCCACCGGAATCCCTTCTACCCGTGCCAGTTCCTCATGAATGGTGCTCATCAGCAGGCCGCGCCAGAGCAGCGCCAGCAGAGACAGGATAAAGGCGGCGCCACCGTAGATCCAGACCAGATCCTGTCGGGTCATGGCCAGCAGATCGCCAAACAGCAGGCCGGTCAGGTCCACCCTGACATCCGGCATGAAGCTCAGTGTTACCAGGCCAATGGCCAGCGCGCTGTGCGCCAGGATGCCGAGCAGGGTATCGGTAGCCAGGGTGCGGGTCCGGGACAGCAGCACCAGGGCCAGCGCAATGAGCACACAGGTAATCACCACACCCAGATTCAAAGGCACGCTGATCAGAAAACTAAGCGCGATGCCCAGCAGGGCCGAATGGGCCAGCGTATCTCCAAAATAGGCCATGCGACGCCAGACTACGAAGCAGCCGAGGGGACCGGCCACCAAAGCCACGCCCAGGCCGCCGAGCAGCGCCCGCCAGAAGAAGTCGCCCAGCACCGCATCAATGATGGTCATGGCTGCAACCTTCGTGGGCGTCCGCGGTAGAGACGACATCGCCATGGAGGTTATGGCGATGGTTGTGATGGTGGTGATAGACCGCCAGAGACTCGGCAACCTGATGACCGAAGGTTTCCACAAAAGCCGGGTCCTGGGAAATATCCTCCGGATATCCGCTGCAACATACGTGCTGATTAAGGCAGATAACCCGGTCTGTGGCCGCCATCACCAGATGCAGATCATGGGAGATCATGATGATACCGCAGTGCAGCTCATCCCGAAGCTGGCGAATCAGATCGTAGAGTGTGGCCTGGCCATTGATATCGACCCCCTGGGCGGGTTCGTCCAGCACCAGCAGATCGGGTTTCCGGGCCAGTGCCCGGGCGAGCAGCAGTCGTTGTTTTTCGCCGCCGGACAGGTGGTGGACGGACGCATCCAGTAGATGCGCGACCCCGGTCCTTTCCAGAGCTGCCTTGCAGTCTGACAGTGCACGTCCGCTGAGCAGCATGAAGCGCCGGACACTCAGTGGCAGAGTGGGCTCCAGAGTCAGGTGTTGGGGTACGTAACCGATCACCAGGCCGGGCGCCACCGATAATTGACCGCTGGTCGCCCGCTGAATCCCCAGAACGGTTTTGATCAGCGTGGTTTTGCCGGCACCGTTCGGGCCGATGATGGTGACGATATCGCCCCGGCTCACGGTCAGGTTGACCCGATCAACCACCGGCCGGTCGTCAAATGCCACCGTAACCTGTTCTAGCCGGACCAGAGGGTCAGTCATTCGTTTGCTCCCCCTGACAGCGGGGGCAGAGGCCAGCCACTTCGAGGGTAACGTCGTCAGGAAGGAAGGCTTCCGCGCGCGCCGCGGATTCGATGGCCTGATTGAGTTCCGGCATGGCCAGTTCCAGCACCGTGCCGCACTGTCGGCAGATCAGAAAAGTACCGCGATGATGTTCACCTGCATGGGCACAGCCGACGAAGGCGTTGAGCGAGGCAATCCGGTGAACCAGTCCATGTTGAAGCAGAAAGTCCAAGGCCCGGTAGACCGTGGGGGGGGCGGCGTTATGTCCATCCGAGGACAGTTTGGCCAGAATATCGTAGGCGCCCAGCGGCTTGTGGGATTGCCAGATCAACTCCAGTACCCGTTCACGGATCGGAGTCAGGCGGGCGTTTTCATCGCGGCAGATGGCATGGGCATCGGACAACGCCTGGGCGACACAGGCCTGATGATTATGGGGACGGTAGGGAAGTGCGCGTTCCGGCATGGCGTGGATCCTGCAAAATTTGCAATATTATAACATTTGCAGGCGGCCACGCCATGCCGACCGGAGGCTCAGTGATGTGCGTCGACGGCCAGGGATTCCAGGTATTCCAGATTCGGGATCCAGGCTGGCTCGCCGTCTACTTCCACCTGCATCAGGTCCGCAGGGCCGGGGTCGCCGTCCAGTTGTCGGATCTGGTCTTCCATCAGGCGCGCCTGGCTGGGAATGCCCTGGGTGACCAGGGCCATGAACGGGGTGCTCTGGTGATTCGGGCCGATGGTATTGAGGATAATGATGCGGCCACGGTTGTCACCAGGGATGGTGAGCTTGTTGCCGTTGGCGGCATCGTAGGAAATGACCGGCAGTGTGAGCCCGCGCCAGTCCAGGAATCCGGCCAGCCAGTCCGGTGTATTGGCGCCGGCATCGTTGCTGGTGAAATCCACCACCTCGGCAATGGAGACGTTGGGCAGCAGGAGCTGGCGGTCCGAGACCGGTATCATGACGCAGGACAGGGATTGGCTGTTTTCACTCATTGCTTGTTACCTCAGGCGGAATCCCGTTTTTGCCGGCCCTTGAGCAGGCAGTTGTTCTCAATGACTTTTACCAGTTCCCTGGCCAGTTGCTCCGGAGTGCCACAGAAACTGGCGCAGCCGGTGGCGGCCACCGAATCGGGCATGGAGCTGTTACCACAACTGGTGCTTTCCTGAACCCAGATGCGGCTGCCATAGGCCTTCAGCATGGGTGCAGCGATAGCGCCGTCGTTGCCCATGCCGGAAAACAGGATGGCATGGCAGTGTTTGCCATAGTGATCCGCCACGTTCAGCAACACCTGATCTATCGATGGGCCATAAGGGCCCGGCCAGGGATGATTCTGTTCCGTCAGCTGGCCCTGGCGATCAAAGCACCACTCTCTTTCTACCGGCATCAGCACCACATCGCCATTGCGTACCCGATAGCCCTCCTCGGCCCGCTTCAGCGAATAGTGGGCGTGCCGGCCCAGAACCCGGGTGAGGACTTCGGTAAAATTGCCATCAATATGTTGTGCATAGATAAACCCGACCGGTAGCCTTGGCGGCAGGTGATCGAGAAAGGTCTTCACCGCTGCAGGACCGCCCAGCGAGGCTCCGAGAATCCAGACTTCCTCAGCCACCGAACCCGGCGCCGCCGGAGTTATCCAGTGTGGCAGCGTAGGCGCGTCCACCGCATCTGGCGTGGTCTCGGCCAGCTCTTCAATGTCGTTGGCGGTATCCAGCTGCTCCAGATGCCCGAGCTGTTTTTCCAGCTTGTCGAGCAGCCGGCGTTCCCAGCGGAAGTATTCCGTGGTGCCGGGCTTGGGAGCCTGGTCCAGGCCGAATAAGACCGGTGCTTCTGTATTTTCCAGCAGATGCTCGAACAGTGCCGGATGATCCGCTTCGTCTTCCAGGGTCACCAGCCAGAGCGCCGCGTCCGGAAACGCCGGGTAGTCCATCAGCCGTTCGGGATCTCCCGAGAAGCTGACGTCCAGGCCAAATTTTCCGGTCGCCGCCTGCAGCCGATGCCGTTGCAGCACCACATCGGACACAATCCCGACCCCAGGCCGGCCGTTAGGGCCGGCCATCACCGGTTCCCGGTCAGCCGCTTGATGGTGTCAAGCAGCTCGGTTTCCTGGAACGGCTTGCCAAGGTACTCGTTGACCCCGATGGCCAGAGCACGTTCCCGGTGCTTCTCGCCCGTCCGCGAGGTGATCATGCAGATCGGCGTATCTTTCAGGTTGTCGTCGTGGCGCACAAAGCTGGCCACTTCGAAACCATCCATACGGGGCATTTCGATATCGAGCAGGATGATGTCCGGCCGGTGGTCCTGAAGCTGGGCAACGGCGTCGAGACCATCTTTGGCGGTCACCACTTCCATGCCATTGCGCTCCAGCAGACGGGAGGTCACCTTGCGCACCGTAACGGAGTCGTCCACCACCATAACCGTCGTGGCCTTTTCCTCGTAGCGGGCGCTGTCCCGTGCCTTTTCCAGATTCGCCAGGCGCTGGCGTTCGGACAGGATGTCGGAGCGGATCATCGCCGGCAAGTCGAGGATTACAACCACGTTGCCGTCACCGAGAATGGTGGCACCGGAAACGCCCCGGACGGAACTGAACTGCGGCCCGAGGGATTTAACCACGATTTCCCGGCTGCCCATCAGCTGGTCCACCTGCAGAGCCATGGGCTGCTCCGCGCCGCGCACCAGAATGACCGGCAGTGGCAGAGCCTGGCCCTGAAGCTTGGGCTGGTGGTCGCTGTTGAGCAGGCTGCCCAGGTACTGCAGGCGATACTGCTGGCCGGCATACTCGTACATGGGGGCGTCTGGCTTGTAGTACTCTTCCAGCTCGTAGGTGCTGACCCGGACAATACCTTCGATGGTGTTGAGCGGGATGGCGTAGAAATCTTCCCCGGTGGACACCATCAATGCCCGGTTGACCGACACGGTGAACGGCAGGCGTACGGTGAAGGTGGTGCCACGGCCCAGGGCGGAATCGATGTCGAGGCTGCCGCCGAGCTGTTTGATTTCGCTGGCAACCACGTCCATGCCCACGCCACGACCGGAAATCTGGGTAACCTGCTGGGCGGTGGAGAAGCCCGGCTGCAGAATGAACTGCAGGATTTCCCTTTTCGAGAGGTCTTCGTCGGCGCGCATCAGGCCCTGGCGAACGGCCTTGTCGCGGATAACGTCGGACGGAATGCCTTTACCGTCGTCCATCATCCTCAACACCACATCACCGCCTTCCCGGGTCAGGGACAGAACCACTTCACCTGTGGCCGGTTTGCCTGCCTTGGTGCGGTCTTCCGGCGTTTCGATGCCGTGGTCCAGCGCGTTGCGGAGCATGTGCTCAAGCGGCGCGACCATCCGCTCCAGAATGTTCCGGTCCATTTCCCCTTCAGCATTGCGTACGTCGAAATCGACTTTCTTGCCGAGTTCGCCACTGATCTGGCGCACGATGCGGCGCAGACGGGGCACCATGGAGGAGAACGGAATCATCCGGGTCTTCATCAGACCTTCCTGGAGTTCCGTATTGATTCGTGATTGCTGAACCAGCAGGGTTTCGGTGTCCCGAACTCGCTCGGACAGGGTTTCACGCAAATCAGCAAGGTCCGAAGTGGATTCGCTCAGGGCCCGTGACAGCTGCTGGATGGAGGAGTAGCGGTCCATTTCCAGCGGATCGAAATCGTCGCCGTAGTCTGGCCCGTGCTCCTGCTCGGCCCGGAACAGGATCTGCGCTTCGGTTTCGATATCCATGCGCCGCAGCTGTTCCCGCAGACGTTCGATGGTGGCGGCCATTTCGTCCAGGGTGTAACTGAAATCACTGCTCTGTTGCTCCAGGCGACCCCGGGTAATACTGGTTTCACCGGCCAGGTTAACCAGCTCATCCAGCAGCGGTGCCGATACCCGAATGGTTTCCTGGGCGGCTCTTTGTGCATCGGCGGCTTTCTTGCGCGCCTGGGCCGCGGATTTCTCCGGTTTCGCAGGTGCCGGAACCGGTTTGGTCGGGGCTGGCTCCGCAGTGGAGGCCTTTGGCACCGGCGCGGGTTCTTCTCGAACCGGTTCGGGTGCTTTCTCCGGCTGCGGGGCAGGTGCCGGTGCGCCGGATTCAAAGCGTTTGCGGATATCCGCGACCAGCGCGATGATGGCATCGTGATCGCCGGTGATGGCCTGCCATTGCTCCTCGGTTGGCGCGTTACCGCCCAGATCGATCAGGCGGGTCTCGAAAGCATGAGCCTTGTCGCCAAGCTCGGAGAGCTGGGACAGACGGGCGCCGCCTTTGAGGGTATGCAATGCCCGTTGTGCTTCCCGGTTGAAGTGCTCATTGGCCGGCTCACGACGCCAGTCATCCAGTAGCTGCTCCAGCTGGTCCATGATTTCGCCAGCTTCTTCCAGGAGGATCTCGAGCACTTCAGGGTCTACGGAGTCCGCTTCCGCCGTTTCAGCCTGCTGTGATTCGGTTCCGGACGTAACTTCTGCTGGCGCGGCAGTACGCAACGCGTTGATCAGGGCCGCGTCGGCGTCGGGCTTGCGACTGTCTTCCAGCGCATCAAGCATGGATTTCAGGCTGGCCGCGGCGCGGTCACTCAGGCCAAGCATGGCCGACTGGTCCCGGTCGCCGGCAATCAGCTGGTCCAGGGCGTCGGCCCAGGCTTCGGCCAGATCCGCAATCGGGTCGACATCCGACAGTCGCGCGCCGCCCTTCAGGGTGTGCAGTTCCTGTTGCAGGCGGGTAATGCCAGCCAGCTCCTCCGGCTCCTCGCGCCACTGGTCGAGGCATTCGGTAATGGCCTCGTGGATTTCCAGGCCTTCGTCCAGGAAGATGCCAACCAGATCGTCGTCGGTGGCGTCCTCCAGGCTCTCGCTGAGGCTGGACGCGGATTCTTCGGATTCCGCCGCCGGCTGTTCACTGATTTCCAGTTCTTCCAGTTCACTAACGTCGGGCTCACCCGGCTCTGACTGCGGCGGTGCCTCCGAAGGCAGGGATTCGCCGCGCAGAATGGCCTGAACCTGATGCACCAGTTCTTCGGCTGGCGGGCACGGCTTCTGGGTCGCCACCTGCTCTACCATCTGGGCCAGGCGGTCGTGGCAGGCAAACAGCAAGTCGGTCATCTGACCGCTGGCTTCAAGCTGGCCTTCGGCCACTTTTTCGAACAGATCCTCAAGCACGTGAGTGAGATCGCCGATGGCCTCGACTCCGGCCATGCGGGCGCCACCCTTGAGGGTATGCACATCACGCTGCAGTTCGGCGGCAACCTCCCGGTTCGAGGGGTCTTCGCTCCAGGTATGCAGGGCACTGCCGGTGGAGTTGATAAGGTCGTAGGCTTCTTCCAGGAAAATGCCCACCAGTTCCGGGTCCAGATGGGACAGATCGGTGGCCTGGAGCTCTTCCTCCTCTGCACCCGCAGTGTCTTCGGTGCTTTCCTCGAGCTCCGGCTCCGGCAGGGTCAGCTCTTCGTCTTCCGGCTCTGCCGAGTCATCGGTGTGTACATCGGTTACCGGGCGAGTGCCACGGGCGCCATCGATGTAGGCATGAATCTCGGTGATCAGATCCGGCGCGGGCCTCGGCGGCTCACTGGCTTCAAGTGCCTCGACCATGCCGGCAAGCCGGTCATGGCAGCGGAACAACAGGTCAGACAGAGTGTCATTGATCGAGAATTTCTGCTCGGTCAGTCCTTCAAACAGGTTTTCCAGTTCGTGGGACAGGTCACCCACGGCCGGAATGTCGGCCAGTCGGGCGCCACCCTTGAGGGTGTGCAGGTCACGCTGGAGCAACCGCAGGAGGTCCAGGTTTGATGTGTCCTCGCTCCAGCTGTGCAGGGCTTCCGCGGTGCTGTCAATCAGGTCGCGGGCTTCCTCCAGGAAGATTGCTGCCAGCTCGTCGTCCATGGCCTGATCGTCTTCAGACGTTTCAGGCAGTGGCGGCGTTTCTGTCAGCTCAGGTTCTTCTGTTGCCTGCTCCAGTTCATCCATCTCCAGGCTGAGGTCGATCTCTTCCAGGTCGTCGGTGAACTGCTGCTCGAACTCATCCGGTTCTGCGGGCTCGGCTGCGGTTGCCTGTGCCAGCGCCTCGAGTTCCTGAATCAGTTCCTGGCTGGGTTCAGTAGCCAGCCCGGCCGCCACCTGATCCATCATGTTAATCAACTGCTCATGGCCGGCGCGCAGGGTCTGGAATACATCATCGCCCGGCGGCAGGCCCTGCTCTGAAATCGCGGTGTAGGTGCGGGTCAAAGCGGCGGCCAGTTCGGCAACATCGGGCAGATTGGCGTCCGTCGCACCCTGGGTCAGTTGCTCCAGTTCGGCACGGAGGGTTGCCAGTGCCTCGTCCTGCTGCGGGTTTTCAGACCAGCGATCGACAATGCTTTCGGCATCCAGAACGATATCCAGGCCTTCACCCAGGAACAGCTGTACCAGCTGTGACGACGATTTCCTGGCGGGTTGTTCGTCGTCTGCCTGGGCATGGCTGGTGAGTGTCTGCTCACACACCTGGTGCAGGCGCTCAAGGTACTCGTCGGTGCCTGCCAGCGGTGCCTGGGGATTCTCCCGAATCTGGGCAAGCCCTTGGGTCAGGAAGCCCGCCGCATCACTGATCAGCGCCAGTACGTCGCGGTCTGCCCGTTTGTTCTGGGCCCGGGATTCTTTGATAAAGCGCTCAAGCGGCGTAATGACTTCCGCAATCGGCGCGATACCGGCGGTGTTGGCACTGCCTTTCAGGGTATGCAACGCCCGAGAGAGATCGTCCGTGTAGGCGGCGGTGGCTTTGTCGCCCGCAGCCTCCAGGTATTCCTTGATGGTCTGCAGATGGGTTTCGGTTTCGTTCTCGAAGATATCCAGCAGCACCGGATCCACTTCGTCTTCTCCGGGCAGGGCATCATACTCAATGCTGTCTTCCGGAGTGACGGTACCGGCCGTTGTTTCCTCTGCAGACTCTGTGTCGGTGTCCACCAGCGGCATGGCGGTGGCATCGGGAATTTCGCCATTGGCCAGGGCATTGGCCCGCGCCTCCATGGCAGATGTGTTCAGGCTCGGCGCCTGGCGTTTCTCAAAATCGGTGACCAGCGCCGGCACCGAATCGGTGACATCCTGAAGCAGCTGGGCAATATCATCATTCATGAACACGCTGCCGTCGATCACCCGGTTCAGCATGTTCTCGACCGACCACGCCAGCTCCCCGATCACGGTAGCGCCAACCATCCGGCCACTGCCTTTCAGGGTATGAAAGGCCCGTCGAACTTCTGCCAGGGCACTGCGGTCATCGTGCTGACGTAGCAGCATGGGCAGGTATTCGCGAATGGTGTCGAGTACCTCGCCAGCTTCCTCAATAAAGATCTCGAGGATTTCGTCATCAATGAGATCGTCACTGTCGTCCGCTTCTTCAACTTCGCTCGTTGGCGCGGTAACGGGCGTTTCGGGAATTTCGATTTCGTGCTCGGCGGCGGCCTCGTCTGCAGTTTCTGCTTCGCCTGTGGTCTCTCCGGCCGCCTGTCCGGTTTCTGCGCGTCGGGTCGTTGCCAGCGCTTCAGCCTGTTCAATCAGCTCGTTGACGTCGCCACTGGTCTCGCCGTTCCGGAAGTCCTCAATCAGGGAAGGAATACGGGCGTTGACCTGGTCCACCAGGGTGAACATGTCATCGGTCGGTTTGATGGTCTGGTCGATGACCCGATTGAGCAGATTTTCCACCGACCACGCCAGTTCCCCAATGCTGGTGGCGCCGACCAGGCGGCCACTGCCTTTGAGGGTATGGAAAGCCCGGCGAACTTCCGTCAGAGCTTCGCGATCGTCGTGATCCTGGCGCAACCTCGGATAGAACTCGTGGATGGTCTGCAGAACTTCTTCCGCTTCCTCAACAAAAATGCCGAGGATCTCATCATCCAGCAGCTCGGCATCAGAGGTTTTGGCCTCTGGTGCGGTGGTCTCTTCGGCGCTTGCCTCAGGTTCTTCAGCAACGGGTACTTCAGCCGGGGCCTCTTCAGCTTCTTCCGTCAGGCTCCAGGTGGGCTCCTGTCCGACCGGGAAGCCGAGACTGGCGAGGCTGTCTTCCGCCACGCGCAGGATAGCGTCGTTATCGCTGATGCCATCTGCCAGTCTCTCCAGGTAATACTCGATACTGGTAACGGCATCGGCCAGGGTGTCGAGCTGTTTCCAGTCCGGAACCTGTTTGTTGCTGAGCAGTACGTCGGTGACGTAACGCTCGGCTGAGGCGAGCATATCGGCAACGCGATCCAGTGGCACCAGGCTCAGACCGCCACGGATACTGTGCAGGAGTCCGGGTACGTGTTCGATTTCACGGGCATCCCACTGGGAGGCAATGAAATTGACGATGGCGGATTTAACCTGCTCCAGGGTATTCCGGGATTCGCGGATCAGCGCTTCGCTGGCCTCTCCGAGTTCACGGGAGCCCATGTTGATGGCGGAGGCTTCCTCGGCCGAGCCGGAAGACTGCTCCGGGCGTCGCTCGCTGTCGAGACCAGCCAGACTGGCCTCCACGTAAAGCAGGGCACCGGCAATGTCCATCAGGGTGCCATCGTCGACCACTTCGGCCTGCTGGCAGAGTTTTTCTACCAGTTCAATCTGTTCGGTGACGACCTTCCGGGGAATGCCAAGACCAAGAACGGCCAGGGTGTTGGCAACCTGACGCAGGCCGGGCAGTAACTCGTCCAGTTCGCTGTTCTGACGAAATTCGGCCCGCACAAACAGGTCAAGCTGATCTTTCAGTCGAGCCAGTTCTTCGTTGAGGGCACTGACCACGGAGTGGATGGCGTCCCGGCCTGGACCGGATACCCGGTTGCGGGCCGCATCCACGTCGTCTTCCGAGGGCAGGGCGCTATCCAGCTGATAGGCCTGACGCAGTGCCTGAACCTGAGGGCGATCGAGATCCCGGGCGCGGGCGACGTAATACAACAGGTGTTTGAACAGCGCTTCCGGAACCGGCTGCTGAAGGATATCCGCATGTTCGTCGGTGAGCCGGCGGATCTCGGAATCCAGTTCCCTGAGCAGGGATTTGACGGCGGTGTTCACCGGGTTGACCCGGGCTTGCAGAGTGTCGACAAAGGCGCTGGCCGCTTTCCAGAGTTCGCCCCGGGGCGTTTTCTGGCACAGGCGCACCAACCGCTGGATTACCTTCTGCATGTAATCGAAATGGGCGTCGAGGTCCGCCTCGCGAACCACGCCAGCAAGGGCAAACTGGTACATCTGGCGCAGCTTGCGCAGGTGGCCCAGGACTTTTGGATCGTGCAGGCGTTCAGACACCTTGCCGCTGACCCTCATCTGTGAAGCAGAGAGATCCGGCTTGAACAGGGAGGTGTCGGACAACAGGGAGTCGCCCCGGGCGGCCCGGAGATCGTTGAGCAGCGGCAGCAGAACCATGGGAAAGTCATCGCTGCTGCTGCCAATGTGCTCCAGATACTGTGGCAGCTGCAGAATGGCCTGCATCAGCACGTTGACGGCATCGTCAACGCTGGTCACGGTTTCGTTGAGAATGGCCTGGGTCAGTTTTTCCATCTCTTCGGTGAGCAATGCTGCACCGTAGAGTTCCACCATTTGCAGGGTACCGTGTACCTGGTGAAGGTAATTCAGGCAGAAGCGCAGGCGCGCAGTGTCGTCGCGATTCTCGACATACGCTTCAAGTGCATGCTGGCCCTGGGTCAGCGTGTCCTGTATCTCTCCCCGAACCCAGTCGAGGGCGATGCTGTCATGGTGATTGCCCATAACCACTCCGGTTATTCTTCGTCGGACTGGCGCTTGATCCACGCCAGTACATGTTCCGAGGGAACCCTCTGCAGGCCCGGTGGCTGCCAGTCGGTCAGTTCACCCTGGCCAAGCACCAGTAACCCCCCCGGTGCCAGACGCTCTGCGAGCCGTTTGACGATCTCCCGTCGGCGCCAGCGACGGAAGTAGATCAGCAGGTTCTGGCAGAAGATAATGTTCATCCCGTGCATGGGTGCTTTATCCAGATCCAGAACATTGAGCCTGGTAAAGCACACCCGGTCACGGATGCTGTTCACAATTTCTACGGTATTCCGCTCCGAGGGCCGGAAATACCTGGCTTTCAGGTCTTCTTCCATTCCCAGCAACTTGCGGGCATTAAACCGGCCCTGGCGCGCTTTTTCGATGGCCGGCTGACTGATGTCCGAGCCGGTTACGCCGAAGAGCGGTTGCACGCCCAACTGAGCCATGCCCTCGTTCAGGATCATCGCGAGCGTGTAAGGCTCCTCGCCGGTGGAGCAGCCAACACTCCAGGCCTCCAGGGCCCGCTTCCTGAACTGTTCCCGGGGACGGGTAAGCACATAATCCGCCACCAGCCGGAAGGCGTCCGGGTCCCGGAAAAACCGGGTTTCCTGAACAGTGAGCCGGTCTACCAGTGTGGCCCACTCCCTGACAGCATCCGGGCCGGATACGATTTTCTCGTAATAGGCCTGGTAGCTGCTGCAACCGATTTCGCGCATCCGGATGCCAAGATTGGTTTCCAGAAACGAGCGCCGTTCGGTGGTCAGGGTTATGCCGGTGCGGTGCTCCAGCAAGGTCTGCCACTGGCTGAACTGCGCGTCGTCCATATCCGGAAGACGGCGCAGTGACCAGATGCCTTCGGCGGGTGACAGTTGGTTATGCGTATGCGCCATAGACCGTCATCTGCCCCGGGCCGGTGATCAGCTGACCACCGGTACGTCGCTGTTTTCCTCTTCTTCCTGATTGGCCATTTCCTCATCCGGCAGGGTGAAGCCGGCAACGGAGGACCGCAGCTCGGAGGCCATTTCTGCCAGGTTACCGATAGACTTCGCGGTAGCGTTGGTACCGGAGGAAGTCTGGGAGGTGATTTCCTGGATAACGTTCATGGTGTTGGAAATGTGCGCCGCAGAGGATGACTGCTGACGGGCGGCGTTGGAGATGTTCTGGATCAACTCCGCCAGGGACATGGATACGTTCTCGATTTCCTCGAGGGCGATACCCGCGTCCTGGGCCAGTCGGGCACCACGGACCACCTCGGCGGTGGTGTGTTCCATGGAGATAACCGCTTCGTTGGTATCAGACTGGATCGTCTTAACCAGGGCTTCAATCTGCTTGGTTGCTGCAGAGGAACGTTCCGCCAGGCGCTGAACTTCGTCCGCAACCACCGCGAAGCCCCGACCCGCGTCACCGGCCATGGAGGCCTGGATTGCCGCGTTCAGGGACAGGATGTTGGTCTGGTCGGCAATGTCGTTGATCAGGGATACGATGTCACCGATTTCCTGGGAGGATTCACCCAGACGCTTGATCCGCTTGGACGTTTCCTGGATCTGCTCCCGGATGTTATCCATGCCGCGAATGGTGTTCTGTACCACTTCTGCGCCTTTCTTCGCGATCGCAACCGACCGCTCCGCAACCGCGGAGGATTCGGCGGCGTTCGAGGATACCTGGTCGATGGACACGGCCATCTCGTTAACCGCGGCAGAGGCGCCGGCAATTTCCTGGGCCTGGTGCTCGGATGCATCGGCGAGGTGCATGGCCGTGGCCTGAGTTTCCTGGGCGGCGGAAGCTACTCGTACCGCAGTACCACGAATGGCCTGTACCAGGCCGCGCATCTGGTCGATCGCGTAGTTGATGGAGTCGGCGATGGCACCGGTGAAGTCCTCGGTTACCGTGGCCTCTGTGGTCAGGTCACCATCGGCCAGGTCGGCCAGTTCGTCCAGCAGTCGCAGGATCGCGTTCTGGTTCTGTTCGTTCTGCTCCTGGGTGGTGGCCAGACGCTCCTGGGCGTCGCGGTACAGGGCAAGACCGATAAAGACAACAATCGCAACCATGGCGGCCAGGATGGCGAAGGCCAGGGTCGGGCTGATCAGACGGGAACTGGACTGGGTAGCGAAGTTGTCGGCCAGAGTCGACAGTTCGGCCAGCAGGTTCTCGGAGTTCTGGAAGATGTCACTTGCGGCGGTACGAACCTTGAAGAGGTCGGGAGAGGCTTCAAGGATCGCGTCTACGTTCTGGGAAACGAACTGGAACAGCTCGTCAACCGCTTCCAGGCCATAGATGGCGTCTTCGTCCGCTACGCGGGAGATGCCCATGGCGGGATTGCCGTTGAGCTGGCCGTCAAGAACCCGGCCGAACAGGCTGGCGTCCCGGCCGAAACGGTCGGCCGCGATAACGGCGTCTTCGTTACCGGACAGTACGTTGTTAACGGAGCGGACAATACGCTCTGCCAGCAGCGACTGACGCTGGGCCAGAGAGATCTGTTCGGCAGGGGCACCGTTATCCAGCAGAATCTGAACGATGTCGTCGTATTCCACCTGCAGCTGGGGAATGGTTTCGTTCAGAGTCCGGGCTACTTCGTGCAGGCCGAGTACTGCATCACGGGTGGAGAGGATGCTGTCGGCGTTTTCACGAACGGTGTTCCAGTGTTCCTGTACGCCACTTTGCTGGGCCAGTTCACTGGGCGGGAGGCCGGTTTCCGGGTTGCCCTCGGTCACGTTGGTCCAGAGCTGCTGGAACTCATCCCGCGAACGACGGAGTTGGTCGAAGGCTTCGGCGGTACCACCGGCGGCCTCGGTCGCGTTCTTCGCGATCTCCTGGGAGAGTACCCGCATTTCCGCGGTGTTGGCGATGTACTGCTGGTCGTGCTGACTGTCCTGGTTAATGATGAACAGTACCACAACGAGCAGGACGGTAAGTGCAATCAGCGCTGCGATCAGGCCGGCAACCAGTTTGTTGCCTCCCTGTCCCATACTGAGTCTTCCGGCTCTGTTTTTCATTTTCTGGCTCCCGGCCTCTTTCTTCTGGAAATGGCAAGTATGTGTAGCGGGTTTCAGACGGTCAGGGTGATGTTCCTGCCAGTACCATCACCCTTACCACTGTGCAACATCAAGAAAGCGTTCGTCTTCCACCAGATCGGTGGCTGAGAACACTTTCCAGACCTCCTCATTACGCTCGTAACCGCCGCTCACAAACGGACGAACGCTGTCGGGCACCCCGTCGGGGGTGGCCCTGAAACTGTCTTTGGCGAAGTACTGCATGCCCAGTACGCTGTCGACGACCAGGCCACTGAATACGTCGCCCTGCTCAACCACCAGAACCCGCCGTTCACGCAGGCTGCGGGAAGAGCGGGGCACATCGAAAAAGGTGGCGAGATCGACCAGGGGTAACAGGCGGCCGCGAACATTGGCCGCTCCCATCAGGAACGACCGAACCCCCGGAACATGGGTGAACCGGGGTACATGCAGGATTTCGGTAACTTCGCCCATGGGGGCAACGTAGCGCTCGCCCGAGAGAATAAAACCGATGCCGTTCCAGAGTTCAACGGCTTCCTGTTGTTCCGGCAGACCGGCGGCCATGGACCGGCTGCGCTGGGCGATATCCGTCAGAACGGCAAAAGGGGCGGCCTGGGCGGACATGCGTACTCCAAGGTTGGGGATCAGGCAATCAGGCTGTTGATTGTTTTGATCAGGTCGTCTTCGTTAACTGGCTTGACCAGATAACCCTTGGCACCCTGGCGGGTTCCCCACACCCGGTCAGTTTCCTGATCCTTGGTGGTTACGATCACAACCGGGATGGAAGCGGTTTCCGGCGCACGGGTCAGCTGGCGGGTCGCCTGAAAGCCGTTCAGGCCGGGCATGACAACATCCATCAGCACCAGATCCGGAGTTTCCGCGCGGGCCTTGGCCACACCATCGGCGCCATTATCTGCGGTCAGCACTTCGTGCTTGTGTTTTTCCAGAATGGTGGAAATCTTCTTAACTTCAGTTGGCGAGTCGTCAACAATCAGAATGCGGGCCATGGTTTCCTCGATGGTTCTGTGTGTCAGCAGGGGTTACTGTTCCGCCTGAGGCATGTATTGGCGGATGGTGTTAAGTAGTTCATCCTTGCTGAACGGTTTGGTCAGATACTGGTCCGAGCCTACGATTCGGCCTTTTGCCTTGTCGAACAGGCCGTCCTTGCTCGAAAGCATGATAACCGGCGTCTTTTTAAAAGAGGAATTGTTCTTGATCAGTGCGCAGGTCTGGTAGCCGTCCAGGCGGGGCATCATGATATCGACAAAAATGATGTCCGGCTGGGAGTCGGCAATCTTGGCCAGAGCGTCAAAGCCGTCTGTGGCAGTGATAACCTCACAGCCAACCTTTTTAAGAAGGGTTTCCGCGGTGCGACGAATGGTCTTGCTGTCGTCAATCACCATGATCTTCAGGTTCTCGAAGTTGTCATCCATTGTCCAACTGCCTTGCGCTCTAGCGACTGTCGTTATTTTCGAACGGGGGTTTTAACACAAACGTTAAGGTTGTTCTATAAACCCCGCTCATTTATAGAGTATCCATGGCTGGATAAAAAGTATTAGTTTGTGACCAAATGTACTTCTGCCGCTGCCATCACGGATTTATCTGCGGATTTCTCCGGATGCATTCGCGGCTCGGGTACAATACCATCTGACCTCTCAGCATAGCACTTAATAACCGGTTCGCTCTGCTGACCGGTTCGTGTTTTCTTACCGACAGTTCCAGGAGACGCTATGACAATCCGGCTGGGGATCGTGATGGATCCCATTCAGGATATTCACTTCAAGAAAGACAGTTCTCTGGCCATGCTGCATGCCGCCCAGAAACGCGGCTGGGAAATCGAGTACATGGAACTGCCGGATCTTTATCTTGCGGGCGGCCAGGCCCGGGCTCACACCCGTGGGCTGACTGTGCACATGGATCCGGACAACTGGTACAGCTTCGGCGCCAGTCAGGATCGTGCGCTGGGTGACCTCGACGTCATTCTGATGCGGCAGGACCCACCGGTGGACCGGGAGTTCCTGATGGCCACCTATATACTGGAATCGGCGGAGCAGCAGGGCGCTCTGGTGGTCAATCCGGCGGCCACTCTGCGGGACTGCAACGAAAAACTGTTTGCCACCCAGTTTGAAGACCTGACACCGCCGCTGATCGTGACCCGCTCTGCCCAGCGTTTCCGGGAATTCTATGCCGAACATGGTGACATCATCATGAAACCAGTGGACGGCATGGGTGGCCGCTCGATATTCCGGGTCAAGGAAAACGATGCCAATCTCGGGGTCATCATCGAAACCCTCACCAATTACGGCAGCCATCAGGCCATGGCCCAGAAATTCATCCCCGAAATCACCGAAGGTGACAAGCGTATTCTGCTGATTGAGGGCGAGCCGGTACCCTATGCCCTTGCACGCATTCCGTCACACGGTGAGAATCGCGGCAACCTGGCCGCCGGAGGTCGTGGTGAGGGCCGGGAGCTGACCGAGCGTGACCGTCAGATCTGTGCCCGGGTAGCGCCGGTGATCAAGGAAAAGGGCCTGATGTTCGTGGGGCTTGATGTCATTGGTGACTATCTCACGGAAATCAACGTCACCAGCCCCACCTGCATTCGTGAGCTGGATGCGGCGTTTGGCATCGACATTGCCGGCATGCTGATGGACGCCATCGAGCGACGTCTGGCCAGAGACTGAAGACCGATCACAGCTTTTGAGCGCACAAGGAGACTCAGGAACCGTCATGGCAACCCAGGTTAGCGATTTCGATCGGTTTTCCTTCACCCTGTTTATGGCATTGGCCGTTCATGCCATGTTGGTGTTGGGGATTACCTTTGCCCCGGAATCGCCCCGGTCTTCGGCTCAGACCATGGAAATTACCCTGTCCCAGTTCGACGATGAACAGGCGCCGGAGAAAGCCGATTTTCTGGCCCAGACCAGTCAACAGGGCAGTGGCTCGGAAGAGCAGGCCATGGAAATGACCTCGCCCAATCCCTCCGAGATCAGTCAGCCGGAGCTGGCCCAGGTGCAACCCGAGCCACAGACCACCACTCGGCCTCAGCCTCAACAAAAGCGGGCGGTCGTCCAGACCGAGACTCGCACCGAGCGCCAGGCGTCAAGGCCCGAGGAGCGAACCGAGCCCCAGGAAGAGCCCTTGCCCCAGAGCGAGAAAAAGAGCCTGATGGAGCGCAGCCTGGAGATTGCCAGCCTGGAGGCGCGGTTTGACGCACAGCAGCGGGCCTATGCCCGCAAACCCCGGGTAATGCGGGTAACGGCAGCCTCGACCCTGAAGTCCAGCAACGCCTGGTATGTGCAGAACTGGGTGAGCAAGGTGACCCGGGTGGGCAACATCAACTATCCCACCGAAGCCAGGCAGGCAGGCATCTACGGCACCCTGCGCATGCTGGTTTCGCTGAAGAAAGATGGCACAATCAAGGAAGTGGCAATCCTCCAGTCCTCCGGCAGCACGGTGCTGGACGATGCCGCAATCCGAATTGTGCGTATGGCCGCTCCGTTTGCGCCTTTCCCGGAGGAAATGCGTCAGGACGTGGACGAACTGGAAATCATACGCACCTGGTCATTTCAGAGACGGGGGCTTACATCAGGATGACGGCCGAACACGACACCACAGGCAGTCTCAGGCACCACTTCCTGGTGGCTTCGCCCTGGTTGGCTGATCCTCGCTTTCACGGTGGGGTGATCTACCTTTGCGAACACTCGGAAGAGGGCGCGCTGGGGCTGATGATTAATCAGCCGCTGGATATCCACCTGGGTGAGATCCTCGAGCAGCTCGACATGCACGGCGGGGAGCTGGACTTGCCGGTATACACCGGCGGGCCGGTTCAGCCAGAGCGCGGCTTTGTTCTGCACTCGCCGGGCCGGCAGTGGCAGAATACCGCGCGAGTCACCGACGAAGTGCTGTTGACCACCTCCCGGGATATTCTGGAAAGCATTGGCCGGGATGAGGGGCCGGAATCGTTTCTGGTGGCACTGGGTTACTCTGGCTGGGGCGAGGGTCAGCTGGAGGAAGAGCTGGGCAGCAATGCCTGGTTGACCTGCCCGGCCAGCACCGACATTCTGTTCCGTACGCCGGCAGACCAACGTTACCAGGCGGTACTCCGCCTGATGGGCATTGATCTGAACCAGCTCAGTGATTCGGTGGGTCATGCCTGATCCCGGTAACCGTCGACTACTGGCCTTTGATTTCGGCACCCGGCGTATCGGGGTGGCGTCAGGGCAGGAAATGCTCGGAACCGGCCAGCCCCTGGCCATGCTTCCGGCCAGGGACGGGATCCCCGACTGGCAGCAGATCGAGGCGCTGCTGGCGGACTGGCAGCCGGATATTGTCCTGGTCGGCCTGCCTCTGAATATGGATGACACCGAAAATGAGATGTGCGCGCGGGCCCGCAAGTTCGGCAAGCGTTTGCACGGCCGCTACCATGTCACGGTCGAAATGGTGGACGAACGACTCACCAGCTACGAAGCCAAGGGCGAGGTGATGGCTGGTGGTGGCAGCCGCGATTTCGGCCGCCACGGCGTCGATGACCGTGCCGCCGTGCTGATACTGGAAACCTGGTGCCGGGAGCAGGCCGGCTGATCTGATAAACGAGGCTGTAATGACCGCATTGCTTGATATAGACCAGCTGCTCGACACTTTGGAATCCGGCCTGCGTCAGATTCTCCAGGCGCGTGGCGTAGATGACCCGGTGCTGATCGGAATCCGGACCGGCGGTGTCTGGCTGGCGGATGTGTTGGGGAAGCGCCTGGGTATTGCCCAGCCTTTCGGCGAGCTGGACATCTCGTTCTACCGGGATGACTTCAGTCGCATTGGTCTGAACCCCCGGGTGATGCCGTCCAGTCTGCCGTTTGATACCGAAGGCCGGGACATCATCCTGATCGACGACGTGATCATGAGTGGCCGGACGATCCGGGCTGCCATGAACGAAATATTCGACTACGGTCGTCCGGCCAGTATCATACTGGCCACGCTGATCGATATGGGCGCCAGGGAACTACCAATCCAGCCGGATGTGGTGGGGCGGGCCCTGACGCTGGAAGCCCATCAACGAGTGAAACTGCGTGGCCCCGAGCCACTGCGCATTGAAGTACAGGAATCCGGGCAGTAAACCTTCCCAACTGATAACAGGCGAGCCATGACCGCGAACGACCCTTCCCCGAACCACTTGCAGCTGACCCGGGATGGTCAGTTGCGGCATTTCCTGACGCTGGATGGCCTGGGCCAGCCACTGCTCACGGATATTCTCGACACCGCCGACTCCTTTATTGAGGTGGGAGAGAGAAGTATCAAGAAAGTGCCCCTTCTCAGAGGCCGCACCGTAGTCAACCTGTTCTTTGAATCCAGTACCCGGACCAGGAGTACTTTCGAACTCGCGGCCAAGCGCCTGTCTGCCGACGTCCTGAACCTGGATATTTCTACCTCAGCTACCTCCAAGGGTGAATCCCTGTCCGATACCCTGCTTAATCTGGAGGCCATGGCTTCGGATATGTTCGTAGTGCGTCATTCCCAGAGCGGCGCGCCGCATTTCATAGCCGAGAGTGTGACCCCGGGCGTTGCCATCATCAATGCCGGTGACGGCCGCCACGCCCATCCCACCCAGGCGATGCTGGACATGCTGACCATCCGTCAGCACAAGGGCCGATTCGAAGGCCTGAAAGTTGCCATTGTCGGGGATGTGCTGCACTCCCGGGTGGCGCGCTCGCAGATTCGTGCTTTGAATGTGCTGGGCGCGGAAGAGGTGCGGGTGATTGCTCCCGGCACGCTGCTGCCCAGAGATGTCGAGGATCTTGGCTGTACCGTGGAATACGATATGGCCCGGGGCATGAAAGACCTGGATGTGGTGATCATGCTGAGGCTTCAGAAGGAGCGCATGGAAGGTGCCCTGCTACCCAGTGAACGTGAGTTTTACCGTCTGTACGGGCTGAATCAGGAAAAGCTGGGGCTGGCAAAGCCCGATTGCATCGTTATGCATCCGGGCCCGATCAACCGCGGGGTCGAGATTGAGTCGGCAGTGGCCGATGGGCCCCAGTCGGTCATTCTTAATCAGGTCACCAACGGTATTGCTATCCGGATGGCGGTGATGTCCATGGCCATGGGCGGTCAGATGGCGGAGCGTCAGCAAAGACAGCAGGAACAGCAGGAGGGCCGGGCATGACAGTGTCAGCGAACTGGAATGAGGGCGGCCTGAAACTGACCGGCGGGCAGTTGTTTGAGCCGGGCAAGGGGTTGATCAGTAACCCGGGCTTGTTGGTGCGCAATGGTCGCATAGAGGCGGTTGGAGAGCTGGCTCAGGCAGCCGAGAGCGCCGCAACACTGGACGCCGCCGGGCAGGTGATCGCGCCCGGTTTTATCGACTTGTGCTGTAATCTCCGGGAGCCGGGCAATGGCCAGAAGGGCAATATTGCCTCGGAAACACGGGCCGCCGCCCATGGCGGTTTCGCCACGGTCTGTGCCTCGCCGGAAACCTCGCCGGTCAATGATTCCGGTGCCGTAACCAATCTGATTCTCGACAGCGTGGCCTCCCGAGGTGTGGTTCGGGTGCTGCCGATCGGTGCCATCACCCGTGGCCTTGATGGCGATATGCTCAGTGATATGGCAGGCCTGAAAGCAGCCGGTTGCGTGGCGGTCGGCAATGGTTCCCGGGGCGTGCGCAATGCCCGCATTCTGCGCCGGTGTATGGCCTATGCCCAGACCTTCGGACTGACCGTGATGTTCAGTCCGGAAAATACGGCACTGGCGGCCGATGGCTACGCCCATGATGGCCAGGTCACCACGCGTCTGGGGCTGCTGGGTATCCCCGAGGTGGCCGAAACGGCCGCGGTTATGGAAATGCTACTGCTGGCGGAAGAGACCGGGGTGCGCCTGCACCTGAGCCAGCTGTCCTGCGCCCGCAGCGTCGAGATGCTGGCCCAGGCCCGGGATCGCGGCGTGAAGGTTACCGCCGATGTTGCCATGCACCAGTTGGTCTTCACCGAGTCGGCCCTGGCCGGCTTCGACAGTCGTTTTCATGTCCGGCCTCCCCTGCGCGGAGAAGCCGACCGTCAGGCGCTGGTGGCCGGTGTGCGGGACGGCGTTATCGATGCAATTGTGAGTCAGCATCAGCCCCATGATTCCGCGGCCAAGCAGGCCCCGCTGCCCGCGACCGAGCCCGGGCTGTCGAGCATCGAAAGCGTGCTGTCCCTGGGTCTGGAGCTGGTACAGAATCATGAGTTGGAATTGCCGGATTTGCTGCGGGCACTGACCGCTGGCCCGGCGGCTGTCCTGGGCCGGGAAGTGGCTCTGACGGCCGGGGCTGCTGCTGATCTTTGTCTGTTTGACCCGGATGGCCACTGGCAGCCTTCCGCAGCAACGCTGCTGTCGGCTGGGCGGCACGCTCCGGTTCTGGAACGAGCCCTGCCAGGGGAGGTGAAACTCACCCTGGTGGCAGGTCGCACCGCCTGGCAGGCTCCCGGAACACCACTTTGAAAAATGAGGCAGAGGTGGCTCCGCCTCTGTCGACATCATCACAGAACTCGCCGGTTTTGCTGAAAAACCCTTGATGGCAGGCACCTGAGCCAACGTATTCTATGACCTGACCCTCTACGGTCAGGTCATAGAATACGAGAGCCAGTCACCCGGATGTGACCGGCCCGACAATAAAAACTCAGGAGTCATCCCGTGAAATCAATCCGCTTTTCCCGCCGGCTCGCCATGGCGGCCGCCCTGTGTGCCAGCGTGGTGGCACCCTCCCTGGTTCAGGCCCAGGATGAAATCCTTGAGCGCAGTTTCTGTGTGTTTGACCCGGTTGGTGCCAATGGCCCGCTGTTTGCCATTACCAAGGAGTTCCAGCCGGTGGCCCTCAAGCGAGGCATCAAGCTGGAACTGCGTGCCTACACCGATGAAAAAGTAGCGGCCGAAGACTTCAAGGCCGGTCAGTGCGATGCCGTGTTGCTGACCGGCACCCGTGCCCGGGAATTCAACAAGTTTACCGGTAGCCTCGAAGCCATGGGGGCAGTGCCGGGTGAAGAAGAAATGCGCCTGTTGTACAACACCCTGAGCCAGCCCAAGGCCCGGCCGTTCCTGGTTGACGGGCCTTATGAGGTAGCCGGTGTCTTTCCTGCCGGGGCCATTTACCTGTATACCCGCGACCGGGCCATTGATTCGGTCGAGAAACTCCAGGGCAAACGCATCGCAACGCTGGATTACGACTCGGCCTCGGTGCGCATGGTCCGTCATGTCGGCGCATCGGTGGTTGGCTCCAACTCCGCCAACTTTGCCGGCAAGTTCAATAATGGCAGTGTCGACCTGGCCTATGCACCAGCCGTGGCCTATCAGCCTCTGGAACTCTATAAGGGTGTTAATTCCAAGGGTGGGGTGTTCAAGTATGCCCTGGCGTACATGAACTTCCAGGTCATTATTCATCGCGACCGTTTCCCGGAAGACGCCGGCCAGATGGTTCGGGATGAGTCCATCAAGCGGATTGATCAGGCCTACGAGATCATTGCGGAAGCGGAGTCCGGGATTCCTGCCGAGGTTTGGATGCACCCGCCCCGGGAAGATGTGGCCGAGTACGACAAGATGCTGCGCCAGGTTCGTCTTTCACTGTTGGAGGACGGGGTCTATGACGAGCGCGCCATCAAGTTGATGAAGGCGATTCGCTGTCGGGTGGATGGCTCCCGTTCGGAGTGCGCCTCCTGAGGCACTGAGCGGCCCGCATACAGAGCGGGCCGCAGGTGATCAGCGGATGGCGTCTTTCAGGGCCTTGCCGGCCTTGAAACCCACGGTCTTGCTGGCAGGGATCTGGATGCTTGCGCCGGTTTGCGGGTTGCGTCCGTTGCGGGCTTCCCGGCTGCGGATATTGAAGGTGCCGAAACCGATCAGTGTCACGTCCTCTCCCCGCGCGGCAGCCGCCGATACCTGGTCGGTAAACGCGTTGATTACCTCTCCGGCCTTTTCCCGGGTAAGCCCGGTTTTGTCGGCAATGGCAGCAGCAAGTTCAGGTTTGCGCATCGGATACTCCTGATTATTCGTTCTGATTGTTGTTGGTTATTGCCCCGGCCAGGCCGGAGGCTGAAGCAATCTATAGTGGCTTTGGGCTGAATCTGCAAACCTTCTTCGGTAACGATATGTTCCCGGAGGCGTCATTTGCGGGATCGGTCTCATAAACCCGGGGCGGAGTTCGTCATAATGAGCGTCGGTTACAGACTGTAACAAATGGTGCAGTCCGCCCCCATCTTCTGGACAAAACACAAGAACAAAAGGTTGAAAGGTATGAAGGGTTTCCGGAGATCCCCGACAACATCATCTGGGCTTCGCGGCATGGTGGCGGCATTGACTGCCGGTCTCCTGCTGAGCGGCTGCGGGGCGGTCAATAACATGATCTACAAGACCACGGGGGATGTCATGAAGGGCTTCTCCCGCAACCATACCGTCCCCTACCTCATGGAGTCGGACGATCTGGCCATGGGCTGTTCCATGAGCGAGGCTACCGCGCCGCTGTTGATGTCGTTTGGTCGGGTAACCAGCGAGCCGGATCAACTGGCTGTGATGCTCTACCTGTCTTCGGGCAGTTGTGCGGAAGAGCAGGCCAGGGAGCATGAGCTGGCAGGGTTGGCCGCCATGTACGCCATGGACGCGACCGCGGCGGAAGACGCCTTTATTCGCCAGAAGCGTGCCCATACCCTGGCCGCTCGCCGCTATCTGAAAAGCTGGCAGCATCACAATAGCCACTATGGCAACCCGGATGAAACCGAGTGCCCGGATTTCGACGATGACATGGACGAGTTCATGTACATGGCCGGTTTGCTGTCCGGGCTGCAGGCGCTTAACGCCCAGATCCAGGCCACTTCCTCGGTGGGCGTTCCGTTCAATACCGGCTCCGTGGTGGGCCGTGCTACCCAATGTCTGGATAACAAGAAATGGTGGGGCGCCCCCATGGGCCTGCGTGCCACGGTCTGGGCCATGATCCCGGGAACCCAGCCCCAGGGTGAAGATGCCTTCGAGCGCCTGGCCATTGCCGCGGAGCAGGGTGAGGAAGCTGGCGTCCGACTGGGCCATGTGTTCCAGGCCATTGCGGCCATGAACAAGAATGATGAAGCCCTGGTGAAGTCGGTTATCCGGGACCATGCTGAATCCCTTGAGGCCAATCCCGCCAACGAGGAATGGCGGTTTGTGGATGCCATGGCGACCAATATGCTGGTGGCGATTTCGGATCGGTTGTGGGTGGAAAACACCGGCCACCGCACTCCCATCGGGCAGTTCGGTGCCTTCTGGGATGACCAGCGTGAACCGGTCGAGACCATGGATCTGGACGACCTGTTGTAACCATCATCAAGCCGAGTAAGCCGTTATGCCCCAGGGTGGTTTTCGTCGTAGTGGTCTGGAGTGGTTTTCATCGCTGCCGGCCTGTCTGTTGTTGCTGGCTGTGGTTCTGTTCTCCACCAGCAGTGATATTCATAATCAGATGTTGCGCGCTGGTGAGCAGCTCTGGAGCGGTTATTACAAGCTGCGCATGGACCCGGTACAACCGGAGTGCGACCTCGACCGGGATATTGAGGCAGAGGTCGCCCGGGAGCTGGCTGAGCAAGCGCCGGCAGACGACCCGATGGCAGCACTGCTTGGCGCCCATGAAAAAGACCCCCGGGAAGTCCGTCTTGCCATAGAGCGCTCGGTGGCGGATTGCCGGGCCGCTCACGCCAGTTACGAAGACCTGCAGGACAAACTGACTCCCGGTGTGAAAGCCTATCGGGCGGTAGAGCTTTTTGTAGCCGACCTGATCGCGTTCGGGCTCACAGCCCAACGCTATGTTCTGGTGATTCTGGTAATGCTGTGTGCGGTGACCGCCACACTCACCCGCCATCACATTGCCATGCGAGCCATGGAGACCCGGTTGGACTACACCGTCTCCTATACCCTGCAAACCATTGCCAACGCCATGTTGCTGGGCTCGTCGGTGATCTTCCGGCAATCCAGCCTGGCCAGCAGCACCACAGTATCTGGTGAGGAGCTGCTCCTGCACAATTTCTGGATTGTCGGCTTTGCCTGCCTGACACTGGCGAGCCTCTATCGCCTGTTCCGCGTGTCCGACAATCTGGCGCCGGGGGGCAATCTGAACCAGGCGTTTCTGTCGGTTCCGCTCTATACCGTGATGTGTCTGATTTCAGGTACTTACTTCGCGCTGATCGGTCATTCCTCCGGTATCGGGATCTATCTGGGCAAGATGATGGAGCTGGCCGACATGTTCCTGAATGTCGGGCTGTACGTGTGGGTGGGCATGATGCTGAAGCAGACGCGCCTGGCGACACTGGTTTTCAATATTTTCCGGCCCTGGCGTATGCCGCCGGAGATGCTGGCGGTGGTGGCTGTTCTGGTGGCGGCGGTGCCTACCGCCTATACCGGTGCTTCCGGTATTTTTGTGATTGCTGCCGGTGCTGTTATCTACAGTGAGCTCCGAGCGGCGGGCGCGCGCAGACATCTGGCCCTGGCGGCCACGGCCATGTCGGGCTCCCTGGGTGTGGTATTGCGGCCGTGTCTGCTGGTGGTGGTGATTGCCTACCTGAACCGAGAGGTGACGACCGATGAGTTGTTTGGCTGGGGCATCTGGGTATTCGTACTGACCGCCACCATGTTTGCGATGGTGGCTCTCACGGTGAACCGGCAGAGCCAGTTTGACCTTGCCCCGGCGGCCGATGCCTTTCCGGCGTCCATTCAGGCTTTGCGGCCATTGATTCCCTATGTGATCGTGATCGCTGCCGTAGTGCTGTTCTACCGGCTTGCCCTGGATGTGAAGATGGACGAATTTTCGGCACCCCGGTTGCTGCCGGTGATCATGCTGGCCATTCTGGTATATGAGCATATCAGCCTGAAAAATGGCCGGGGCCGGGCGTCCGGTGAGATCAATCACCAGGGGCTGGAGCGCAGCGTTCGTGGGGCCACCAACGATACCACCGCTGAGATTGGCGCCCTTTTGTTGCTGCTGGGGCTGTCGGTGAGCATTGGTGGTGTGATCGAGCGCTCCCACATCATGGAAACTTTCCCTCAGGCGTTCGACAGTCCCTGGTCTGCCATGCTGCTGATGGTAGTGATCCTGGTGATTCTGGGGATGATCATGGACGCCTTCGGGGCGGTGATTCTGGTAACCGCAACGGTGGCGACCATAGCCTACTCCAGCGGTATTCACCCGGTGCATTTCTGGATGGTAACGCTGGTGGCCTTCGAGCTCGGCTACCTGAGCCCGCCTGTGGCCCTGAACCATCTGCTCACCCGCCAGGTGGTGGGCGAGGCTGAGGTGCTGGCGGCCCAGCAGGAAGGTGGAACCTTCTACCAGCGCCATGAACGCATCATCATGCCACTGATTGCCATGGGTATTTCCCTGGTACTGGTGGCCTTTGTGCCGTTGCTGTTCTACGCCAACTGATCTCTCTGCCCGAGGCCGCCCCGGCGGCCTGTCTGGTCTGTGTTCTCAAACCAAAGGCACAAAAAAAGCGCCGAGCTTTCGCAAGGCGCTTTTTTTATGGCAGTGAGAAAGCGGCTTTAGCCGGCTTTCGGGCCCGCCTCAACAATGGCGTCGGCCACGTCGAACTTCTTGAAGTTCTCCACGAACTGGGCAATCAGCTCCTGGGCCTTGCCATCGTAGTAGTCCGGGCTGACCCAGGTGGTGCGCGGGTTCAGCAGCTCGGTGTCTACGCCCGGAACATGCTTGGGCACGTCCAGGTTCAGGGCATCCAGGTGCTCAGTTTCGACGTCGTCCAGATCACCGTTCTGGATGGCGGCAATGATGGCGCGGGTGGTCGGAATGCTGAAGCGCTTGCCTTCACCGTAGGGGCCGCCGGTCCAGCCGGTGTTGACCAGAAATACCTTGCTGCCGAATTCGTCGATACGCTTCATCAGCAGCTCGGCATAGACGCCGGCCGGGCGCGGGAAGAACGGCGCACCAAAGCAGGTGGAGAAAGTGGACTTCAGCTTGGAGGATGAGCCCATTTCGGTGGAGCCCACCAGCGCAGTGTAGCCACTCAGGAAGTGGTAGGCTGCAGCTTCACGGCTCAGGATGGATACCGGAGGCAGAACGCCGGTCATGTCGCAGGTCAGGAAGATGATGTGCGAGGGCTCACCGGCACGGTTCTCGATCACGCGCTTTTCGACGTGCTCGAGCGGATAGGCGCAGCGGGAGTTTTCGGTCAGGGAAACGTCGTTGTAATCCGGCTCGCGGGTCTCCGGATCAATCATCACGTTCTCAACGATGGCGCCGAAACGGATGGCGTCCCAGATGATCGGTTCGTTCTTCTGGCTCAGGTCGATGCACTTGGCGTAGCAACCGCCTTCAATATTGAATACGGTGCCCGGGCCCCAGCCGTGCTCATCGTCACCGATCAGGAACCGGTGCGGGTCTGCAGACAGGGTGGTTTTGCCGGTGCCGGACAGGCCGAAGAACAGGCAGGTCTCGCCGGTTTCACTGACGTTGGCTGAGCAGTGCATGGGCAGAACGTCTTTCTCGGGCAGAAGGAAGTTCTGAACCGAGAACATGGCTTTTTTCATCTCGCCGGCGTAGTGCATGCCGGCCAGCAACACCTTGCGCTTGGCGAAGTTGATGATGACGCAGCCGTCGGAGTTGGTGCCATCACGCTCCGGTACACACTCGAAATTAGCGGCGTTGAGAATCTGCCATTCCTGCTTGTCGGCCGGGTTGAAGCTATCCGGGCGAATGAACAGGTTGCGGCCGAACAGGTTCTGCCACGCGGTTTCCGTGGTCATTTTTACCGGCAGGTAGTGTTCCGGGTCGGAACCAACGTGAACGTGAGAGACGAAGCGGTCTTTTTCAGCGATGTAGGCTTCAACGCGATCCCACAGGGCATCGAACTTTTCAGCATCGAACGGGCGGTTGATCGGACCCCAGTGAATGTCGTCGGCGGTGCTGGGCTCCTCGACGATAAAGCGGTCCATAGGAGACCGGCCGGTACGCTCACCGGTGGTGACCACCAGAGAACCGTTGGATGCCAGCTGGCCTTCGTTCCTTGCTAATGCCAGCTCGACCAGTCGTGCTGTACTCAGATCATTATAAGTGTTGCTCACTTCGACCTCGCCCTCGGGATGTCTTCGTGATTGCCCAGGCCGTCCCCCCGAAAATTGACGGAAAACTGAACAATCGGGTCAATTCAGGCGCGCTATTATGCCAGAGACGCCCACAAAAAACGACTGCCCTGAAAGCCGCGCCAGAGGCGGCTTCCGGGCAAGTTCAGTGACGGCTTAGTGTAACGTATGGCCGGTGAAAAGGTGATCAATATCATTTCTATTGAAGCGATAGTTTGCGTGACAGAACTGGCAGTCCATGTTGATGCTGCCCTGTTCGTCGAGGATGCTGTAGCACTCGTCCTTGCCGATGGCTTCCAGCGCGGCCAGGGTGCGTTCGTGGGAACAGCTGCAGCGGAAGGCAACCGGATCCGGCTCGAACAGGCGCACCGTTTCCTCGTGGAACAGCCGGTGCAGCAGGGTTTCACTGTCCAGGCTCAGCAGTTCCTCCGCTTCCACTGTGCGGGCCAGGTGGTTCACCCGGTTCCACAGGTCATCGTCGTCATCGGTATGGCCGGGAAGGCGCTGGAGTAACAGGCCGGCAGCGGTATCCTCGTTGGCAAACAGGAACAGGCTGGTGGCGATCTGCTCGGAGCGCTCGAAGTACTCTTCCAGGCAGCCGGCCAGGGTTTCTGATTCCCTTGGTACCACGCCCTGATAGCGCTGGCCCTGTTCCGGGGTAATGGTGATGGCCATACGGCTTTTTCCGAGCAGCTCGTGCAGGGTTTCGCCGCTGACCGCATCGGCATCAAAGCGGGCCAGGCCACGGATATGGCGGTCATGGCTGCATTCGGCCATGAGTGTGCTGAGGGCACCTTCACCCGCTGCCTGCAGCGAGAGAGTGCCTTTGAATTTCAGGGTGCTGCTCATCAGTACGCTGGCTACCAGGGATTCTCCCAGCAGCTCGCGGACTGAATCCGGGTAGGGGGCCTGGCCGGTGATTTCCTTGAAACTCTCGCCCAGCTGTACCCAGGCACCCCGCACCTGGCTGTGTTCAAAGAGAAAACGTTGGAACTGGTCGCGGGATGCCATGGTGTCTCCTGGAGCTGATGTATCGATTTACTGGGAGTTACTGAAACGGGGTTGTATACGGGTTGTCAGATATGTGGGATTCAATGGTTACAGACCATTCTGTTCCCGGAAGCGCTGGATATCCCGGCGATCTTTCTTGCTCGGCCTTCGAGCCGGGGGCAGCTGTGCAGCCTGCATGGTCTTGCGTTGCCAGGCCAGGTCTTCCCGCCGTTTCACGCTGTCGTCGGTTTCGTGATAGAGCTTCTGGGCTTCCGGGGCGCCCCGGCGTCGGTCGCTGATGTCGTCGACGATCACGATCTTTTCCTGCCAGCCCAGGCGCAGGGTCACTTTGGCGCCGGTCTCAACGATCTTGCCGGGCTTGGTGCGCTGGCTGTTGTAGTGCACCTTACCGCCTTCAATGGCCTCTTTGGCGAGCGAGCGGGTTTTATAGAATCGCGCTGCCCACAGCCATTTATCGAGCCGGACTTTCTGATCGTCTGCGTTCGCCGCCGTCATATCTCCTCACCTGTCGGGCACATGCCGCAATAACCCATTATAACCCCCTCATGGGGTGGATGGCACTGCTGTATGTGAGCGCAAGGCAGGCAGGACTTCATCGAAGTGATGAATGCCGGGAATGTCCGGGTGGTGGTCTTTGGATGGCTGCTGGCTGTCGGGCGCCAGAATCGCCAGGCACTGGCCAATACCGGCGGCCCGGGCACTCTCAAGCACCGGGAAACTGTCGTCGACCATCAGGGTAGATTGGTGGCGATAGGGGGAGCGGCTGGCAAGGTCCTGCCAGAATACCGGGTTCTCTTTGGGCTTGCCCAGTTCGTGGCTGGAGACGATGCCGTCAACATGCTGATCCAGTCTGGTCCGTTGAAGTTTCAGGGCCAGAGGATCCGGATGGCAGTTGGTGACGATGACCGAGCGCAGTCCGGCCTGGCGGAGTGCGGCCAGAAAGTCGGTTACATGGGGGCGGTAGCCAATGCGGTCGCCAACTTCCGCCTTAAGGCCGGTGATGTCCAGGGCAAGGCGTTCGCTCCAGTAATCGGTGCAGTACCAGTTCAGTGAGCCCCGCTCGGCCATAATCATCGGAATCAGGTAGTCCCGGGCCTCGGTTGGGTGCAGGTCAAAGTGTTCGGCATAGCGCCTGGGCAGGTGCTCCAGCCAGAAGTGGTTGTCGAAATGCAGATCCAGCAGTGTCCCGTCCATATCGAGGAACACCGTATCGAGGGTTGACCAGTCCACCATAAACAAAACAGCCTGAAGAATTTTCTTCAGGCTGCCTCAGATCCCGGCCAGTGGCAAGCCGGGATTTTACGGATCGGTGCGCCAAATCAGTTGTCGGACTGCTCCACCGTTTCTGACTTGCGACCGGTGCGGGTGCAGCCCAGGCAGCGCACGAAGGTGGCCTTGGCCGGGCCAACCACCAGTACTTCACCGGCTTCACCGGCATTGCCGCCAAGCGCCGAGAATGGCAGGGATACCAGGTACACAGCACTACCGATAATGGTTGTGGCCAGCAGGGCAGGGCGCAGCAACACCGCATCGGCGGTCATGGCCAGCGCAGACGGGCTTTCATCCACGGCACGGGCATGGCCGAGCGATGAGAATGCCAGCAGGCAGGCTGCGACGGTGGCTACCAGGGTGCGGGAAATCTTGCGGGTCATGTCATTCTCTCCTGAACGTATCAGCCCGGTTGGTCAGGGCTCGCCTGTCTCTGTATTGCGAGCCAGCATGTTCGCGCTGCGTGCGGCGACCGGGTACTAGCACTCCATTAACTATGAATCATATTGCCTCAATTTCAAACGGTTTTTCGTTGAAAAGTGTGAGCCGTTGCGGAATCTCAGCGCTGGCACCGGGGACAGTAAACCGTCGATCGGTTGTTCATGCGGATCTCTTTCAGCGGGGTGTTGCATTCGGTGCAGGGCGCTCCCGCCTTGCCATAAACCAGTAGCGACTGGGCGAAATACCCCGGTTTGCCGTCGCTGTTGACGAAGTCCCGCAGAGTGGTGCCGCCCATCAGTATGGCGGCGCTGAGGGTTTCCCGGATGGCCTCGGCCAGCTTGTGATAGCGGTCCAGGCTGATGCGGCCGGCTTTCCGTTTCGGGTGGATGCCGGCCTTGAACAGGGCTTCGTTGGCGTAGATATTGCCCACGCCCACCACCACATGATTGTCCATAATGAAGGATTTGACCGGCGTCTGTTTCTGCCGGGACAGGCGAAAAAGCCAGACGCCGTTGAAACCTTCGGATAAGGGTTCCGGCCCGAGCGCGCTGATCAGCGGATGCCGGTTCCAGTCGGTAGTCCAGAGCCAACAGCCGAAGCGTCGCGGGTCATTGAAGCGCAGGCGGCGATGATTGCCGAGGACAAGCTCGACGTGATCGTGAGTCATGGCGGGGCTGTCGTCGGTGATCACTCTGAGACTGCCCGACATGCCCAGATGGACAATCACCGAACCTGTCTCCAGGTGCAGGAACAGGTATTTCGCCCGGCGCTCCACGGTACGGATGGTTTTGCCCTCCAGGTGCTCGGCCAGATCCGCCGGCACCGGCCAGCGCAGGCTGGGATTGCGGACAATTACCCGCTGGATGGTCTGGCCTTCGCAGTGAGGCGCAATGCCCTGACGGGTGGTTTCAACTTCAGGTAATTCCGGCACAGAGCCTCCACCAACAGACAGATTTTGAGACGAAACAGTGTAATCGGTAACAAAAAAGCCGCCAAACCTGGTTGTCCAGGCTTACATCTGTACGCTAGAGTGGGCCTAACGATCACCCCCTTCGAGTGCCAGCGACATCCCTCAGCAGTATCGCCTTTCGAAGTTAATCGAGTTTCGAGGATTATCTATGTGGTTTAACGGTCTTCTGGACCTTTCTGTGTGGCAGCTGATCGCGGTCACTCTGGTGATGACACACATCACCATCGTCAGCGTTACCCTTTATCTGCATCGTCATTCGGCCCATAACGCGCTGGATCTGCATCCCGTCCTCAAGCACTTTTTCCGCTTCTGGCTCTGGCTGACCACGGCCCAGAACACCAAAGAGTGGACGGCCATCCACCGTAAACACCATGCCAAGTGCGAAACCGAGGAAGATCCTCACAGCCCGGTGGTGCTGGGTATTCGCAAGGTGCTGTTTGAGGGTGCCGAGTTATACGCAGCTTCTGCCACCCCTGAAACCCTTGAACGCTATGGCCAGCGCACGCCGGAAGACTGGCTCGAGCGTAACCTCTACAGCCGGTACAAGACCCTGGGTATTGCCTTGATGGCAGCGATCAACCTGGCGCTGTTCGGGGTGCACGGCATCTGGATCTGGGCGGTCCAGATGATGTGGATTCCGGTCTGGGCCGCCGGCGTGGTCAATGGCATCGGCCATTACCTGGGTTATCGGAATTTCGAATGCGCTGATAATGCCCGCAACATCTCGCCGCTGGGTATCCTGATTGGTGGTGAGGAGCTGCACAACAATCACCACACCTATCCGAATTCGGCCAAGCTGTCTCGTCGCTGGTACGAAGTGGACATCGGTTGGGGTTACATTCGTCTGTTCCAGCTGTTTGGTCTGGCGACGCCGAAAGGCTATCGGCCTATTGCCCATTATGTTCCCGGCAAGCAGGCGGTGGACGTGGAAACCGTTCAGGCCATCGCCAATAACCGCTTTGTGATCATGCGCCAGTATCGCAAGCGAGTAATGGAGCCGGTGCTGCGACAGCAGAAAGCGTTGATGGACGACGAAATTCGTCCCCGTTATCGCAAACTCAAGCAATTGCTGTCTCGCGAAATCAGCCTGATCAAGCCTCGGGAAAAAGAGCATCTCGACACGGTGCTGGAGCGCAACGAGGTGCTCAGGCTGATTTACGAGAAGAGTCATGAGCTGCAGGCGCTCTGGCGCCAGCGTGGGCTCAAGCCCCAGGATAAGCTGCAGGCACTGATGGAGTGGTGCCGCGACGCCGAAGCCAGCGGTGTTCGTTACCTGGAAGAGTTTGCCGCCCACCTGCGGGCGTATTCCTTGCGCCCCGCCAGTTGAGTTTCGCCTGCCTGTAGGACATCGCCGGAAGCCTCTGTTATTGGGCTTCCGGTTCTTCTCTCTGTTCAACCCGGAAAAGACAGTAGCTGACCTGGCCTGCTGATTTCTGTCGGTGCAGGTGCCAGCTGGCCGGTACCGCCGGCAAGGCTCTTTCACTCTCGTGTTCGACATAGATCCAGCCACCCGGCTTCACCCATTGCTGGGTGTCCAGCAGCGGTATCAACCGTTCAAGCCAGCCTTGCCGGAATGGCGGGTCCATAAACACGATGTCGTAGCCCCGGCCGTCACCCTTTGCCAGAAACTGTTCCACATCCTGGCAGGCGACATCCCCTTTGTTGGTTCCCAGCAGCCGGAGGTTGTCCCGGAGCGCTTTGGCCAGGGCGGGGGTGTGGTCCACCAGCGTTGCCTGCGCTGCTCCACGGGACAGTGCTTCCAGTCCCAGAGCCCCGGAACCGGCGAACAGATCCAGGCACCGGCTGCCTGCCAGGTGGAAGTTCAGCCAGTTGAACAGGGTTTCCCGGGTGCGGGCCGGGCTGGGCCGCACGCCGCCGGCGTCCGGAAAGCGCAGTTTCCGGCTGCGCCAGTCGCCGCCAATGATTCTCAGTTCGCCGGTTCCGGAGCCTTTGACTGGTGAGACGACGGGTTTTTTGCGGGCTGGGGGACGTCGTGCCATAGGGGCGAGGCTCCGGGGAAATCATGGATGGCTGATGTTTGCGGCTATGGTACCGGAATCCACGAGACCGGTTAATCCTGCCCCATCACTTGTGCCGGCCAGTCTGTTAGAATGCTCCACTTATTTTGGCGAGCTGAGGTTCTTGTGTCCTCTTCGCGAACCTGCGGCCTGTGCCCGCCCTTTTTCAGACAGATGGATAGATTATGACGGCAGAGTGGATTTCAGTCGGCCTGTTGGCCCTTCTTGTTCTGTTTTTTGTGCTGGATATCGCCGGCAATCGCAAGCGTGCGCCCTGGCCCAAGCCGGTACCTCAGCGTAAGCGGGAGGTGGCCAGGGGGCCGGCTCCTGTGCCAGCGGAACCGGAGGCCGAAACTGAAGTGCCGCCTGAACCCGCGGTAGAAGCCGCTGAGCCGGAAGCGGCTCAACCGGCTGTTGAGCCGGCTCCCGCGCCGGAACCCGTTCCGGCGGCGGAGCCTGAGGTTGAGCGCGAACCGGAAACCCGAGTCAGTGTCTTCGAACGCATCAAGCAGGGTCTGGGGAAAACCCGGGCCAGCCTGACCGGTGGTCTGGCCGACCTGTTCTCGGTGGGCAAGAAGATTGACGAAGATCTGCTGGAAGAAATCGAAACCACGTTGCTGATGGCCGATGTGGGTGTGACCGCCACCTCTGAGATCATCGACGCCCTGACCGAGAAACTCGAACGCAATCAGCTGAAAGATGGCGAAGCCCTGCGCAAGGCGCTACGGGATGAGTTGCATGGCCTTCTCAAGGAGGTGGCCCGGCCGCTGGAGATCGATGCTGGTAAACAGCCATACGTTATCCTGATGGTTGGCGTGAACGGTGTCGGCAAAACCACTACCATCGGCAAGCTCACCAAGAAATTCCAGAGCGAGGGTAAGTCGGTCATGCTGGCCGCTGGTGACACCTTCCGGGCGGCGGCGGTTGAGCAATTGCAGGTCTGGGGCGAGCGCAACAACGTTCCGGTGGTGGCCCAGCATACCGGCGCAGACAGTGCATCGGTAATTTTCGACGCCATCCAGTCTGCTCAATCCCGGGGTGTGGATGTGGTGATTGCAGACACCGCCGGTCGCCTGCAGAACAAGGACAACCTGATGAACGAGTTGTCCAAGGTCGTTCGGGTGATGAAGAAGCTGGATGAATCTGCGCCTCATGAGGTGATGTTGGTGCTGGATGCCGGTACCGGTCAGAATGCCCTGAGCCAGGCCCAGGTATTCCAGCAGGCAGTAGGTGTCTCCGGCATTACGCTCACGAAACTGGACGGCACGGCCAAAGGCGGTATTGTGTTTGCGATCGCCCGTCAGCTGCAGTTGCCAATCCGCTATATCGGGGTGGGAGAACAGGCCGAAGACCTGCGCAGCTTCGATGCCGAAACTTTTGTGGATGCGTTGTTCGAAGACTGACGCCGTAAATACGGAGTAGCTGCCCCGATGATCGAGTTCCGCCAGGTAACCAAACGCTACGACAGTGATCACATCGCACTCAGGGCTGTGAACTTTCACCTGGATCGTGGTGAGCTGGCGTTTCTGACCGGTCATTCCGGCGCGGGCAAGAGTACCCTTCTGAAACTGATCATGGTGATGGAGCGCCCGACAGCGGGTGAGGTGATCGTGGGCGGCCAGAAACTGAATAGCCTGCCCCGCCGCCAGATTCCTTACATCCGGCGTCATATCGGTGTGGTGTTCCAGAATCACCAGCTGTTGTTCGACCGCACGGTGTTCGACAACGTGGCCATGCCATTGGAGGTGATGGGGGCCTCGCCGGAAGATACCGGCCGGCGCGTGCGGGCGGCACTGGACAAGGTTGGTTTGCTGAAAAAGGAAAAGATGAACCCCATGCAGTTGTCCGGGGGTGAGCAGCAGCGGGTCGGTATTGCCCGTGCGGTGGTAAACAAACCACCCGTACTGCTGGCGGATGAGCCGACCGGTAACCTGGATCCCGAATTGTCTGCAGACATCATGCGATTGTTTACCCAGTTCAGTCAGGTTGGGGTAACGGTACTTGTGGCAACCCACGATATTGCTCTGATTAATGAAATGAATCGACGTACGCTGACTCTGAATCAGGGCCAGCTGGTTGCTGGCGGAGGTGTGAGTGGCCACTGACTCTCGCCAGAAGCCGGATAATCGCCGGGGAGCTGACCGTTCGCGATCACTGTTGAGTGATCAGGCCCGGAGTTATCTGGGCCACCACCGGAAAGTAGCCCGGGATTCTATCCAGAGAATGTGGAAAACCCCGGTAGCCAGCGCCATGACCTGGACAGTGATGGGGGTAGCTCTGGCCTTGCCGGTTGCCCTGCTGTTGCTGTTGACCAGCCTGCAGGGTGTGAGTGCAGGCTGGGAGAGTACGGCCCGGATTACCGCCTATCTGGCGATGGATCTGCCGGCGGAGGAAGCCCGGGGTATGGCCGCGGACATTGAAAGCGATGGGCGAGTGGTATCGGTTCAGCTGGTCGAGCGTGACCAGGCCCTGGCCGACTTTCGAGCCAGTTCCGGGCTGGACGAGGCGCTGGATTTTCTGGAAGAGAATCCTTTGCCGCACACGCTGCTGATTACACCCGAAGACAGCGCTCGCTCGGCAGAGGGTGTTCAGGCACTGGTGACGTTTGTCGAGAATATGAACGGTATCGATCAGGTCCAGGTCGACCTGGGCTGGCTGCAACGCCTGAACGCAATGACCGACATCCTTGCCCGCGCCGTCTGGGCGCTGGCTTTGTTGTTGGGGGCTGCGGTTATCCTGGTGATTGGTAACACGGTGCGTCTGGCCATCGAGAACCGGCGGGATGAAATTCTCGTGGCGAAACTGGTGGGCGGAACCGATGCTTTCGTTCGTCGCCCGTTTCTTTACACCGGCGCCTGGTTCGGGCTCGGGGGTGGCCTGGTGGCGTGGTTACTGATTCAGGTGTCGCTCTGGTGGTTAAGCGGCCCGATCGAGCGTCTTGCCGGGCTGTATCGCAGTGAGTTTACCTTGCAGGGACCGGGGTTCGATGGCGCGCTGGCATTGATAATCGTAGCGATGCTGTTAGGCTGGCTGGGCGCCTGGGTTGCGGTGAGGCGTCATCTGGATGACATAGAGCCGGGCGATATTGCTGGAGGCTGATCCGGATCGCGGGAAAACCGTATTGAAAAAAGAGCCTTTTCTGACGTAGTTTGGTTTATAGAGAAGCAAAGGCGATCTTTCCAGATGTATGATTTTTAACGTTTTACTGGGGAGTTCGGGAACTAATTGAGTTCTTGGCGGTCTCATATTGAGTTGCTATATTTAAAGGCTGTCAGGTTCGGAGGTTAATGCATGGGTACGAGTTTACAGCTGGTTGACAGACTGGTTCCGGGTGCGAATCTCGAGTCGTATATTCAGGCGGCGAGTCGCATTCCAGTTCTCTCCGTTGATGAAGAGCGGGAACTGGCAGAACGGCTGCACTACCATGGCGATGTTGAGGCCGCGCGTCAGTTGGTACTGTCGCACCTGCGCTTTGTGATTCACATTGCTCGCAGCTATGCCGGCTACGGCCTGGCCCAGGCCGACCTGATCCAGGAAGGCAACGTTGGCCTGATGAAGGCCGTCAAGCGGTTTAATCCTGAGTATGGTGTGCGTCTGGTGTCGTTTGCCGTGCATTGGATCAAGGCGGAGATTCACGAATTCATTCTGCGTAACTGGCGCATTGTGAAAGTGGCCACCACCAAGGCCCAGCGCAAGCTGTTCTTCAATCTGCGCAGCCAGAAGAAGAAGCTGGCATGGCTGAATCACGATGAGCTGAAAGCGGTCGCCAATGATCTGGGTGTCGAGCCGCACGTGGTGCGGGAAATGGAAGGTCGCCTGGCTTCCCAGGACACCGCCTTTGACGGCCCGATGGATGATGACGAAGACAACGCCTACCAGGCGCCGGCTTATTACCTGGAAGATCGCCGTAGCGATCCGGCGGTTCAGCTGGAAAACGCTGACTGGTCTGAGGACTCCAACGGCCGGCTGATGCAGGCGCTGGAGCAGCTGGACGAGCGCAGTCAGGATATTCTGCGTGAACGCTGGTTGTCGGAGAGCAAGTCGACGTTGCATGAGCTGGCCGACAAGTACGGGGTGTCCGCTGAGCGGATCCGCCAGCTTGAGAAAAACGCCATGAAGAAGATCCGGGTGCAGATGGCCGAGGTCGCCTGAGGCTTTATTGCAGCCCGGAAGCTGAAAACGCCACCACCGTTCGCGGTTGGTGGCGTTTTTGTTTGTATAATCCGCCTAAACCATTTAATTCACGTGGCTGGGAAGAAGGGATTGGGGTAGCCTTTCCAAAAAACGCTCCTGCGGCACCCCTACGGGGCCCGGCCCGCAATCACAGATTGCGGTCGCTCAGCTGTCGCATGAAGCGTTGCTTCATAATCGCTCGGCTGAGCCCATGTGGCGCTTCTGCTCCGCCATCCATGGCTCCGCAAATTTTTGGAAAGGCTACCCCAATCCCTTCGCCGGGCTTCTGAGTGGGATTCCCCAAAATGTCTACACATTCTCCTCGTATCGCTTTTCTCGGCATCGGCCTGATGGGCACGCCGATGACCCGTAACCTGCTGGACGCCGGTTTTTCCATGACGCTCTGGAATCGCACCACCAGCAAATGCGAGCCCTTTGCCAGCGAAGCGACGATCGCCGGGACGCCCGCCGAGGCGGTGGCGGAGGCCGATATCGTGATCACCATGCTGGAAAATGGCCAGGTGGTGGACGATGTGCTGGTAAATCAGGGCGCTCTGGCTGCGGTGAAGGTGGGTGCGCTGGTAATTGATATGAGTTCGGTGCAGCCTTCGCTGGCGCGACAGCATGCCGAGCTGGCCGCAGAGCAGGGGGTGGGTTATGTGGATGCACCGGTGTCCGGTGGCACGGTGGGTGCGGCCGAGGCCCGGCTGAGTATCATGGCGGGCGGTTCTGAAGCCGATATTGAGCGGGCTTTGCCGGTGTTCAGCGCGCTGGGCAAATGCACCCGCATCGGGCCGGTGGGGGCCGGTCAGTTGGCGAAGCTGGCCAATCAGGCGATTGTGGGTATCACCATTGGTGCGGTGTCGGAGGCGCTGTTGCTGGCAGCCAAAGGTGGCGCGGATCCGGCCGCCGTGCGGGAAGCGCTGATGGGCGGGTTTGCCGGCAGCCGGATTCTGGAACTGCATGGCCAGCGGATGATTGACCGGGACTTCGCGCCGGGCGCTCCGGCCCGCATCCAGCTCAAGGATATGCGTATGATTCTGGATGAGGCCCGCTCGGAAAATCTGACCCTGCCGCTGGCCCAGCAGGTGCATAATGAATACCTTGCCCTGGTCGCCAATGGCCACAGCGATGTCGATCACAGCGGCCTGTTGCTGGAGTTGGAGCATCTGAACGGTACCCTGATGGGTTCCCTGGGCCGAGGCCCCAAGCACTGAATTAACCGGAGAAATCTGCCATGCCCCGTTTTGCTGCCAACCTGAGCATGCTGTTTACCGAAGTGCCGTTTCTGGAACGTTTCGCCCGGGCCCGAAGTGCCGGGTTCCATGGTGTGGAGTATCAGTTTCCCTATGAGTGGCCGGCGGAACAGCTGGCGGAGCGGCTTCAGAGCAACGGGCTGGAACAAGTGCTGTTCAATCTGCCACCCGGCGATTGGGCAGCGGGGGAGCGTGGCATTGCCTGTCTGCCGTGTCGCATTGAGGAGTTTCGCGCCGGTGTCGAGCAGGGCATTCACTACGCCCGGATGCTGGGCTGCAAGCAACTGAACTGTCTGGCAGGTTTGAAGCCCGAATCCGTTGCCGAGGAAGAGGCCTGGCAGACCCTGGTGGCGAATGTGCAGTACGCAGCCGACCGCTTCGCCGAAGCAGGTTTGACCCTGTGCCTGGAAGCCATCAATTCGCGGGTGGATATGCCGGGCTTCATGCTCGATACCAGTGGCAAGGTGATGGCGCTGATTGAGGCGCTGGAGGCAGACAACGTGCGCCTGCAGTACGATCTCTATCACATGCAGATCATGGAAGGGGATCTGATTCGTGGCATGGAATGCCTGTTGCCCTGGATTGGCCACATTCAGTTCGCCGACAACCCGGGCCGGCATCAGCCGGGAACCGGGGAGATTAACTTTTCGAATGTTTTCTCGGCGATAGACAGACTGGGTTATGGCGGCTGGGTGAGCGCAGAGTACAGGCCTACCGGGGCGACAGAGCCGTCTCTGGGCTGGTTTTCTGAGGCAAACTGACCGTCGCCATAGGCGACACCCTCTTACAAGATCGTAACTGGCCGGTTCCCGGAGTTCTTCGTACCCTTGTTGTTAATGTTTTCCGCTATCAGGAGGAGCACCGGTGAAAGCGCTGGTAATCGAAGACGATCGGGATGTAGCAAATTATCTGCTAAAGGGACTGAGGGAATCCGACTTCGTGGTGGATCATGCGGCCGACGGCAAGGAAGGCATGATGATGGCGGCCAGTGAAGAATACGACATCATGATTGTCGACCGGATGTTGCCGGGTATGGATGGCCTTTCCATTATCAAGACGGTAAGGGCCACGGGCAACCAGACGCCGGTGCTGATTCTCAGTGCCCTGGGCGATGTCGATGACCGTGTCGAAGGGCTGCGTGGCGGTGGCGATGACTACCTGACCAAGCCGTTCTCCTTCACCGAGCTGCTGGCGCGTATCGAGTCACTGATCCGGCGTAATCGTCAGGCGGCCGAGACCGAGACAGTTCTGAAAGTGGCGGATCTGGAAATGGACCTGCTGGCCCGCACCGTGAAACGCGCTGGCCAGAATATTGATGTCCAGCCCCGGGAGTTCCGGCTGCTGGAGTATCTGATGCGTAATGCCGGGCAGGTGGTTACCCGTACCATGCTGCTGGAGAAAGTGTGGGACTATCACTTCGACCCCCAGACCAACGTGATCGACGTGCATATCAGCCGTCTGCGCGCCAAGATCGACAAGGAATTCGATACACCCCTGCTGCAGACAGTGCGGGGGGCGGGATACATGTTACGTGAAACTGCTTAGTCAGCTCAGAACATCGTCTTTCCAGCTTGCCCTGCTGTATATGGTGGTGTTTGCCACCTCGGTGTTTCTGCTGTTGGCATTTATCTACTGGCGTACAGCCGGGTTCATGACTGCCCAGACCGACGAGACCATTGAAGCGGAAATCGCCGGCCTGGCGGAGCAGTATCGCAGTCGTGGTGTAAATGGTCTGATCACGATCATCCGGGAACGGGTGGCCAGGGATCCGAATGCCAAGTCCATTTACCTGTTGACCACAGACGACTTTCTGAAACTGGCCGGGAATATTGAAACCTGGCCAGAGGGCAGCCGCTCGTCTGACAGTGGCTGGATCAATTTCACCCTGAATCCCGCCGTTGGCTGGCAGGGCCCAGAGCGCCTGGCCCGGGCCCGGATCTTTGAGGTCCAGGGTGGTTTGCGCTTGCTGGTGGGGCGCGATGTGGATGACCTCACCAACCTCAAGCGGGTGATTGAAACTGCCATCAACTGGGGTATGGGAATCACCCTTGCCCTGGCGCTCCTGGGTGGCTTCCTGATGAGCCGAAGCACCACTCGCCGCATTGAAGTGATCAACAACACCTCTCGCCGGATCATGAATGGGCACCTGTCCCTCCGGATTCCGACCCGTGGGACCGACGACGATTTTGATCAACTGGCCGAAAACCTGAACCAGATGCTGGACCGGATCGTGTATCTGATGGAAGGCATACGCCATGTTTCCGACAGCATCGCCCATGATCTTCGCACTCCACTGACGCGACTGCGTAACCAGCTCGAAAACACGCTGATTACGGTCGACAATGACGAGGCGCGCGAGCATGTCGGGCAGGCTGTGGCGGAGGCTGACCAGCTGCTGGCCACCTTCAATGCCTTGCTGCGCATCGCCCGGCTGGAGACCCGGGGCAACTCGGCCGACATGAAAGTGGTGGCGCTGGATGAACTGGTCAGCGATGCCTGTGAACTCTACGAGGCCCTGTCTGAGGACAAGGATCAGAGTTTCTCTCAGGAACTTGAGCAAAATGTCCGGATTGAGGGAGACCGGGATCTCCTGTTCCAGATGATCAGTAACCTGATCGACAACGCCATCAAATACACGCCGGAGCATGGTGCCATCAAGGTGGTCGTTCGCCGGGACGGCGGCGGAGCGGTGTTTGAGGTTCAGGATTCCGGTATCGGTATTCCGGATGATGAGAAAGACCAGGTTTTCCAGCGCTTCTACCGGGTTGGCAAGAGCCGCTCGTTACCCGGCAATGGTCTGGGGCTCAGCCTGGTGTCGGCGGTGGCGGAGATTCATCAGGGCCAGATTCTGCTGAGTGATACCCATCCTGGGGAAGACATGCCGGGCTTGACCGTCACGGTCCGGATGCCAGCGTACACCGCCGTAAAAAAGCGGATCAAGGCCACACAGTCTGAGAATGGTGGTTCAACGGAGGAGGGTCGCTCCTCCGCAGAACCCGGCACGGCCTGAGATTACTGGCTGGCGCGAAAGCGGTTGATACGGCTCAGGACAGGGCCAAGTACCGCGTCGGCCCGTGACTCGACCTGCTGGCTGATATGATCAAACTGCGAGCGACGGCGATCCACCTTGGCCTGAATACTGTCCCACTCGCCTTCCAGATGCTTCTGTTCGGCCATCAGAAAGGCCGCAATATTGTGGCGATTGACGCGGCTGGTGATGCCCAGCTGGTCCAGCCGGAAACCCAGGCTATCCACCCCTTCAAGTGCCAGATTCATCAGTTTCTTGGTATCCATTAGCATATCTCCATGCAGAAAAGATCAGGTGTCATTGTCGGCCACGCTAATCCTTGGCGCTAGAGTGTTCAACCTAGATTGCGGAACGGATGCCTTGCCAAAAGGTAATCGCATGGCCACAGGCAGGTAATGGTCAATGTGCAGAATAGAGGGTGTAGATGCGGAAGCGGGCGGATGATCTGCTTGCTTCCCCCTCCAGCACAGCGCTAGCCTTATACCCCGTGATTCACGGGGTTTTTTTTGCCCTTCCGAAATGCATTGTTTCTTGAACCAGGACACCCATGGCCAACCAGACGCCTTCAGGCAACAACCGGCCGCGCTATATCACCCCCGAAGGTGAGCAGGCGCTCCGGGATGAGCTGCAATTCCTATGGAAAGTAAAGAGACCAGAGGTTACCCAGGCAGTACGTGAAGCGGCTGCCCTGGGAGACCGGTCCGAGAATGCCGAGTACATCTATGGCAAGAAGCAGCTTCGGGAAATCGACCGCCGCGTACGCTTCCTCAGCAAGCGGCTGGATGAGGTCTCGGTGGTGGATCGCCTGCCAGAAGACCGGAGCCGGGTATTCTTTGGTGCCTGGGTGACCATCGAGGATGAGGACGGCAGTGAGCAGGAGTATCGAATCGTGGGTGCCGATGAATTCGATCTCGAAAAAGGCTATCTCAGTATCAATTCTCCGCTGGCCCGCGCGCTCATTGGCAAGCATCTGGATGACGAGGTATCGGTGAGAACCCCTGAGGGCTGGAAGCAGGTGGTGATTACCGATATCCGCTACCAAATGGCCTCGAACGACAAGTGAGTGCTGTCACAAAACTGGCTTTTGCCTGGGCAAAGGGTCATTTTTGGCGATAGACTGATCAAATATTGTCACCCGTCAGGGCAAATGGATGATCGGCTAGGGTTGGGATGAGCACCATGAATGTCAGGAAACAGACAGAGGAAAAACGAGCCGGGGCAGCGTTGCTGGCGTTGCCGTTGATGCTGCTGACGACCTTGCCTGCCTATGCCCAGAGTGACGATGACGCCGCGTTTGAGTACGAAGAGCGCTCCACTATCGACACCATTCCGTTTCGCTCGGTCGCGGAAGAGGAGCTGGCTAATACCGTAATTGAGGGTGGGCTGGCAGCGCCGGCGGCCGGGGTACCGGTGCAGCAGGCAACGGATGACGATTTCTATCTGGACCCGCTGGCCCTGCAGCCGAGAGACCCGCGAACCGATCTGGGTCGTTCCGAGATTCCCGTCGAGATCCGTTTCAGTAACCCCAAAGTGATACCGGGCCAGAGCCACGGCAACAATTACGTGATCCGACCACCCGAGAACCGCACCTACGATACCCTGAATACCAATCTCACCGGCCGTTAATCATCGGCCCTGCTGCCCAGGCTCAGGCAGCGGCTGAATCTGAAGCAGCAGCGGGCCTGCCGAGCACATCTTCGTAGAAAAAGCTCAGAGCCTGACTGGCCTGATTCAGTCGGGCCCGGGATACCCGGATCTTTTCACTCAGATAGGTCAGGAACAGCTTCTGATCCTCTTCGGCCAGGTTGTCCGGATCCTTCAGATCATGAAACAGCACAAACCGGCTGATCCAGTGCAGATAGGTTTGCTCGGCGCGTTGATTCAGTTCGCGTTTGCGGATAGCGGCCTGTACCTGGCCAATCATGCCTGGGCGCGATTGCTCCAGGGCCTCAGTAATGTCCATGGTGTTTACTCGTTCAAAAGCTTGTTTTTGTTATGTTGCGCGCATCATATGACAAACGTTTGAACGGCGCAAAATTCTGGCGGGTGCGGTGCCCCGCAGCCGGTGTGACGGCGGGGCAGGGGCGTTACTTCAGGGATTCAAGTTTGTCGATGTACTGCTGCATGGCGTCATCGCTGGACATGCCCTTGAGTTTCTCCCAGGCGTCGTACTTGGCCCGGCCAACAAAATCCATCATGCCCGGACGCTTGCCGCTGACATCGCCTTCGGTGGCCTGCTTGTAAAGGGCATAGAATTCCAGTTTCAACTCGTTGGAAGGTTTGAAGTCGCCTTCCGCGGTCTGGATGTAGTTTACCGCTTCTTCGAATTTCGCTTTCAGGTCACTCATGTTGTGTCTCCGTGGTGTTGGTGGTTTTTTTCCATTCAAGTATGCCGGCAGTATAGCGACGGGGCTGGTTGGCGTCATTGACCGAAATAGCGGTTTTCCGGTCGCCCTGGCAATCTGGCAAAAGTTTGCCCAAGCACACATTTTGAGCCATCGCTGGCCAATTTTTGCTTGAGAACCCTGGGTGACCTGTGTACAGTTTTACGCGTTGTCTGCCAGGAGGGCAGACACCAAGGATCGATACAATTGCAAATGACTTGCACAGGGAGCACGCCATGTCTGCCAAAGACGGTTCCGTTGCGCCGAAAGAGCGCATCAATATCAAGTATGTCCCCGCCACAGGCGATCAGCAGGCCGAAACCGAACTACCACTGAAGATGTTCGTGGTTGGTGATTTCAAGGGTCACGCTGAAGAAACCCCCATTGAAGACCGTAAGGCCATTTCCGTCGACAAGAACAACTTCCGTTCTGTCATGAAGGAAGCGGGTCTGACGCTTTCCACCAGTGTTTCCAACAAGCTCGAAGACGGTGCCGACGACCTCCCCGTGAATCTCGAATTCCAGGGGCTCGAAGACTTTTCTCCGGACAGCATTGCCCGCCAGGTCCCTGAGCTCAAGAAGCTGATTGAGCTGCGTGAAGCCCTGGTTGCCCTCAAGGGCCCGCTGGGCAACGTGCCTTCGTTCCGTTCCAAGCTGCAGGAGCTGCTGGACAACGACGACGCCCGGGAAAAGCTGCTGGCTGAACTTGAGCTGGCCACCGACGGCGGCGAGTAATCGCAACACCGGAACCCGGTAACCTACACCGATTATCAATCACGTACTGAAGGGATGTGGTATGTCTGATACTGCTGTGCAGCAATCTGCTGCCTCCGAATCCGTAGCAGAAGGCTCTCTGCTTGACCAGGTCATGGCCAACAGCCGTATGGCGCCGGCCGATGAAGGCTACGATGTTGCCCGTAAAGGGGTGGCTACGTTTATTGCCAACCTGCTGAAGAGCGATGAGAAAGGCCAGCCGGTCAACAAGGCGCTGGTCGACCAGATGGTGGTCGAGCTGGATCGCAAAATCAGCGCCCAGATGGATGAGATTCTGCACGCGCCCAAGCTGCAGGAACTGGAATCGTCCTGGCGTGGCCTGAAACTGATGGTGGATCGCACCGATTTCCGCGAGAACATCAAGGTGGATATCCTCCATGCCACCAAGACCGAACTGCTGGAAGATTTCGAATTTGCTCCGGACGTGACCCAGACCGGCTTCTACAAGCACATTTATGCCGCCGAGTATGGTCAGTTCGGTGGTGAGCCGGTGGGCGCGATTGTCGGCAACTACGCCTTCAGCCCATCAACGCCGGACATGAAGCTGCTGCAGTACGTGTCGTCGGTTGGCGCCATGTCCCACGCGCCGTTCCTGTCCTCGGTTGCACCGTCGTTCTTCGGCGTCGACAGCTACCAGGAACTGCCGGCTATCAAAGAGCTGAGCGCCGTTTTCGAAGGCCCGAAATACGCCAAGTGGCGTTCCCTGCGGGAATCTGAGGATGCCCGTTACCTGGGCCTGACCGCACCGCGCTTCCTGCTGCGGGTGCCTTACGATCCGACTGAAAACCCGGTGCGCAGCTTCAACTACAAGGAAGATGTCTCCGGTGACCACGAGCATTACCTGTGGGGCAATACCTCCTACCTGCTGGCCACACGCCTGACCGAGAGCTTCGCCAAGTACCGTTGGTGCCCGAACATCATTGGTCCCCAGAGTGGCGGTGCGGTGGAAGATCTGCCGGTGCACACCTTCGAGTCCTTCGGTCAGCTGGAAGCCAAGATTCCGACTGAGGTGCTGATTACCGACCGTCGCGAATACGAGCTGGCGGAAGAAGGTTTCATCGCCCTGACCATGCGTAAAGGCAGCGATAACGCCGCGTTCTTCTCCGCCAACTCTGTGCAGAAGCCCAAGCAGTTCCCGAACACCAAGGAAGGCAAGGAAGCGGAAACCAACTACAAGTTGGGTACCCAGTTGCCGTACATGATGATCGTGAACCGCCTGGCCCACTACATCAAGGTGCTGCAGCGAGAGCAGATCGGCTCCTGGAAAGAGCGTCAGGATCTGGAGCGGGAACTGAACACCTGGATTCGCCAGTACGTGGCCGACCAGGAAAACCCGCCTGCAGACGTCCGCAGCCGCCGCCCCTTGCGTGCCGCGAAAGTGGAAGTCTCCGATGTAGAAGGCGATCCGGGCTGGTACCAGGTCTCCCTGGCAGTGCGTCCGCACTTCAAATACATGGGCGCCAACTTCGAACTCTCGCTGGTTGGCCGACTGGACAAGGATTAATCCGTGTTCGGCGGCACCGGCACTGACGGCGTTCGCAACACCGGCAGCCTGTTTGAACGGCTTGAACAGGCTGCCGCTCCTGCGGGCCAGAGCATGGGGGAGTTCACCCATGTGGTTGAGTCCATCAAGCGCCACCTGGTGCGACTGCTGAACGCCCACCCGGGCAACAGCAGCAGCGCACCGGATCTTGGCTTGCTGGATTTCAACGACGCCACGCTGGGCACTCATGACCTGAGCATCCAGATCCGCGGGGCCATCCGTCAGTGCATCGAGAAGTTTGAGCCGCGGGTTAAGCGGGTGGATGTGGTGGCCATGCCACCGGGCCCGGACCCGTTGCAGTTGAAGTTCCAGGTGACGGTCTACCTGAACGTTGCAGGAAGCGATGATCGGACGACGATAGACCTGGTTTTGGATGATAAGCGGTACTACCGGGTTGTTTAGACTTGGTTGCTGGAGGAGATGGGGACACTTTTCTTCTGGGAAAAAATAACTCGCTTTGCTCAGACATCTTTTTTCCCGCCAGAAAAGCATCCCCATCCCCTCCGGCAAACCTGAGTGGAATGCGGTCCGGATCATTCGGAGCCAGAAAGGAAGCAGGCAAGGTGCAGTAACATGAAGTTAAACAGGTTCTACAGGGATGAGTTGAGCTTTCTGCGGTTGCAAGGCAGGGAATTTGCCGAAGCCCACCCGCAGCTCACCCGCTTTCTATCCGAACAGAGCACCGACCCGGACGTAGAACGGCTGCTGGAAGGCTTCGCCTTCCTGACCGGCAAACTGCGGGAAAAAGTTGAGGACGAGTTTCCGGAGCTGACTCATTCGCTGCTGAACATGCTCTGGCCCAATTATCTGCGGCCAGTGCCCAGCTGCACCATCATGCGCTTTGATCCACAGCTGCATGCCATCAGTGAACGTCAGGTTGTTGATCGTCATACCGAGATCAAGAGCCGCCCCCTGGGCGACGCCAGCCGCCAGACCCAATGCCGGTTCCGCACCTGCCGGTCGGTGGATATTTTTCCGATCAGTGTGGCCGATGCCAATGCCGAGCACTCACGGGAGGTTTCCTCCGTGACCGTAGACCTGGCCCTGCATACGGACCAGCCACTGAATGGCATTGGCCTGGAAAATCTGCGTTTTTACCTGGGGGGCGACAACCACACGGCAGAGACCCTGTATCTGTGGTTAAACCATTACCTCAGCCGTATGGAGCTGGTGGTGGGCGACCGTGTGGTCAGTCTGCCTTCATCCCTGTTGCAGCCGGTTGGCTTTGCGGCAGACGAGGCGATCCTGCCTTATCCCAAGAATGCTTATGCCGGCTACCGGATTATCCAGGAGTACCTGAGTTTTCCGGAGGCCTTCCGGTTTGTTGACATCACCGGCCTGAAATCCCGGTTGCCAGCGGTGCAGGCTGATGAGATCAGTCTGCGTTTCCACTTCAGCCGGATTCTGCCCCCGGACACCCGGGTAACCCGCGACTCCATGCAGTTGTACTGCACCCCCGCGGTTAATCTGTTCAGCCACGAAGGCGAGCCGGTAGACCTGAACGGTCGCCAGACTGAATACCGTATTTCACCCTCCAGCCGCTGCCCGGAACACTACGAGGTGTTCAGTATCGAGCAGGTTGAGGGCTGGCTGGAAGGTCGTTCCGGTAGAGGCGAGCCGCGCATCTACACGGCGTTTGAGAGTTTCCAGCATGAAGTGGAGCGGGATCGGGGCCGCACCGCCCTGTACTACCGGGTACGTACCCGGGAGAGCGTGCGTGGGGATGGTTTTGATCACTACATTTCCTTTGTTCGTGGTGATGAAACCGAATGTCTGAATCGTCAGGAAGCGGTCTCGCTCACGCTCACGTGCACCAATCGCCAGTTGCCACAACAACTGGCCGTCGGGGAAGTGTGCATGGCCACCGAGAGCACACCGGCCTTTGCCGCATTCAGCAATATCACGCGCCCGACGGCGACCCTGCGGCCTACCCTGGATGGCAGCCTGTTGTGGACGCTGATATCCAACCTGTCATTGAACTACCTGTCGATGCTGGATGTGGATGCCCTGCGCACCGTGCTGCGAGTGTATGACTTCCGGGCCCTCGTCGACCGACAGGCTGAGCGGGTGTCCCAGAAGCGGCTGGCCGGTATCACGGGCATCACCACCAAGCCGGTTGACCGCATGATTCGCGGGCTGCCGGTGCGCGGTATCCGCTCAGAGCTGAAGCTGGATCAGCATGGGTTTGCCAGTGAAGGTGACCTCTACCTGTTCGGCACGGTCTTGAGTCAGTTTTTTGCGCTTTACGCGAGTATCAATGCGTTTCACCAACTGGAAGTGGTGAATACAGACAATCAGGAACGGTACACATGGACGTTACAGCAAGGTCAGCAGCCGCTGATGTAGCCGGGCTGGAACCCGTTCTCGGCAACGCGCGGCGATACAGTTTTTTTCAGCTGGTGGATCTGATTCACCGGCACCATGGAGACGACCTGGAGCGTGGCGGTCACGATGAGCCCCGCCAGGAACGCATCCGGTTCTCGGCCTCGGCCGGCCTTGGATTTCCCGGCAGTGACGTGGTGTCGGCGCTGTCGCCGGAGCATGAGCACGCTCCCTATCAGATGGAAGTCAGCTTCCTGGGGCTTCACGGCTCCCAGTCGCCACTGCCCGGTTATTACCTGGAAGATCTGGCCTGGGAAGCGGGGCAGAATCTCGGTGTTCGTCGGCATTTTCTGGATTTCTTCAATCACCGGCTGGTGACCCTGTTCCATCGGGCCTGGCGCAAATACCGCTACTACATCCGGTTCCAGCCCGGGGCCAGCGACGGTTTTTCGGAACTGGTGTATGCCCTGACCGGTTTGGGCGACAGTCGGCTGCGGGAAGCGACGCCGGTGAACTGGTCCAAGATGCTGGCCTATGCCGGCTTGATGGCGGGTCGGAGCCGGTCACCGGAAGTGGTCAGCGGCATCATCGGCCACTGTTTTGACCTGGACGACGTCAGCATCGAACAGTGGGTGCTGCGCAAAGTGGACATCGCTCGGGATCAGCAAACCGCGCTGGGCAGGGCCAACGCCACCCTGGGCGAAGACACGCTGGTGGGTTCGCGCATCCGGGATCGCAGCGGCAAGTTTATTCTCCGGCTGCGCAATCTGACTCGGCAGCGGTTTGCGGATTTTCTGCCCAATGGCCGGGATCACCAGCGCCTGGTCAAACTGGTGGAGTTCGCTACCCGGGAGCAGCTGGCCTATGACCTGGAGCTGCAAATGCGGCCCAAGGATATTCGCCCCATGCAACTGGGCGAGGATGTTCGCCTGGGCTGGAATTCCTTCGTAACACCGGACCGGGCCCGTGAGCGTCCGGCGGTGCGGATACAGATCAGACGTTAGGGCAGGGAGCCGGAGACGTGGCACAACAAGCAGCAGAACTGACATTAGTGATCACCAACCCGACGGAAACCGGTGGTGGCGCCAGCATTGAACATAGCTTCGGAACCCGTGGCGGTTCCATCGGCACCGCGGCCAGCGACAGCTGGCAGCTTTCGCCTCACCGTACCGGCGCTGTCGCCGGTCATGCCGAGGTGCGTTACCTGGACGGTGGCTTCTGCCTGATTGATCGCAGTGGCCGGACCTACATCAACAGCAGCAGTCAGCCTGTGGGGCGGGGCCGTCGTGCCCGACTGAGCCACGGCGACACCGTGACCATAGGCCGCTACCAGATACGGGCCGAACTCTCCGGCGTCCCGGCGGCTGTCGGTGAAACCGACCACGACGCACGCGAAGATCATGGTCTGGTGGATGCACCCGAGAATGGTTTGCGGCATGCCGCCAACGAACAGAGCCGGCCTGAAGGTCGCGAGCCTCTGGAGGGTTTGCAGCCGGCAGCCGGCGATCCGGTCAGCTGTGATCCGCTGGCGCCCTGGCAGCAAAAACCGACGCGCCCGGACGAGGAGGCTCCCGAGCTGCTGGCCAGCGACCAGGCCTGGTTTGCCCGTTCGGCTGAGGTTAGCGATGAGTACCGGGAGAACCGGGATGTGGCCATGGGCCTGCCGGTCACCCCACAACGCGAGCATAAGGAACGACAGGGAATGTCCGAAACGACACGAAACATGCGGGAGGTCAGCCGCCAGCACATCAGTGGTGCACCACTGCTCCGGGGGCTGGATGCGGATATTGATTTTGCCGACAGCGACGAAATGCGGCTGTTTCTGGAGGAAGCCGGCCAGACCCTGAAGGCAACGGTGGAAGGATTGCTGGCGCTGCATCAGGGCGAAGACAGCCGTCACCAGGCGCTGCGCACCCGCTTGCAGCCCATCGAGGACAACCCGCTGCGGCTGGCCAACGACTATCCGGACACCATTCAGACCCTGTTTGCCGCCCAGCGCAGCCCGGTGCATCTGTCGGCCCCCGCCGCTGTCCGTGAGAGCCTGGAAAGCCTGAATCACCACCAGCAGGCCACCCGGGAAGCCATTCGCGAGGCGCTGGAAGCCATTCTGCACGCCTTCTCACCGGAAGCCTTGTTGCGCCGGTTTCACGGCTATCGCCGTGGTTTGCAGGACAACGAAGACGAGGGCCGCTGGGCCTGGGATATGTACAAACACTATTACCGTGAACTGAAATCCAGTCGTCAGCAGGGTTTTGAACGCCTGTTCCAGGAAGTGTTCGACCAGGCTTACGACCAACACTTGCGCCAATTACAGAGGGAGAAACTGTTGTGAAGTACTGCAAATGGAGCTTGCTGGTTGTTGCTTTGATTCTGGCGGGGTGTAGCACCCCTTACAACGCGGTGACCAAGACCGCCAAGGTGCTCTGGGATCCTGATATTCCTGTTGGCTACCCGGAAGACCTGCCTAGCCGGGTGGATCTCACCATGCTGGCGGAACCGAACGTGAACCCGAATGAATCCCTGGCACCCACCCCCATTGCGTTTCAGGTGATTGAACTGCGGGACAGCTCGCTGCTGATGGCCGGCGATTTCGACCAGCTGTTGAACGACCTGGAGGACTCTCTGGGCCAGAACTACGTGGACCATAGCGATTACAGCCTCGTGCCCGGCCAGTTCAAATTTGTCGAGCCCTTTGAGGTCAGCACCGACACCCGCTACATCGCCGTGATCGCCTTCTACGCCTACCCGAACCTGTCCCAGTGGAAAAAAGTGGTGAAGGTCGACCCGATTGGCGGACGGTATCACCTGCTGGTGAACCTGCGCGAACGTGAAGTGCAACTCAGACGGTCGGATGAAAGCTAATGGCAGTCACGAATCGAGTGGTCTGGAGTGATGGGCTGTTCATCAAACCCCAGCACTTCCAGCAACAGCAACGCTATCTGGAACACCAGATTAACGAACGGGCTCTGGCCGTCTCGGACTATCTGTTCGGGTTCAGTGATCTGGAGCTCAATGCCGAATACCTGAGCTTTGGTCGGGTCGGACTGGTGCGGGCCTCCGGACTGTTTCCGGACGGAACCCGGTTCAACCTGCCCCAGGACGACGTGATGCCGGAGCCACTGGAGATCACCGATGCCTCGGTGGCCAACCAGGTGGTCTATCTGGCTTTACCTCTGGGCAGCGATAGCCTGGCCGAAGTCGAATGGCCGGAAGCGCCCGTGGCCGGCCGGTTCCAGGCGCAGCCGGTGGAAGTGCGGGATCTGCATTCCATTGACGGCGATGCTCACACCATCGATGTGGGGCGGGTGGCTCCGCGCCTGATGCTGGAGCGGGAAGATCGCAGTGCCTATGCAGCACTGGCCATTGGCCGGATTCTGGAAAAACGTCCCGATGGCAGCCTGGTGATGGACCCGAACTTCCTGCCGACCATGCTCAGCGTGCGCTCAGCGCCAAGGCTTCAGCGCTTTGTCGGTGAGATGGCGGGTTTGATGCAGGAACGGGCCCGTAACATTGCCGAACGGGTGGGCGCGCCCGGGCAGGGTGGTGTCGCCGATGTCTCGGATTTCATGCTGCTGCAGATGCTGAACCGGGCGCACCCGCGTTTCATGCACCTGGCACGGCTGCGTCAGCTGCACCCGGAGCGTTTGTACGAAGCGCTTCTGGAGCTGTGTGGGGAGCTGGTCACCTTTACCGATGAAAGCCGTTTGCCGAGGGAATTCACCCCTTACGATCACGATCTGCCGGAAGGCTGTTTCAGCCCGCTGATGCAGATTCTACGGCAGGCCTTGAGCACGGTCCTGGAGCCCCGGGCGCTGTCGATTGCCCTGCAGCAGCGCCAGTACGGACTCACCGTCGCACCGGTTCAGGATGGCCAGTTGATGAACGACGCCGAGTTCATTCTGGCGGTCAAAGCCGATATGCCACTGGACGACCTGCGCAAACAGTTTGTTCAGCAGTGCAAGGTGGCCTCCGTGGAGAAGATTCGGGATCTCATCAGCCTCCAGCTGCCGGGTATCCCACTGTCGGCACTTCCGGTGGCCCCGCGTCAGTTGCCCTACCACGCCGGTTTTGTGTATTTCCGATTGGACGATCAAAGCCAGGCCTGGCAGATGCTGGACAACGCCAGTGGATTTGCCTTCCACGTGGCGGGCAGCTTCCCGGGGCTGGAGATGCAATTCTGGGCAATCAGGAGCTAAATCATGGCAGATGCACCGGTAATGGACAGACCAGACAACACCAGGGATTCGGGTGATCGTGCATTCAGCGACCTTTTGTTTGCCGATAGCGGCGCCGGCCAGTCGCCGGTTGAATCCGATGACAGCAGCTTCCAGCTTCGTGGCCTGGAAGAAAACCGGCTGATTGACGCCGCCACCCCGCTGCTGGGACTGGTTATTCGGGTGCGGCGACTGGCGGATTTCCGCGAGGTGGAAACCCTGTACCGGCAGGTAGTGGACGAAGTCGCCGCCGTTGACCGGGAACTGGTGGAGCAGGGCTATGAGCGCCCCACGGTGGTGGCCTACCGCTACGTGCTTTGCGCCTTCATCGACGAGGCCGTGCTGGGCACTGACTGGGGCGCCCACAGCGTCTGGTCACAGCATTCGCTACTCAGCCGATTCCATAACGAAACCTGGGGTGGCGAAAAGGTGTTTGCCATCCTGGCCCGCATGGAAAAAGAGCCGACTCGTTACCGGGACATGCTCGAGTTCATCTATCTGTGCCTGTGTCTGGGTTTTGAGGGTCGCTACAAGGTCATGGAAAACGGTCGGGACGAATACGAACAGGTGGTTCGTGGCCTCTATGACCAGCTTCGGGAACTGCGTGGCGACCGCGACAGCCGGCCGCTGGCCGATGCCACGGAAAACCTGATGCCGGCCCGCAACCGCCTGCGCAGCGGCCTGCCCTTGTGGGGTATTGGTGGTCTGTTTGTGGCGGCCATGGCCGGGATCTATTCGCTCTATAACATGGCGCTGAACGAACGCATCAGGGATGTGCTCAGCGTTCTGGAACAACTACCGAAATAAGGACATCACTGTGATTCGGGTAGAACTGCCGGCGCTGATCGGGCGCCTTAACGACATTTCACGCCAGGCTCTGGAGGCCTCCGCGGCCCTGTGCATCAGCCGTCAGGGCGCCGAGATTACCCCGGCGCACCTGCTGTTCAAACTGCTGGAAACGCCGTTCTCGGATGTTCGCCAGATCCTCGAACACACCGGCATCAACCACCAGCAACTGCAACCCGTGGTGGGTGACAGCCTGAACGGCGAACCTCAGACCGCCGAACCGTATCCGTCGTTCTCGCCGCTGCTGGTAGAACTGATGCAGGACGCCTGGCTGCTGGCCTCGACCGAACTCGGCCATACCGAACTGCGTTCCGGCGCGGTGTTCCTGGCCCTGCTGATGAACGCCGATCGCTACCTGATGCCCCGGGTGGCGCAGGCGCTGGTGGACATCAACCGGGAACAGCTGCGCAAGCAGTTTGATCGGGTAACCGAGGGTTCTGTGGAGCGTCCGCAGCTGATGGAAAGCGGTGGTGCCAGGCCAGCGGTTGAAGCCGATATGGACCCACTCAAACGTTACGCCACCGACTTCACCAAGCTGGCCCGGGAAGACAAACTGGACCCCGTGGTGTGTCGCGATGCCGAGATCGATCAGATGATCGATATCCTCTGCCGTCGCCGCAAGAACAACCCCATCGTGGTGGGCGACGCTGGCGTGGGCAAAAGCGCCGTGGTGGAGGGCCTGGCCCTGCGCATTGTTAACGGCGACGTGCCGGACCGGCTGAAGAACGTCGAACTCTGGACCCTGGACATGGGTGCCCTGCAGGCCGGTGCCTCGGTGAAGGGCGAGTTTGAAAAACGCCTGAAGGGCGTGATCGAAGCCGTGAAAGGTTCGGCGACCCCGATCATCCTGTTCATCGACGAAGCTCACACCCTGATCGGTGCGGGTAACAGCGAAGGTGGCTCCGACGCTGCCAACCTGCTGAAGCCAGCCCTGGCCCGTGGCGAACTGCGCACCATCGCTGCCACCACCTGGCGCGAGTACAAGAAATACTTCGAAAAAGACCCGGCTCTCAGCCGCCGGTTCCAACCGGTGGCCCTGGACGAGCCAACGCCGGGCGAAGCAGTCCACATCCTCCGTGGCCTGCGCACGGTCTACGAAAAAGCCCATCAGGTACTGATCGCCGACAGCGCCCTTAAAGCCGCCGCAGAAATGTCCGCCCGTTACCTGGCCGGTCGCCAGCTGCCGGACAAGGCCATCGATGTTCTCGATACCGCCTGCGCCCGGGTCAGCCTGAACCTGAGTACACCGCCACGCCGTCTCAGCCATGTGCGCAGTGAGCTGCACCAGTTGGCCATGGAGCAGGAGCTTCTGAGCCGGGAACACACGCTTGGCCAGAACGTGGATGCCGAGCGCGAACAGACCCTGGAACAGAAGATTGCCGACCTGACCGCCGAATCCAGCACGCTGGAACAAAGCTGGAATGACCAGCGCGAACTGGTGGCCCGCCTGGTCGAGATCCGTGAACAGCTGTTGGCGGGGGATGTCGAGGGCGAAACCGCGGATGACGCTGCTGTTGAGATGGCCGAGAGCGATCACGAAGAACGCCCGGACCTGAAAAGCGAAGCCGCCGCCATCGAACAGGAACTGGCTGAACTCCAGGCCGACGAACCGTTGGTACACGCCCGGGTGGATGCCCGCCAGGTGGCCGAAGTCATCGCCGACTGGACCGGCATCCCGGTCAACCGCATGACCACCGACGAGCTGGAAAAAATCACCCACCTGCCGGCGTACCTGCAGGCCCACATCAAAGGCCAGGACACGGCCATCGACTGCCTGCATCAGCACCTGCTCACCGCCCGCGCCGACTTGCGCCGGCCGGGTCGCCCCATGGGCGCCTTCCTGCTGGTAGGCCCCAGTGGTGTGGGCAAAACCGAAACCGTGGTGCAACTGGCTGAACTGCTCTACGGCGGCCGCCAGTTCCTCACCACCATCAACATGTCCGAATACCAGGAGAAACACACCGTCTCCCGCCTGATCGGCTCGCCCCCAGGCTACGTCGGATTCGGCGAAGGCGGCATCCTCACCGAAGCCATCCGCCAGAAGCCTTATTCCGTGGTGCTGCTCGACGAAGTCGAAAAAGCCCACCCGGAAGTGCTTAACCTGTTCTACCAGGCTTTCGACAAAGGCGAACTGGCCGACGGTGAAGGCCGGTTGATCGACTGCAAGAACGTGGTCTTCTTCCTGACCTCCAACCTCGGCTTCCAGACCATCGTCAACCACGCCGAAGAGCCGGAGAAGATCGAAGAAGCCCTGTACCCGGAACTGGCCAACTTCTTCAAGCCGGCATTGCTGGCGCGGATGGAAGTGGTGCCCTACCTGCCGCTGGGTGAAGACACTCTCAACCGCATCGTCGGCGACAAACTCCAGCGCCTGGCTGACCAGATTCAAACTCGTTACCACACCGAGGTGGAACTGGAAGACGGCCTGGTCGAAGCCATCCGCAGCCGCGCCACCAGAAGTGAAAACGGCGCGCGGATGCTGGAGTCGATCATCGAAGGCGAACTGCTGCCACCGGTGTCGCTGGCGTTGCTGGAAAAATTGGCAGCCAGAGAGCCGGTGACGAAGGTGACGCTTGGGGTTACTGAAAACAAGTTCACGGGCACAGTCGCCTGACTTTCGGGCTGACTGAATCGTAGCGCACCGTGGGGGATAGCTTTCCAAAACCCTGCGGAGCCATGGGTGAAGGGCAAAAGCCCTTCACGGGTTGGCCAGGGATGGCCAAGACAGGACCCTCACTGCGACGCAGGAGCAGTAAGCAGTGAGGGGCGGAGCGGAGCTTACAGGGATGTATTCACAGCGTGTTTTGGAAAGCTATCCCCCACGGTGTGCGGGCGGCGATCTCCATGAAGAAGGAACGATATCAATGGGACGGATGCAGAAGGAACTGCACACCGGCATCGATCTGGCGGTGGCACTGATCAAACAGGACACACTGCCAGCGCTGTTGAACACCGCCACCCGCCAACTCGAAAGCGCCTTCGGGCTCAGCAAGTGCTGGGCGCTGGAACTCGACCTCAGCGGCCGGACCCTGCACTGCAGCAAACTGGACGAAGCGGGCGAGTTTGATTGTAACGACTTCAGCCACCCCTTTGCCCACGTGCTGCAGACAGGCCAGCCGCGGGAACTCACCCGTGCTGCCAGCTATCGCCTGGATCATGCCGGCTTCCAGACGCTCCTGGAACTCAGTGGCCGCCCAAGAAGCTTCTGGCTGGAGCCACTAAAAGGCGAAGATGGCCGCACCCTCGGTATGCTCGTGTTGTGCGGCGACCACCCGGACTGGCAGGGCATCGTCACGCAGCCACTTTACAGCGGCCTGAAGCAACTGCTGGTGCATCAATGGATCAGCCAGCTGCAAACCCGTGACCAGGTGTGGCAACGGCGGCTGCTCAAGCGCTCCCTGGACCACCTGCACGATGCCGAAAGCCTGCGCCAGCGCTGCAGCCAGTTGGCCTATACCCTGGTTGGCAATTCCGAAGCCATGACCCACCTCCGGGCCCAGGTGGTGCGAGCGGCTGGCAGCCAGCTGTCAGTGCTGATTCAGGGCGAAACCGGTTGTGGCAAAGATGTGGTGGCCCGGGGCATCCACGATATGTCCGACCGTGCCAGTGGGCCTCTGGTGGTGGTCAACTGTGCCGCCATCCCGGACACCTTGCTGGAGAGTGAACTGTTTGGTCACACCAAGGGTGCCTTCTCCGGTGCCGACCAGGCCAAAGAAGGTCTGCTGGCCCAGGCCAACGGCGGCACCCTGTTTCTGGATGAAATCGGCGATATGCCCATGGCACTGCAATCCAAATTGTTGCGGGTGCTGGAAAGCCGACAGTTCCGGCCATTGGGTGCCCGGGAAGAGCAACATTCGGATTTCCGCCTGGTGGCGGCCACCCATCAGCCGCTTCAGGAGGGCATTGAGGATGGCCGGTTCAGGCGGGACCTGTTCTACCGCCTCAGCCAGTTTCCCCTGCGCGTTCTGCCACTGCGGGAACGCAGTGAAGATCTGGAAGCGCTCAGCCGTCACTTCATCCGGCTCTACACCGAGCGCGAGGGCAGTGGCCCGCTGGGCATCAGCAGCCATGCCCTGAGCGCGCTGGCCGACTACAACTTCCCGGGCAATGTCCGGGAACTGCGCAACATCATCGAACTGGCCTGTCTGCAGACCCCGGCCGGTGACGACATTCAGCCGGAGGTCCTGCGCCTGGACGATCTGTTTGCCGACTCCCCGGAGTCGACCATGGCCTTCGTGGAAGCCAAAACCATCCCGGGCGTACCTCCGGCCGATGATATCCGAGACCTGAAAGCCGCCGCCCAGGCCTTTGAGGCCGCCATCATCCGCGAACGTCTGCGCCAGTATGGCGGCAATCGCGCCCAGGCCGCGGAAAGCCTGGGCCTGCCAAAACGCACACTGGCCCATAAATGTCTGAAGTATCAGGTAACCGACGTATGACCCTGAAAGACCTGCACCGATTGCCCTTGATGGTCCTGTTGCTGGTGAGTACCAGCAGTTGGGCCGATACCCGCCTGGCGGAAGCCCGGGCCTGCACTGAACAACCGAACCGGCTGGAACGTCTGGCCTGTTTTGATGAGGTGTTCGGTACGCCGTTGGCGCAGTACGAGGCCGGCCAGCATCCGGCATTGGTGAACCAGTCGGAGCGCTGGCGCCGGGTGTTTGCACAGGCCAGCGGGAACGATGCCGGCGGGGTGGTCTATCGCGACACCGGCAGCGCGGCGGGTCATCTGGTGACGGTGACCGCGCTCGGGGTAAAACCTCCACGCCCGGTGCTGTCGCTGCAGTGCCACAACAACATCACCGAGCTGGCCATCATGCTGCCGGAGCCACTGGATCGCGAGCGAGTGGACGTAACTCTGGGGCCCCATCGGGCACATTGGCGGGTTCGCGATGAAGGTTTGGTGGTCAGCGCGGGTCGCGGCCTGCCCGCTATCCGCACCGTACTGGATGTGGTCAACCAGCCGGATGTGCGCCTGCAGGCGGGGGTTCGGGAGCTTGATGGCCTGCTGTTTGACCTCAACGGCTTTGCTGAGGCGATCAAGCCTTTGCGCCAGGCCTGTGGCTGGTAAGGAGTGATGGCATGCAGGTGATTGAACAGCATCCGTACGTGGATCAGGTACTGAACCCGATCCCGGGTGACACCGGGGTAGGCGAAAGCCTGGCTGAAGACAGCACGCTGGAGTTTCTCGAAGACGAGATCATGAAAGTGGGCTCGCTGGCCCACAACGACATCGACTGGCACAAGGTTGAAAGCGAAGCACTGAAACTGCTGGCGGATCGCAGCAAGGACATCAAGGTTCTGGGTTTTGTCATGCTCAGCCTGCAACGTGGCGGCGATGGTGAACGGTTTGCCCTGTCGCTGTACCTGCTGCATCGGGTGCTGGACGACTGGTGGGAAAACGCCTGGCCCTATCCCGGTGCCAAGGGGCAGCGGGCTCGCAAGATGCTGTTTACGCAGATGCTGCAGCGGGCCCTTAAAGCGGTTGAGAGCCTGAACTTTGATGCCAGCGTAGGAGATGGTCGTCAGTTCTGTCTGGATCTGGTTGAGAAACTGGATACCCAGGCCAAAGACCGGGATTTACCTGACGACGCCCTGTTCGACCTGAAGCGGGCCGTGGAAAAGCTGCCCAAGCCGGACCAGGCCACCGCGCCCCGGACGGCGTCTGAAAACACCCCGACAAACAACCAGGAGAGCACGGCCAGCTCTTCGCCCTCCAGCGCGGCCAGTTCCAACACTACGGCCGCGTCGCTGGGCAATCTGACACTGGACCCGAGTAACGAGCGTGCGACCCGGCAGAGTCTGCTCAAGGTCGCCGAGCTGCTGACCAGCAGCGAACCGGACAACGCCCTGGGCTACCGGATGCGTCGGTATGCCATCTGGCAGAGTATCACCAGCCTGCCGCCAACCCGGGATGGCAAGCGCACAGATCTGGCAGCCGTCAGCGCCGACCGGGTGGCCGAGTACAAGGAAGCTCTGGAGAAAACACCGGACCTTGAACTGTGGCAGCGCATTGAACAAAGCCTGTCGGTCAGCCCGTTCTGGCTCGATGGCCACTGGCTCAGCGCCCGGGCGGCCATGGCCCTTGGCAATACCGATTGCGCGGAGGCCATCCGGGAAGCCCTGAAAGCGTTTGTCGACCGCCTGCCGCAACTGGCCGAGCTCACCTTCAACGATGGCACACCGTTTCTCAGTGACGATGGTGCTGATTGGTTGCACACAGCCCCGGCGGCTGGCAAAGGAACGGGCGCAGGTGCCAACCCCTGGGAGCAGGCATTCGACGGTGCGCTTGAGCTGGTGCGGCAGAACAAACTGGCTCCGGCCATGGAACTGCTGGAGCAGGGTCTGGCCGATGCCCGGGAGCCGCGCGAGCGCTTCTACTGGCGCCTGGCCACGGCCCGGCTGCTCAAGGAAACCGGCCTGAAAGCCCTGGCCGCCGAACAGATTCAGGATCTGAAAAACCAGATCCAGGGGCGGGTTCTCGATGACTGGGAACCGGCTCTTATAAAACAACTGGAACGACTGGCGTAACGCCCGCAAGACGCAACGAACGCAGGAATGGAAACCATGTGGAGAAAAGCATTACTCATTGGTCGTTGGCTTCTGCCCTACATCCGCAGCGCCGCCCCCGTCACCCTGGCTCTGGGGGTGATCGCCCTGCTGGTAGCCACCTGGTGGCTGGGGCCACGCCTGGAAATCAACGGCGACTACCCGTTGATGGCCTGGCAGATGCGTGCTCTGGTCACCCTCGGTGTGGTCCTGATGGTGGTGATGGTCTGGGGCACCATGCTGGCCCGTCGCCTGGGCAAAGTGAACAAAGCCAAGGCCGAGGAGCAGCGGGAGCAGGAAGACCCGATTCTGCCCATGGAGCGTCGCCAACAGCGGCTGCTGGACCGCCAGCTGCAGGCGTTGAAAAGCAATCTGCCGGGTCGCAAGGGCCTGTACCGTCTGCCCTGGTATCTGGTGATGGGCCTGGAAGATGCCGGTAAGACCAGCCTGATTCAGCGTGCCGGGCAAACCTATACCCTGACCAACGTCACCCGTAACAACCGTGGCGACCGTAACCCGTTCAGTTTTGACTGGTGGATTGGCGACAACGGTGTCCTGATCGACCCGGATGGCGAACTGCTGAGCCAGAACCAGGGTGAGGGCGCCACCGGCGAAATCCAGAGCCGGCTGTGGAACCACTTTATCGCCTGGCTGGAACGCAGCCGGCCCCAGCGGCCGCTCAATGGCGTTATCCTGGCTGTGGATCTTGCGCGCCTGAGCGCCGCCAACGAACAGCAGCGTGAAGCCCACGCCATTCTGCTGCGCACCCGCCTGCGGGAGCTGATGGAACAGCTTGGGTCCCGGCTGCCGGTGTATGTGACCTTCACCAAGATGGATCTGATGTACGGATTTGCGCCGTTTGTCCGTACTCTCAGCAAGGCGGAGAAGGACAAGGCCCTGGGGTTCACCTTCAGGCTGGACGGCCAGCAGGATCAGGACCAGTGGCTGGAACAGTTTGCCGAGCGTTACGCCGATATGGTGGATGAGCTCACCGAACGCCTGCCGGACGTGCTGGCCAACACCCGTGATAACGAAGAACGGGCGGCGGCTTATTCGTTCACCCGCCAGTTGGCGGGCCTGAAGCCGGCCATGGAGCAGTTCCTGACGGATTTGCTGTCAGCGGATGCCTTCTCCACGCCGGCACTGGTACGCGGCACCTACTTCACCTCGGTGTTGCAGGAAGGTGTGCCCGAGGACGCCTTTGTCTCCGCTGCTGCCCGGAACTACCAGATGTCGGACCCGATTCAGCCGGCCCAGCGTGGTGGCCAGTCTGCAAGTCTGTTCACCAAGGGGCTGTTCCCCGAAATCATCTATCCGGAGGCGGGCCTGGCCGGGGATAACCGGCGGGTGGTGCGCCAGCGTCATCGTCGGGTGGCCGTTGCCGCCGTGGTGGCCCTGGCCGCCGGTGCGGGCATGACGGCGGGCTGGCAGCATTATTTTCTCCAGAATGCCGAAGCGGCTGCCCAGGTGGAAAACCGGGTGAAAAGCTATCTGAACGACTGGCAGCCGGTTGGCTACGAGCCGGACACCACCGGCCGTAATCTGCTGAAACCGCTGGATGAGCTGCGGGATGCCACGCTGGCCTTCGGCGATTACCGCAAGGAGTGGCCGCTGGTGACAGACATGGGGCTGTACCAGGGGCACAAGGTGGGCCCGGAAGTGGATAAGGCCTACCTGAACATGTTGGCCTATCAATACCTGCCTGCGCTGATGTTTGGTGTGATGGAGGAAATGGGCCAGGCCCCGGATAACAGCACTGAGCGGCTCGAACACCTGCGCGTGCTGCGGATGCTTTACGATGCCAGCGGCCGCCGTACCGACATCGTGTCCGGTTACATGCGTGAATACTGGCAGGCCCGTTTCCCCGGCCAGCGCGATGTGCAGAATCGCCTGTATGGGCACCTGCAATACGCCATGGCCCACACCGACCTGTCGGACCTGGCAGCCAACGGCGACCCAACCGCCACTATGGCTCTGGCGCCCTTCCGCAGCAGTGTTGAATGGGCACAGCACGAGCTTGGTCGTATCAGCACCTCAGACCGCGTATACCGCGAGCTGGAGAATGAGGCCAGCCGTGATTTCCCGACCCCACTGGAACTGGCCCGCAGCTCCGGCCCGGCGTTCTCGACCGTGTTCACACGCCTGGACAGTTACGGCGAGCCGCTTGCCGAGGATGTGCCGTCTGCTGAGGATCCACTCTCGATACCAGCGTTGTTGACCCGGGAGGGACTGGAAAAATGGTTCCTTCGGGAATCCGGATCGGTCACCGAACTGGCCTTGATTGACGCCTGGGTGCTGGGCCGAAGGGATGATGTCGATTTCAGCAAGGCCGATGAAGCCGAACTGCTGGCCAGCCTGCAAACGCTGTACGCCGAGCACTATGCCGAGGCCTGGCGCACAGCGCTGAGCCGGCTGGATATCCATCGGTTTGAGGATCTCAACCACGGCGTTCGTATTCTCGACAGCCTGACCAGCGGCCATCAGCCACTGGCCCGATTGCTGGCGCAGGTGCGGGAAAACACCCGCCTGATTCCGGTAGGTGAAGGCGAAGCGGAAGCCGCACGCAAGTTGCTTGAGCAATCTCCCCATTACCGCATGCTGCAGGACATAGAACGCCAGTTCAGCGATCTGAACCAGCTTACCCGCAAACAGGGTGAGGAGCCGTCTGGGCTGGAGGAAGTCATGCTGGTGGTGGGTGAGCTGCATGAATACATGCGAAACATCCAGGAATCCCCGGATACCGGCAAAGCCGCCCTCAGTGCCGCCCGTGCCCGCATGGGCCTGCAGGGCGCCGACCCCATCTTCACCCTGCAGCGCATGGCCGGTCATCAGCCGGAACCCCTGAACCGGATACTGAACCGCCTGGCCACCGAAAGCTGGCGGGTGGTTCTGGACAGTGCGGTAGCCCAGTTGGAGCGTGACTGGTATCGCGAGGTTTATCAGCCATTCCAGCAGAACCTGGCCCGGCATTATCCGTTTACCCAGGGGGCAGGGCGTGATGCCGCGCTGCAGGACTTCGAGCGGTTCTTCGCGCCGGACGGTATTCTGGAAACCTTCTACAACGACAACCTGAAGCTGTTCCTGGAGGACCATCCGGAACATGTGGGTGATGCCCGCCGGGCCAGCCTGGTGCGCCGGGACGTGGTTGCTGCGCTAGACCGTGCCCGGCAGATTCGCCAGGCATTCTTCACCCGCAGCGGTACGCTGGATGTGGAATTCGCGCTGGAGCCCCTGAACCTCAGCAACAATAAACGTCGCTCGGTGGTGAACATCGATGGCCAGCTGGTGGAGTTCTCCCATGGCCCCAGCCAGAGCATTCCGCTGGTATGGCCAAACACCCTGCGGGACACCGTGGAGAGCCGGGTAACGCTGGTGCCGATCCAGGTTAACCGATCGCCCCGGAGCATCTCCGAGAGCGGCCCCTGGGCACTGTTCCGGTTGCTGGGTAAAGCGGACATTACCGGTGTCAGCAGCAATGCGGTGGACGTGAAGTTCACGGTGGATGACGGGGAAATGCGTTATCGCCTGCACGCGGCCAGCAATACCAACCCGTTCACAGAGCAATTGCTCTCAGGGTACCGCATACCCCGCAGCTTGTATTAAACTGTGTTCCGTCGCCCGGGTATGCTTGCCCGGGTTGGCGGGAGCCGGCACCCGGATGGCGCAGGCTGAAAACGGATACATTCAATCTTCAGGGATCGAAGTCA
>NZ_AXBW01000012.1:0-54728 GCF_000475355.1 Marinobacter sp. C1S70 | reverse complement strand
TTCCGGAAACCGCTACAAGCACATCCCTGTGCGCTTCTCTCCGGCCATCCATGGCCTCCGAAATTTCCGGAAGGGGAACCCAGCCCCAGGGGCTACATTTTACTTAGCCGTGATCTTCTTCACTGCAGCTTCAAACCTTTCCAGCGCTTCTTCAATATCCGTTTCCGGAATGATCAGCGAAGGCGCCAGCCGCACCACATTGGCTCCGGCTACCAGGACCATCACGCCCTCATCCAGACCGGCGTTCAGGAAGTCTTTGGCCTTGCCCTGCCATTGTTCGGTCAGTACACAACCCAAGAGTAGACCAGCACCGCGAACTTCGGAGAACACGCCGTAGCGTTCGCCGATGTCCATCATGCCTTTGCGCAGTTTTTCGGAGCGGGCTTTGACGCCCTTGAGGATTTCCGGCTGGCTGACGGTGTCGATGACTTTCTGGGCCACGGCGCAGGCTAGCGCGTTGCCGCCGTAGGTGCTGCCGTGGGTGCCTACGCCCAGGCTGGCCGCGACTTTGGCGGTAGTGAGCATGGCGGCAACGGGGAAGCCGCCGCCCAGGCCTTTGGCGCTGGAGAGGATGTCTGGCGTTACGTCGTACATTTCGTAGGCGTACAGGTAGCCGGTGCGGCCTACGCCACTTTGGACTTCGTCGAAGACCAGCAGGGCGTTGTGTTCGTCGCAGAGCTCTCGCAGCCCTTGCAGGAATTCGGGATCTGCCGGCATGACGCCGCCTTCACCCTGGACGGGCTCGACCACGACAGCGCAGGTCTTCTCTTTGGAGATCAGCGCTTTCACTGAGTCCAGGTTATTGAATTCGGCGTGATGGATGCCGCCGGGGGCCGGTTCAAAGCCTTCCAGGTATTTGGGCTGGCCACCCACACTGACGGTGAACAGGGTGCGGCCGTGGAAGGAATTCTTGAACGAAATGATCTCGTGTTTTTCCGGACCGTAGTGTTCCCAGGCGTAGCGACGGGCCAGTTTGAAGGCAGCTTCGTTGGCTTCAGCGCCGGAGTTTGCAAAGAACACCCGCTCGGCGAAGGTGAGGTCACACAGGGTTTTGGCCAGCCGCAGGGCAGGCTCGTTGGTCATGACGTTCGACAGGTGCCAGATTTTTTCTGACTGTTCCTGTAACGCACCCAATAGCCCCGGATGGGCGTGGCCCAGGCTGGTGACGGCAATACCGCCCTGCAGATCCACGAACTCTCGGCCTTCCTGATCCCACACGCGGGAGCCTTCGCCTCGCACCGGGATAATGGTTCCGGGGGCGTAGTTGGGCACCATGACTTCATCAAAAAGTTCGCGGGAGACAGGTTCTCTGTTCATGGATCTCTCTCTGAGTGGATGAATTCCTCCCCATAATACGCCACTCAGGGCATAAGAACAGCCGGTTGTGTTATAGCATGTAACTCGATGATGCGATGGTGGTTTCGATCTTTCCCCAGGAGCGCTTTAATGAGCAGCTTGTAGGAATCCAGATCAAAGGTGACCGGGTCTTCGCCGGGCTGATAGTCGTGCAGATCGGCCTCGGTGTGCTGGTCGCTGCGCAGCGTTTCTATATGAATCCAGTTCCAGATGATCAGCCAGTCCGTGCGTCCGTTTTCCGGGTTTTCTTCGGCCAGGGCAACTGGGCCGGGCCAGGGCCAGGTTTTCAGACGCAGATTATGAAAGGCGATCTGCATGCGCAGGTTGAACCGGGTGACGTCTTCCGCGCCTTCACAGGCACCTTTGCACCGCCCCAGGGATCGTTGAAAGCATGGTCCCGGGGTTGCCGGCTCCAACCCCAGGAGTTTTCCGCACAGGTCGTTTTTGCTGGCGATGCCCCGTAACGCACTTAACGCGTCCCGCTTGCTGCGAAACAGGCCGAAGTAATCTCCCAGTTGATCCGGCGTGATGGTTCTGGCCAACTCGGCATTCAGGTAGCCGGAGTTGTCCGGGTGCAGGGCGATGCTGACCAGGCTTTTCGCCGCCCGTGAGCGACGGTTGAACAGCGGGCTCAGGGTCTTTATCTGTTTGAGTTCCAGCAACAGGGCACCTAGCTCTCCGGCAGTTTCGGTGTATTCCACCCGGCGCAGGCTTTCGGACAGCCGGATTCCACGGCTGCTCTGATGATCACCGGAAAAATGCGAGGCCACCCGCTGGCGAATATTGGTGCTTTTGCCCACGTACAGCAGCACATCGTTATCTCCATAAAACCGGTACACACCGGGCCCCGCCGGCAAGTCAGCGAGCATTTCCGCGGGTACGTTGGAGGGTGTGCTGGGGCGCTGGAGCAGGCGGTTGATGGTGGCACCAACGGTGTCTTCGCCATGCTCAAGCAAGGTGTGTTCAAAGAACGCCAGCATGGCAGTGACATCGCCCATGGCCCGGTGGCGCTCAACAGCGGGTAATCCGTGCCGGGCGATCAGCGCATCCATGTTGTGGCGTTCGGCCTCCGGATAGAGCGCCCGGGAAAGTCGAACGGTGCAAAGCACCCGGGCACTGAACAGACGCCCCAATCTGCGGAATTCACTCTTGATAAAACCGTAATCAAAGCGTGCGTTGTGGGCGACAAAAATGCACCCGTCCAGGTGCCGCTCCAGCTCGTCGGCAACGGTCTCAAAACGAGGGGCACTCGCCACCATGGCATTGGAGATACCCGTCAGTCGTTCGATGAACCCGGAGATCCGGGCTTCCGGGTTCAGGAGCGTTTGCCATTCCCCCACAACGGCCCCGTTGCGCCAGAAGCGGATACCAATTTCGGTGATCCGATCCCGCTGGGCATTGCCGCCGGTGGTTTCAATATCGACGAAGGCAAACGTAGGTTCAGATAGCATCTCGTGTTTGAAAGTCATCTTGCCCATTACGACCAAAGTACTCCTCCGGATGCCACCATGACTGAATCGAAGGCCTATAGACATTCGTCTAAATAATCACCGATTCTGTTTGAATTGTCATAGATTCGTAACTACTTTGTCTGTGGGTCCAACAACAATAAACGTGTGGAGACAACAACAATGCAAAGCAACAAATTAAGAATGGCAATTCGTGCGACGGCTACGCGCGACTGACTGCCACTTACGATATCAACGAAAAGATCACCGGTGACAACAGTACTCTGGCTGGTGATTTCTCAATGGTTGACGGCTCTGACAATGAAGGTCATTTTGACGCTTCTGCCACACAAAGCCGTATTGGCGTGAAGGCAACTCTGCCGCAAGACTTCAGGATTACCGTTGAAGGTGACTTCGCCAGCGGAGGCAATTTCCGCCTGCGCCACGCTTTCGGTGAGTATAACGGCATCCTCGCCGGTCAAACCTGGTCAAACTACAACAGCTTCACCGGCAATACGCCGACCCTGGACTTCAACGGCAGCGCCGGCTGGGCAGGCTACCAGCTTCGCACAGCTCAGCTTCGCTACACCACGGGCGGACTGTCCGTTGCCCTGGAGGATCCAAAAGGATCTATCGATGACACTACGGAAGAAAAAGACAGCATGCCCGCTGTCACTGCCCGCTATGAGGGCTCCGCGGACGCTCTGTCATTTGCTGTAGCAGGCCTGGTCAAGCAAAACGCCTATGAGGATGAAACCGCGGATGCAGACGACTCCGCCATGGGTTACGGCATGTTTGGCGCTGCCAAATTCAAGGCTTCAGACATGGTGTCTATCCAAGGCGCCCTGAACTACACAGACGGCGCCAATGCCTATCTGTACCAGTCCGGTTCAGCTGATGCCTACCTCGACGGTGAAGACCTCGAAACCATCTCAGGCTACGGCGCTTCAATCGGCACCAGCTTGTCCCTGGGCAACGGCCGCAGCGTCAACCTGACCTACGGTATGGTGGAACTGGATGTTGAAAATGATGGAGACGAAGAAACCCGCTCCAACATCATTGCCAACTACATGTGGACGCCGGTCAAGAGCGTGATGATGGGCGTTGAATACCAGTACTGGAAAACCGAAACCAAAGGTGGTGACAGCGAAGACGCTAACCGCCTGATGTTCGCAGCACAGTACAACTTCTGATCCTTCCTATCAGAAGTTAACTCAGAATTACCCCGGCTTCGGCCGGGGTTTTTCGTTCCAGGATGGTGCGCCAGCACCATTCCTGCTCAGCTCTTATCTTCCAGCCTCAAAGCCAATTATTCCTTACTTAACATTTTCATAGACTTACCTTCTGCCAGAAGGTTTGGCACGGCCAATGCAGAAGCCTGGATACGCTGGCGACAGCGAACTCGCATTCCTATCGCAACGACGTGAGGTAACGCCATGAAACTCGCCAAAGACCAAAACCTGTTGTTTGAACTGACCCAACCTGCGGAAGCCTGGGCCATGCAGGATCTGCACGATTATTTTGACTGGATGTTCTTTGCCAACTAATCAGAAAGGCGGCCGGCTGGCCCCTGGGGACAGCCGGCCCTCCGATTAGCTGCCCGCACGTAACCGTGTTCGAACGCCTCGGGTGGCCATAACCGCCAGCACCTCCATCAGGGATAACAGGCCCCGGTCGTGCTGTTTTGGAGCCCTGCCACGGGCAATCCTTCCGATCTGACGGGTGTACCAACTGACCTCCATCAGAGCCATATCGTCGATCATTCGAAGGCCGGTTTTAATAGGCTTGACCGCACTGGTAACCGGATCGCCCGCCATAATACGAACCGGCAGATCAGGCTCCACAACCAAGGGCCTTGCCAGCCCCACCAGGTCCGTGGCACCAGAATCGATGGCCTGCGCCATCCCCCGCTCTGTGCGGAACCCGCCCGTGACCATCAAGGGTACGTCCGTCAATTCACGGACTTTTTCAGCAAACTCCAGGAAGTAGGCTTCCCGTGCCAGGGTGCTGGCTTTCACCTCCTCGCTTCCGGCACCTTTCGCCATGGCGGGGTTTTCATAATTTCCTCCTGAGATTTCCACCAGATCAATGCCCTCGGCCACCAGCGCCTTGATCACAGCCAGAGACTCATCCTCAGTGAAGCCCCCGCGCTGAAAATCAGCCGAATTCAGTTTGATACCAACATTAAATTCCCTGCCACAAGCCTTGCGGATTTCTCGATACACAGACAGTACAAAGCGCCGCCGGTTCGCCGCAGAACCACCCCACTCGTCGGTGCGTTGATTGTGATGGGGAGACAAAAACTGGCTAACCAGATACCCATGGGCTCCGTGAATCTGTACACCATCAAATCCCGCCTTTTTGGCGACGGCTGCGGCCTGCGCAAAGCGACGAATAATGTCATCAATCTCCGGCCCCGTGAGCGCACGCGGAGTTGCGAACATCCCCCGCAGGTCCTTCTTGAACGGAATCGCGCTTGGAGACACCGGGTCTCTATTAAGCATCTTCGGGCTTTGCTTGCCTGGATGATTGAGCTGCATCCAGATCTGTTTCCCGCCACCCCGCCCGGCCCTGGCCCAGGATTTGAGAAGATCCAGATCGGCCTCATCCTCGACCACGACGTTTTGCGGCTCCCCGATGTGCCTCCGGTCAATCATCACGTTGCCAGTGATCGACAGCCCGGCACCCCCGTCTGCCCAGGCTCTGTAAAGGGTGATCAATTCTTTAGTCGGATGATTATCAATGCTTCCCAGCGTTTCGCTCATTGCGGACTTGGCAAAGCGATTGGGGATAACCGATCCATTCGGCAGCGTGAATGGCCTGGACAGCAGTTCTGAGGGAGTCATGGGAGCCTCGTATCACAGTCGTTTGTTGTGACACTGATGGTGGGTGGCTCATAACGTGCAGACATTGGCCGAGCTGACCAGGCCTGAGCGGAAGAGTGGTCGCACTGCAACGACACCGTCGCAGTGCGACCAACAAGGCTACATCACAGCAGCAGGGTCCGAATATCCCCAAGCAGCTGCGTCAGCAAGTTGGTAAACCGGGCAGCATCTGCCCCGTTCACCGCACGGTGGTCGTAAGACAGCGACAGCGGAAGCATCAGCCGCGGCTGGAACTCCTTGCCGTCCCACACCGGCTTCATAGAAGCCTTGGAGACACCCAGGATCGCCACTTCCGGCGTGTTCACAATCGGTGTGAACGCGGTGCCACCAATACCGCCCAGGCTGGTGATGGTAAAGCAGGCGCCCTGCATTTCTGCCGGCTTCAGCTGCTTGTCCCTCGCCTTCTGGGCCAGCTCGGCGCTTTCTGCCGCCAGCTCCCACAGGCCTTTCTGGTCGACATCCCGGATCACCGGAACCATCAGGCCATGAGGCGTATCCACCGCAATGCCGATGTGGATGTACTTCTTGCGCACCACCTCTTTGCGCTCCATGTCCAGGGACACGTTGAACTGAGGCAGTTCCGCCAGTGCCGCCGCGCAGGCCTTGAGCAGGAACGGCAGCGGGGTCATTTTCACGCCACGCTTTTCGCCGGCCGCTTTCTGGCCCTTGCGGAAGGCTTCCATTTCGGTGATGTCGGCATCGTCGAACTGGGTTACGTGGGGCACGTTCAGCCAACTGCGCTGCATGTTGGTGGCCGTGGCCGCCATCATGCGGGACATGCCTTCACGCTCGATCTCACCAAACTGGCTGAAGTCCGGCAGTTTCACGCCCGGAATGCCAGAGCCAGTGGCCACGCCACCGCCCTGCTGGGCCTGCTGTAACTGGCTCTTCACGTAGGCGTGGACATCGTCTTTCACGATCCGGCCTTTCGGGCCAGAGCCTTTCACGCGAGTGAGGTCGGCACCCAGTTCCCGAGCCAGTTTGCGCACGGCCGGGCCGGCGTGCACCTTGGTGCCAGGTGAAGGCGGCTCGTAGGTGGAACCCTGCGGCTGGGGCGCCGATTCCTGCTTGCCCTGTTTTTGCTCCGGTTTGCTTTCCTGGCTGTCTGGCTGGGAGCTTTCTCCGGAGTCTGCAGAGTCTTCCTCTTCACCACCATCGTCTTCGATGGTCATTTCCAGCAGGTCTGAACCTTCGGAGAGCTTGTCGCCTTCCTTCACCAGAATCTTGCCGATCTTGCCAGCGTAGGGTGACGGAATTTCCATGGTGGCCTTGTCGGACTCCACTGTTACCAGCGGATCTTCCTCACCAACCGTATCGCCTTCAGCCACGTTGATTTCAATCACCGGCACATCTTCAAAGCCATCCAGCGAAGGCACTTTCACCACTTCGGTGCGAGAGCCGCCGGACTTTTTCCTGGGCGCCGGTTTGCTGTCTTCGGATTTGGCCTCGGTTTTACTTTCTGCTTTCGGCTCGGGCTCGTCGGATTTGTCGCTGCCGTCGTCGTCCGAGCCCCCAGCATCACCGCTGGCGGCCAGCATGCCGATCACGTCGCCCTCTTTCACCTTGTCACCCACTTTCACTGTGATTTTGGTGATCTTGCCGGCCGCAGGTGCCGGCAGTTCTACCGAGGCTTTGTCAGACTCAACGGTCAGAATCGGATCTTCTTCTTCAACCGAATCCCCTTCACTGACGATGATTTCGATGATCTCGACTTCATCAGCACCGCCGAGATCGGGAACCTTGATTTCCTGTTCACTCATGGCGGTCTCCTTAGCTCAGCACCGGGTTCGGTTTGTTGCGATCGATTCCGTACTTGCGCATGGCTTCGAGAACCTGCTCCTGTTTGATCTCACCATCTTTAGCCAGGGCGGCCAGTGCAGTCACCGCCACATAGTAACGATCCACCTCGAAGAAATTACGGAGCTTCTCACGGGTATCGCTGCGGCCGAAACCGTCGGTGCCCAGGGTCATGTAGGTTTTCGGGATGAATGCCCGCAACTGCTCGGAGTGCAGTTTGATGTAGTCGGTAGACGACACCACCGGCCCCTGGGCTTTCTCCAGGCACTGGGTGACGTAAGCCTTGCGCGGCTTGTCATCCGGGTGCAGGTGGTTCCAGCGCTCCACATGCTGGCCATCACGGGCCAGTTCGTTGAAGCTGGTGACACTCCAGACATCCGAGGCCACACCCCAGTCGTCCTTCAGCATCTGCGCCGCGGCACGGACTTCGTTCATGATCGCGCCGGAGCCCAGCAGCTGAACCCGCGGGCTCTTCTTGCGGCCCTTGGTTTCCACCGACTCGAACTTGTACATACCCTTGATGATGCCGTCTTCAGAGTCTTTCGGCATCGCCGGCTGTTCGTAGTTCTCGTTTTCGATGGTCAGGTAGTAGTAGACGTTCTGGTTGTCTTCGAACATCTCCTTCATACCGTGACGGATCACCACGGCCATTTCGTAGCCGTAGGCCGGGTCATAGGCCTTACAGTTGGGAATGGTGTTGGCCAGAATGTGGCTGTGGCCGTCCTGGTGCTGCAGGCCTTCGCCGTTCAGGGTCGTCCGGCCGGCGGTACCGCCGATCAGGAAGCCTCGGGCCTGCATGTCGCCGGAAGCCCAGGCCAGGTCGCCCACGCGCTGGAAGCCGAACATGGAATAGAACACGTAGAACGGAATCAGCGGGAAGCTGTTAGTGCTGTAAGACGTAGCCGCCGCCATCCAGGTGGACATGGCACCGTCTTCGTTGATGCCTTCCTGCAGGATCTGGCCCTTCTTGTCCTCCCGGTAGTACATGATCTGGTCACGGTCCTGGGGCACGTATTTCTGGCCTTCCGCCGTGTAGATACCCAACTGACGGAACATGCCTTCCATACCGAAAGTACGGGCTTCGTCCGGCACGATAGGCACCACGCGCTTGCCGATGCGCTTGTCTTTGACCAGGGCACTCAGAATGCGGACAAAGGCCATGGTAGTGGAGATCTCACGGCCGTCAGACCCTTCCAGCACCTGCTTGAAGATATCCAGTTCGGGGATCTGCAGCGGCTGGCAATCCTTGTTGCGCTTGGGATAGAAACCACCTAGCTCCTGCCGGCGCTTCTTCATATAGACCAGCTCCGGGCTGTCCGGCGCCGGACGGTAATAAGGTACATCTTCCAGTTCTTCGTCTTTCAGCGGCACACCGAAACGATCCCGGAATGCTTTCAGGGTGTCGATGTCCAGCTTCTTCAAAGAGTGTGCCGTGTTCTGGGCTTCACCCGCCGCACCAAAACCATAGCCCTTGATGGTGTGGGCCAGAATCACGGTGGGCTTGCCGTTGGCCTGGTTCACAGCCTTGTGATAAGCCGCGTAGACCTTGTAAGGGTCGTGGCCGCCGCGGTTCAGTTTGCTGATATCCTCGTCCGACAGATTTTCCGCCAGCTTGGCCAGCTCCGGATGCTTGCCGAAGAATTCCTTGCGGGTATAGGCCGGGCCTTTGAACGTCAGGTTCTGAAGTTCGCCATCGCAAAGCTCGTCCATGGCCCGTTGCATCACGCCGTCTTCGTCTTTGTCGAACAGCGGATCCCACATGCGGCCCCAGACCACCTTGATAACGTTCCAACCAGCGCCACGGAACACACCTTCCAGCTCCTGTACGATCTTGCCGTTACCCCGAACCGGGCCATCCAGGCGCTGCAGGTTGCAGTTGACCACCCAGATCAGGTTATCCAGTTTCTCGCGGCCCGCCTTGGAGATGGAGCCCAGAGTTTCCGGTTCGTCGCACTCGCCGTCACCGACAAACGCCCACACTTTGCGGCCGTCCATGTCGATCAGCTCGCGACTGTGCAGGTACTTCATTACGTGGGCCTGGTAGATGGACTGAATTGGCCCAAGTCCCATGGAAACCGTCGGGAACTGCCAGTAATCCGGCATCAGCCAGGGGTGTGGATAAGAAGACAGGCCTTCGCCATCGACTTCTTCGCGATACTTGTCCAGTTGCTCTTCGCTGAAGCGACCTTCCAGGAAGGAACGGGCATAGATGCCCGGCGACGCGTGGCCCTGGAAATACACCAGGTCTGAAGCACGGTCCTCACCACCGCCATGAAAGAAATAGTTGAAGCCCACATCGTACAGAGTGGCTGCTGAGGAGAAAGTGGAAATGTGGCCACCAAGGTCACCCGGGCGCTTGTTGGCACGCACCACCATGGCCATGGCGTTCCATCGAATCAACGAGCGAATGCGACGTTCCATGAACAGATCGCCCGGCATGCGAGATTCCTGGGTCACAGGGATGCTGTTACGGAATGGCGTGGTTATGGAATAAGGCAGTTCAGTGCCATCGCGGCTGGCTCGCTCGGAAAGCCGTTCAAGAATGTATTTGGCACGGTCTACGCCTTCGTTCTCGATCAGAGATTCCAGCGCATCCAGCCATTCACTGGTTTCAATGGGATCATCATCCTGGTACATCAAACCCTCCCCTTGGCATCAAAAGGTGCAACGCCGGCCACGATCAGCGACCAAAGACGGTGCGAAGTCGATAAGCTGCGATGGTATGCAGTATTTTTTTGTGGAAACGTCAGCTTGTAAGAAAGGCTGAGCTGCGTGATTGACCTCTCTCAAGCATAGAACAGCTTTCTCATTTTTCCTGCCGCGCGAACGGTTATCGGTATGGCTTTTGGCACGGACCGATTGCGCGGAGAATGGTTCTGCCAGCCCTGACTATCCAGCAGAAGCAAAACTTTCGTTCTTTTACTACAAAATGACACTAAGAAACAAACAAACACCTGTTTGAATGGCAGATAGCCGCCATTTATTTAGATTACTTACGCAATAATGGCGATATTCCGATCACGAAACAACCGATCTCCGACCAAGGTCGAACCCTCTCCCAGCTCTCATTTACATCAACACACTAAGAATAATCTAAAACTGTCGTTCACGACTTTTCGCATCCTTTAACGACAAATAGGCGCTAATACCGACTGAACGACCGAAAACCCTCGCCCGGACCTCCGTTTTATTAATTAGACCTGAAAATAAATTATGATTTATGTATACTTGCCTGCCCGTTTTTTAACCAGTGAAGGAGGCACACCTCCTTTTGTCTTTGGCTCACAACAGAGGGCGATCCATGAACTCCATCGTCACCTTTCCGAACCGAATTCCGGTTCAGGAATTCGAGGAGCGCCGGTTCAAGGTTTTTACCGACCGCCAGCTCGACAAGATTGAGGCGATCCAGAATCTCCCCGAGGAAACCCTGTTTGAAATGAAAGTGGTGGCCAGCGTGCTGCCCTTCCGGGTTAACGAATATGTGATCAACGAACTGATCAACTGGGACAAGGTGCCCAACGACCCGATCTATCAGCTGGTCTTTCCACAGAAAGGCATGCTCAAGGACGAACACTACGAGCGCATGGCGCAACTGCACCGGGAAGGCGCCGACAAGAAAGACATTCAGGCCGCTGCCAAGGAAATCCGCGACGCACTGAACCCGCACCCGGCCGGGCAGATGGAAATGAACATGCCGGAACTGGACGGAGAGGTGCTGGACGGCGTGCAGCACAAGTACCGCGAAACCGTGCTGTTCTTCCCGTCCCAGGGCCAGACCTGCCACAGCTACTGCACCTTCTGTTTCCGCTGGGCGCAGTTTGTCGGTGACAAGGACCTGAAGATGGCCAGCACCGACGCCGAGAAACTGCACGGCTATCTGCAGGAGCACACCGAAGTGACCGACCTGCTGGTCACCGGCGGCGACCCGATGGTAATGAAGACCAAAAACCTGGTGCAGTACCTGGAACCGCTGCTGCAGCCAGAGTTCGATCATATCCAGACCATCCGCATCGGCACCAAGGCCCTGACTTTCTGGCCCTATCGCTTCGTGACCGACAAGGACGCCGACGAACTGATCGAACTGTTCGCCAGGCTGGTTGATGGCGGCAAACACGTGGCCATCATGGCCCATTACAACCACTGGCAGGAGATCACCACCGACATCGCGGAAGAGGCCATCCGCCGCATTCGCGCCACCGGTGCCGAGATCCGCGCCCAGGGCCCGCTGATCAAGCATGTGAACGACGATGCCGATGCCTGGGCCAAGCTGTGGAAGAAAGAAGTGAAGCTGGGCATCATCCCCTACTACATGTTTGTAGAACGGGATACCGGTGCCAAGAACTACTTCGAGGTCCCCCTGGCCGAGGCTTATCACATCTATCGTGAGGCCATGAAGCAGGTCAGCGGCCTGGCCCGCACTGCCCGCGGCCCCAGCATGAGCGCCGGTCCCGGCAAGGTGGAGATCCAGGGCATCACCGAAATCAATGGCGAGAAGGTCTTCGTACTGCGCTTCCTGCAAGGCCGCAACCCGGATTGGGTGCAGCGACCGTTCTTCGCCAAGTACAGCGAAACGGCCACCTGGCTGCATGAGCTCGAGCCCGCATTCGGAGAAGAGAAGTTCTTCTTTGAGGATGAGTTTGAGGCGATGAAGAAGGGGAATGGCTGGCCGCTCAGCCTGCACTAACCAAAAAGGCCGGAGGATTACCCTTCCGGCCTTTTATTTCCAGTCAGATAAACAAACATACCGTTCAATGCATTAACGTATACAGCTTCCTACGATACGTGCGCACATCCGGATTGTTGTTGCCCAGTTTCTCAAACAACTCCACCAATGTGGTTTTGGCGACGCCGTCCTTGTAGGTGCTATCGGCCTGCATCAGCCGGATCAGCAAATCCATGGCTTCCGCGTTTTTATCCTGCAAAACCATGTGCAGGGACAACTGATGCAGGGCCTCAGGATCTTTCGGGTTGGCCTCAAGTTTTGCCTCCAACTCCGCCTGCGCGGGCAGTTCACCCGACAGCTTGAGGAACTTCACCCTCGCCGCCAGCTGTTTGGCTTTATGCTGCATTTTTTCTTCCGGCGGCAGGCTGTTGAGCACCTGCTCCGCGGTATCCAGATCGCCCTGCTCGGCCTTCAACTGGGCCAGATCAATCAGCACATCCAGGTTTTCCGGGTCTTTCTGGTTCAGCTCCGTGAGGATGGCCAGAGCTCCGTCCACATCACCGGCTTCCCAAAGAGCGTGGGCTTTCTCGTAAGGATCTTCCGCCGGGGCTTCGATGTGCTTTTCCAGAATCTTGCGGATTTCGCTCTCGGGCAAGGCGCCATTAAAACCATCCACAGCCTGGCCATTCTTCACCAGAATGATGGTCGGCAGACTGCGCACCCCCAGGGAGGCCGTCAGCTCCTGCTGCTCGTCGGCATTCACCTTGGCCAACTGGAAGTTACCCTGATATTCCTCCGCCAGCTTTTGCAGAATCGGCATCAGCTGTTTGCAGGGCGCGCACCACTCCGCCCATACATCCACCAGAATCGGCGTGGTAGCAGAGGCTTCCATCACTTTCTGCTGAAAGTTGTCGGCGGTGGCATCAAAGATATGCGGCGAATTGCTCATATGTCGGGAACCTGAACCAGAATGAATGAAATTGTCTGAAGATATGGAGCCAGCGGCGGAAAAATCAAGCCAGCTTGAAAACCCGGCTTTTGTCGTTACATAGGTCTTTAACCACTCACGCCTTGAGAGCAATCCGGTATGAATGACGAGAACCGCAAAGACTCCCTGGAAGAATTTGAAGAAGACGTGACCGAATACATCGGCAAAGACGAAAACAGCAAGAGCCTGGCGCTGCCACAGCAGGTTATGCCGCAGCGCATGTATATTCTGCCGGTCTCCAACCGGCCGTTCTTTCCTGCTCAGGTACAGCCAGTCATGGTCAACCAGGACCCCTGGCAGGAAACCCTGAAGCGGGTTGGTGAAACCGATCATCGGGTTCTGGGCATCTGCTTTGTCGAGAATCCAGAAGCCGAAAACGGCATTCCGGAGAGTGAAGACCTTGAGACCATGGGCTGCGCCGTGCGCGTGCATCAAGCCCAGAATGAGAGTGGCAAGGTTCAGTTCATTGCCCAGGGTCTGCAACGGTTCAGAATTGTCCAGTGGCTTCGCCGTCGCCCACCTTATCTGGTGGAAGTTGAATACCCACAGGAGCCCGAAGAACCGGCCGACGAACTCAAGGCCTACACCCTGGCCATCATCAGCGCCATCAAGGAACTGCTGCGCACCAACCCGCTTTATGGCGAAGAAGTGAAGCAATATCTGTCCCGCTTCGGGCCCGATGACAGCTCACCCCTTGCGGACTTCGGCGCATCCATGACCAGCGCTCCGGGTCGCGAACTGCAGGATGTTCTCGATACCGTGCCCCTGCTCCGGCGCATGGAAAAAGTACTGCTGCTGATGCGCAAGGAGCAGGAGGTCGCCCGCCTGCAATCCGAGATCAACGAGGAAGTAAACGAGAAGGTGCAGAAGCACCAGCGGGAGTTTTTCCTGCGCGAGCAGTTGAAAGTGATCCAGCGGGAGCTGGGCATTGCCAAGGATGACAAGACGGCGGACGTGGAACGCTTCGAAGAGCGAATGGCCAAACTGAATCCGCCGGAAGCTGTGCAGGAGCGATTCAAGGATGAAATCCAGAAACTGCAGGTGCTGGAACAGGGCTCACCGGAATACGGGGTAACCCGCAACTATCTGGACTGGATTACCCAGGTGCCCTGGGGCGTGCATTCACAGGATCATTTTGATCTGGCCGAAGCCCGCAAGATTCTGGACCGGGACCATGACGGCCTGGACGATGTAAAGGACCGGATCATTGAATTTCTGGCTGAAGGCACGTTCAAGGGCGAAGTGAGCGGCTCCATACTGCTGCTGGTCGGCCCGCCCGGGGTCGGTAAAACCTCTATCGGCCATTCGGTGGCGGATGCCCTGGGCCGGGAGTTCTACCGTTTCAGCGTGGGCGGCATGCGGGATGAAGCCGAAATCAAGGGACACCGTCGCACCTACATCGGCGCCATGCCCGGAAAGTTCGTACAGGCCCTGAAAGACAGCAAAGTGGCCAACCCGGTGATCATGCTCGACGAGATCGACAAGATCGGCAGCTCTTACCAGGGCGACCCGGCCTCAGCCTTGCTGGAAACCTTGGACCCGGAACAGAACAGGGAGTTCCTGGATCACTACCTGGATGTGCGCATGGACCTCTCGAAAGTGCTCTTCATCTGTACCGCCAACCAGTTGGACACGATCCCCCGGCCGCTGCTGGACCGGATGGACGTGATCCGCCTGTCCGGCTACATCGGCGAAGAAAAACTGGCCATTGCCAAACATTACCTGGTACCTCGCCTGCTCAAACGGGCGGGCCTGCTGAAGAAGCAGCTGAACATCAGCGACGCTGCCATTCGCCAGGTGATTGAGGGCTACGCCCGGGAAGCCGGCGTGCGGAATCTGGAGAAGCTGCTGCACAAGATTGTCCGCAAGGGCATCGTGCGCCTGCTGGAAAACCCGGATGACCCGGTTCGAGTGGGTGTTGGCGATCTGACCGACTATCTCGGCCAGCCGGCATTCAAGAAGGAGAAATCCCTGAAAGGCACCGGCGTGGTGACGGGCCTGGCCTGGACCGCCATGGGCGGCGCCACTCTCAGCATTGAGGCCTCACGCATTCACAGCAGCCAGCGGGGCTTCAAGCTCACCGGGCAACTGGGAGATGTGATGAAGGAATCGGCCGAGATCGCCTACAGCTTCGTGTCCTCTAACCTCAAGCGGTTCAAGGGTGACCCGACTTTCTTCGACAAATCCTTTGTCCACCTGCACGTGCCCGAGGGCGCAACGCCAAAAGACGGGCCGAGCGCCGGCATCACCATGGCCACCGCCCTGTTGTCCATTGCCCGCAAGGAAGCGCCGCAACAGAACCTGGCCATGACCGGGGAACTGACGTTAACCGGGCAGGTCTTGCCGGTGGGCGGTATTCGGGAAAAGGTGATTGCCGCACGCCGGCAGAAGATCAACAACCTGATCCTGCCGGAAGCGAATCGCGGGGATTACGAGGAACTTCCCGATTACCTGAAAGAAGGTATCTCTGTGAACTTTGCCAAACACTACAACGATGTGTTTCAGGTGTGTTTTGGCAGCAAGCCGAAGCAGGGATCAAGCGTTCATTAATGAACTGCTGAGGCCGGCCCTCGATCAGGGCCGGTCTCAAAACCAGGTCAGGGCTTTTCTTTCCAGCCGTCGTCTTTCAGAACCGAGCCAACGGTCAGCACCGGTGAAGCATCAATATCATCGGCATCCATCATGTTGGCCACGCGCTGCAACGAGGCCAGAATCATGGTCTGCTCCCACTCCGCCAGGCTCTGAAACTTCTGGATGAAGTCCTCCTGCAGAGGGTTGGGCGCACGAGCCAGAATCTCAGCACCTTCCTCCGTGAGATGGGCGTGAACCTTGCGCTTGTCTCTCGTGCTGCGAACCCGGTACACCAGCTTGCGATGCTCCAGTCTGTCGAGAATGGTGGTCACCGTGGCCTGGCTGAGACTCACGTTCTCGGCAATCGTGCCGATCGTAACCTCACCCAGATCCCGGATAGTGCGCATGATCAGCAACTGGGGGCCGGTAAGCCCGGCGTGCTTGCTGAGTCGCTTGGAATGAAGATCCGTGGCCCGGATTACCCGGCGCAATGCCACCAAAACCTGCTCATAGCTGTTCACATCCGTCCCCCGGAAGAGATTTCTGACCATTATTTATACCACTAATTATTAGAGGTCTTTGCACCAAGGATTGCAAGTGTGCAGTTTTACTAGCTTGCTTTCTTGTTGGCATTACCCTCTTCGGTGGGCAATGCAGCATTATTTCTGCCAGCCACTATGCTAAGGTCAGCAATCGCCTCAATTCACTGACTGATGGATCTGGTTAATGATCAGGTATTACCTCATGTTCGCCCTCGCGCTCACTTTTGTCGGCCAGGCTAATGCCCAGCAACAACAACTCGGCCCGGAAGAAGAGCTGACCGCGGAAGACGTAGAGGAAAGCACACGAACCCTGGAAAAACCCATGTATACCCCGTTTGTGGAGCTTTACCTGCTGGAGGAGACCAAGGCACTGCGCCAGGAAATGCAGAACACCCGGGCGGAACTGATCGAGAAAGTGGTGGACAAGGAACTGTCCGTGGCCGACAAAACCATGTCCTACGCCACCGACACGGTGACTTACTTTTTCTACCTGATCGCCGGCGCCACCTCCATTCTGGTGGTGATTGGCTGGAACTCCATCCGCGACATGCGCAACCAGCTGACCAGCCTGGCCGAGAAACGGGTAAACGAACTGGTGGTGGAATATGAACAGCGCCTGAAGGCCATTGAAGAACAACTGCAGCAGAAGTCCGAGATCATCCATCAGAACCAGGCCGAGATTGAGCGCACCAACGAAGTGCACGCGCTCTGGTTGAAGGCAAGCCAGGAAACCTCGCAGCAGAACAAGATCGCCGCCTACGACCAGATTCTGGACCTGCGCCCGGACGATGTTGAGGCATTGAGCTATAAAGCCGACGCCGTACTCGAAATGCAGGAGCCCCTCTGGGCCATCAGTTTGTGCCAGCGCGCACTGAAACTGGCACCAGACAATGGCCACGCACACTACCAGTTGGCGTGCGCCTATGCCGAGATTGGCCGCTGGGAAGATGCCGTCAGCAATCTGGAAAAAGCCATTGAGATCTCGGAAGCCTATCGGGACGACGCATCGGTTGACCCGAGCTTCGAACACCTGCACGATCACGAAAGTTTCAGGAATCTTGTCTTTCAAAATAAGGACGACAGCACGGACGCGTGACACTGCTCAGGACGGCACGGCGCTTGCTAATTCTTTCCCGATAGCTGCGCCGTGTTCCAGAGCAGACACCCTGGCCTGATTTGCTTGACAAGCAACAGACTGTGGTGCTTGTTTAAGTCTCTGAGAACATAAGAATAACCCTGACACAAACAGGAAAAACACGATGAAAACCTCCGTAAAGAAACTCGCTACCGCTGTAGGCGCGTCCGTTGCTCTGATGGCTGCCGGCCAGGCCGCCGCTGAAATCAAAGTTGGTATCGCCGGCCCGATGACCGGCCCCGTTGCCCAGTACGGTGACATGCAGTTCTCTGGTGCCCGCATGGCCATCGAGCAGATTAACGCTGCCGGTGGTGTTATGGGCGAAGACCTGGTGGCCGTTGAAGTGGACGACGTGTGCGACCCGAAGCAGGCCGTTACCGTTGCCAACCGGCTGGTCAATGAAGGTGTTCGCTACGTGGTGGGCCACCTGTGTTCGAGCTCTACCCAGCCGGCGTCTGACATCTATGAAGACGAAGGTATTCTGATGATCACGCCGGCCTCCACCAGCCCGGAAATCACCGAGCGCGGCTACGAACTGGTGTTCCGCACCATCGGCCTGGACAGCATGCAGGGGCCGGTTGCCGGCAACTACATTGCCAGCCAGAGCCCCGAGCGCGTGGCCATCGTGCACGACAAGCAGCAGTACGGTGAAGGTATTGCCACCGCCGTGCGCGATACCCTGCAGGATGCCGGCATCGAAATCGCCATGTTTGAGGGCATTACCGCCGGTGACAAGGACTTCTCCTCCCTTGTCACCAAAATCAAGCAAGCTGATGTCGATTACGTGTACTACGGCGGTTACCACCCTGAGCTGGGCCTGATCCTCCGCCAGGCACGCCAGTCTGACGTAGATGCCAAGTTCATGGGCCCGGAAGGCGTCGGTAACAAAGACATTAACACCATCGCCGGCGAAGCCGCTGAAGGCCTGCTGGTTACCCTGCCCCCCAGCTTCGACCAGAAAGAGGAAAACCAGGAGCTGATCGCCGCCTTTGATGCCAAAGGTGAAGATCCCTCCGGCCCCTTCGTACTCACCTCCTATGCCGCCGTGCAGTTGATTGCGGAAGGCATTGAAGCCGCCGATTCGAAAGATCCGTTCGATGTGGCCCAGGCTCTTCGTGCCGGAAGCTTCGAGACCCCCATCGGCACTGTTCAGTACGACAAAGCCGGCGACATGAAGTCGTTCGAGTTTGTGGTGTACGAATGGCATTCAGACGGCAGCAAAACTCCGGTAAACTGAGCCCAAATCGTTAACTAACGGTAATAATGAGAGCACCTTCCCACCGCGATCCGGGGGAAGGTGTTTTTCTGGGCTCCTGCAGACCCTCACTGCATCCGCACCGGCGACACCGGTGATCGGTCGCAGCCAGGCGAGGGAGCGGGCTTTCGGAGTTCCACAAACATGCAAGACCTCCTGTATTTTTTTCAACAGCTCATTAACGGGCTGACGATCGGGAGCACCTACGCCCTGATCGCCATCGGCTACACGATGGTTTACGGCATCATCGGCATGATTAACTTTGCCCATGGCGAGGTTTACATGATCGGTGCCTACACCGCGCTGATCGCCATAACGGGCCTGGCCACCCTCGGTATCGCCTGGTTACCCCTGGTACTGATCGTTGCGCTTATATGCGCGGTGATTGTCTCCAGCTCCATGGGATGGGCCGTGGAACGAGTGGCCTATCGGCCGGTACGCGGGCGTCACCGCCTGATTCCACTGATCTCCGCCATCGGCATGTCCATCTTCCTGCAGAATTATGTCCACCTCGCCCAGGGCTCCCGCAACATCGGCTTCCCGGCATTGATTGAAGGTGGTTTCCAGTTCGGCTCCGAAGATACCTTCCCGATGTCCATCTCCTACATTCAGATCACCATCTTTATCACCACCCTGATCTGTATGACGGCTCTTTCCCTGTTCATCTCCCGCTCCCGTATCGGCAGGGCCTGTCGCGCGGTCTCGCAGGATCTGGGCATGGCGAACCTGCTGGGCATCGACACCAACCGCATCATTTCAGCCACCTTCGTGATTGGTGCCGCGCTCGCTGCCGTCGCCGGTCTGCTGCTGGGTATGTATTACGGTTCAGTAGATCCGCTCTTCGGCTTTATTGCCGGCCTGAAAGCCTTCACCGCAGCTGTTCTTGGCGGTATTGGCAGCATTCCCGGCGCCATGCTGGGCGGCCTCATCCTCGGCGTTGCCGAGAGCATGACCTCGGGCTATCTGAGTGGTGAATACAAAGATGTGGTGTCGTTCAGCCTGCTCATTCTGATTCTGCTGTTCAAACCCACCGGACTGCTGGGCAAACCGGAGGTTGAGAAGATCTGATGGCTGCCAACAATTTTCGACACGCGCTCTTCTGCGCGATCATCACACTGATCATTTCCTACCCGATCATCGGCTTCAACCTGGAAGCTCAGGGCATCAGCGTGACCCTGACCGGCGCCGATACCAGCACAGTAATCCTCGTGTTGCTGGCCGCGGTGATCGTGTTCCTGTTCCAGTTGTTCCGGGATCAGATCATGGGCGGGCTCAAGAGCATCCCAAGCCCGCTGCCCAAAACCCAGAAGGAGCCGATGGCCGAGAACAAAAGGGCCAAAATCGAATCCTGGGTACTCACCGGCATTGTCGTTCTGGCCCTGTTCTGGCCCTTCTTCGTTTCCCGAGGTGCGGTGGATCTGGCCACTCTGGTCCTGATCTATGTCATGCTCGCGCTGGGACTGAACGTCGTGGTCGGCCTGGCCGGCCTGCTGGATCTTGGCTACGTGGCGTTCTACGCGGTTGGCGCCTACACCTTTGCCCTGTTGTCCCAATACGCCGGTATTTCCTTCTGGATGGCACTGCCTATCGGGGCTTGCCTGGCGGCCTTGTTTGGCCTGGTTCTGGGCTTCCCCGTGCTCCGGTTACGAGGGGACTACCTAGCCATCGTCACACTCGGCTTCGGTGAAATCATCCGGATTCTGCTCAATAACTGGACGGCCGTCACCGGCGGCCCCAACGGCATTGGCGGCATTCCCGACCCTACCCTGTTCGGCATGGAATTCGGCCGTAGGGTGCGCGAAGAAGGCAACACCTCCTTCCATGAGACCTTCGGTATCGCCTACAGCAGCGAGCACAAGGTGATATTTCTTTACCTGATTGCTCTGGTCCTGGCCGTGATCACAGCCCTGATCATCCGCCGGTTCATGCGCATGCCCGTTGGCCGTGCCTGGGAAGCCCTGCGGGAAGACGAGATTGCAGCCCGCTCCCTGGGCCTGAGCCGTACCGCGGTGAAACTCTCCGCCTTTACCATTGGCGCTTTCTTTGCCGGGTTTGCCGGCACGGTGTTTGCCTCCAAGCAGGGCTTTATCAGCCCGGAGTCGTTTGTGTTCCTTGAGTCTGCCATCATCCTGGCGATCGTGGTACTCGGCGGCATGGGCTCGCAGCTGGGCGTCGTGCTTGCCGCCATTGCCGTGACCATCCTGCCGGAACTGGCCCGGGAGTTTTCCGACTACCGGATGCTGGTGTTCGGTGCCGCCATGGTGCTGATGATGGTCTGGCGGCCACAGGGGCTGATGCCCATGCGCCGCATTCATATTGAACTCAGACGCCAGGAGTGACAGACATGCTAGATGTACAGAATCTGTCCATGCGCTTCGGCGGCCTGCTGGCAGTCGACCAGGTAAGCCTGGATGTGCAGGAACACGAAATTGTCTCCATCATCGGCCCCAACGGGGCCGGCAAAACCACGGTCTTCAACTGCATCAGTGGTTTTTACAAGCCCACGGGCGGGAAAATCCTGTTTGAGGGCAATGAAGTCCAGGGTAAACCGGACTACAAGATTTCCCGACTGGGCATGGTGCGCACGTTTCAGCACGTGCGTCTGTTCGGCCAGATGACCGTGGTGGAAAACCTGCTGGTAGCCCAGCATCGCCACCTGAACACCAACCTGATCTCCGGCCTGGTCAAGACACCGGACTACCGGGACCGGGAACGCAAGTCCCTGGACCGCGCCGCCTACTGGCTGGACCGGGTGGGCCTGCTGGAACTCGCCAACCGGGAAGCCGGCAACCTGGCCTATGGCCAGCAGCGCCGGCTGGAAATTGCCCGCTGCATGGTGACCGAACCGAAACTGCTGATGCTGGACGAACCAGCCGCAGGCCTGAACCCGGCGGAAACCAAAGACCTCAACCAGCTGATTGTCAGCCTGAAAGAGGACTACAACGTTTCCGTATTGCTGATTGAGCACGATATGAGCCTGGTTATGGACATCTCAGACCGGATTACCGTCATCAACCAGGGCCGCCCCCTGGCTGCCGGCACCCCGGACGAAGTTCGCCAGAACGACGATGTGATCAAAGCCTATCTGGGCGAGGCCTGAGGAGACACCATGCTGGTACTGGAAGACGTACATACCCACTATGGCAAAATCGAGGCCCTGCACGGCGTGTCCGTGGAAGTGAAGAAGGGAGAGATTGTGTCACTGATCGGCGCCAACGGCGCCGGCAAAACCACGCTGCTGATGACCGTCTGCGGCAGCCCGCAGGCCAGCTCAGGGCGGGTGATTCTGGAAGGCCGCGACATTACCAATGAAGCCACCTCCAACATTATGCGTTCCGGCATTGCCATTGTGCCCGAAGGCCGCCGGGTGTTTCCCGGGCTGACGGTGGAAGAGAACCTGCACATGGGCGGTTTCTTCAACACCAAATCGGAAATCCGTAAAAGCCAGGATCACGTGTACGAGCTGTTCCCGCGCCTGAAAGAGCGGGAGCACCAGCGTGCCGGCACCATGTCAGGCGGTGAACAACAGATGCTGGCGATCGGCCGGGCGCTGATGAGCAAACCACGGATGATCATTCTGGACGAACCGTCACTGGGGCTGGCACCGATCATCATTCAGCAGATCTTCGAGATCATCGGCCAGCTGAGAGAGGAAGGGATTACGGTGTTCCTGGTGGAGCAGAACGCTCACCAGGCCCTGAGCCTGGCAGACCGGGGCTATGTGCTGGAAACCGGTCGTATCCGCCTGCACGACACCGGCAAGAACCTGCTGGCCAACCCGGAAGTGAGGGATGCCTACCTTGGTGGTTGACGGAAATATCTTTGCTTTCACAACTACCTGATAAATCAGAGCGTTACAACATTCCAAACTCCGAACGATTGGATTACAATCCGACGCGGAGTTTGTAACTCTGTTCGTACTAAATCGAAATAGCAAAAAGGACTTCAGTTTTGAAAAAAATCATGTCAACAGCAGTACTCGCCGCTTCCATGACCATGGCCGGTTGTGCAACCTCTGTACCCGTAGGTGGCCTGTTCACTGACATCCAACTCCCGGTTGCGGCTACTGCCAACGCTCAAGGATCGAAAGTCGGTACCGCTAAATGCCAGAGCATCCTTGCTCTGATCGCTCAAGGTGACTGCAGCATCGAAGCAGCAAAAGCTGACGGCAACATCACCTCCGTTACTCATATTGACTGGAAAGCGAACAACATTCTGGGCATTATCGGTAACTATGAACTGACTGTTCACGGTAACTGATTACCTTGAGTGCTACCGGAGCTTTGTGCTCCGGTTTGCTTCCACAGGGTCCGAAATAGACTTTTTAGCCAAGAAATTCCCCTCCTCGGTCTTTACCTGCTTCATCATCAAGCTTGAATCACTCCAAGCGCTTGACTCCTTTTCAATCCTAGGTTTTGATCTATACTCAAACTGACGGTCTCTAACCCTAATCAGATACTGGCCGTTGTCTTGCAGCCAGGGAATCAGACAGCTGCAGGGTATGCGACAAAGCAAAACCACAGAAAGGAGTGGATAATGAAAAAACTGATCGCAGGTGCAATTCTTCTTGGTGCTTCCTCCATGGCTTTCGCCCAGCCCGGCTGTGGCGTGGGAGCCATGATCTGGAAGGGGCAGTCCGGCATTGCGCCACATGTACTGGCCGCGACCACCAACGGAACCTTCGGTAACCAGACCTTTGGTATGACCACCGGCACTCTGGGCTGTCAGACCAACCAGTCTGTTCAATCCATGGCCATGTACATGGACAGCAACATCGACAAGGTTGCCCGCGACATGTCCCGCGGTTCCGGTGAAAACCTGGACACTCTGGCAGTCCTGCTGGGTGTAGAAGAAACCGACCGTGATACCTTCCGCAAAGTACTGCAAGACAACTTTGCTTCCATTTTCCCCAACGCTGATACCACCTCAGGTGAAGCCGTAGACGCCATCGTGGCCCTGCTGGAGCAGAACGACGCTCTGAGCAAATACGTAGCCGCCTGATCACTGGCGACAATGGAACAGAATGGCGCCATGGACGGCGCACAAACCCCAGAGCCACTAATCCGGAAACACCAACTCCATGGGCTTTACCCTCCGTATCGGGCAGGCCGTTTTATGGCTTGCATGCAGTACTGCCTGGGCACAGGCAGAATCCGTTAAACTGCCAGACAACCTTCATCACAATCCAACCTGGCTGACCCTCGGCCATTATCATCAGGACAAGTTCGGTTCCGATTACACCAGCCAGGCCGATGACCCGGCGTTCTTTCTGAGTGACAACGGCAAGACATCGCCCAGAGCCGAGCTGGAAGCCACCCTGGAGGCCATACAACAACCCGGAGGTGGTGATAGCCACGCCCGCTGTCGATTCCCGGCCCGGGATGCCTGGCTGAGAGAGCAACTGGATTTGCCGGACACACCGGTCAACTGCCCCGCTTTCGAGGAATGGGCAGGCACACTGAATACCGAGAAAGTCACCCTGGTGTTTGCCGCGTCCTATCTGAATAGCCCCTCATCCATGTTCGGCCACACCTTCTTGCGGCTCGATCCCCCCCAGGATGACGAAGAAACCGATCTGCTGCTTGCCAACACCATTTCCTACGCAGCCGATGCCGCCGAACATGACAGCGAGTTGTTGTTTGCCTATCGAGGGATTTTCGGCGGCTATCCGGGCATCACCTCCATCAAGCCCTATTACGAAATGATCCGGCTGTACAACGACATCGAACACCGGGATCTCTGGGAGTACACCCTGAATCTCGACCAACAGGAGGTCGACACCCTGCTGGCCCACACCTGGGAAATTCAGGACAAGAACTTCGACTATTACTTCTTCGACGAAAACTGCGCATACCGCCTGCTGGCCCTGATCGACGCCGCCCGCCCGGGCACCGACCTTCTGAGCGAAGTAAGCACTCACGCCATCCCGTCTGACACCGTCCGCTGGGTAAGGGATGCCGGGCTGCTTGACAGCATCCATTACCGCCCGTCTGCTGCTACATCTGTAGCCCATAGCCTGGATAGCCTGCCCTCAGACCACCAGACAATCGCCGCTGCCTTAGCCAATGGCTACGTGGCAGTGAACGACCCGGAAGTTCTCGAGCTGGCTAAAGACGACCGCGCCCAGATCCTGGATGCCACTTACGATTACGTCCGCTACCAGAGCGAAGCCGAAGGCTGGCCCCGGGAACACGCGGCACCGCTGTCTCATCAACTACTGGTCGCCCGCAGCCAGATTGATGATGCAGAAGAGCTTCCAGACGTGCCTGAACCAGAGATCCGCGATGATCAGGGGCATGACACCTTTCGCCTGAGCCTCGGTTCCGGCCAGCAGGCCCACAGCGAATTCACGCAGTTGACCATCCGGCCGGCCTACCACGACGTACTGGATCCGCCCGCCGGTTACCGTACCGGTGCACAACTTCAGTTCCTGCGTCTGGACGCCAGGCTCTACCACAAAAACGACGAACTCCAGGTGGAACAGATCACCGGCGTGGAAATACGCTCCCTGAGCCCCCGGAACCAGTTCTTTGCACCGATCTCCTGGCAAGTTGGTTTTGGCGGCCGCCGCACGGACACCGGCGATGACCGCGTTCTGGCGCCCTATCTCGAAGGCGGAGCCGGCGGCAGCTGGAGCCTGGCCCAGAACACACAGGCCTTCGCCATTGCCACGGCCGATGTAGAAATCGACGATGACATCAAACGTGGCTACGACTTCGCCCCGGGTGCAGACCTTGGCCTGCTGCACCAGAACAACCGCTTCAGCCTGCTGACCGGCGTAAAAACCAAAGCCTGGATCGTCAACAGCCAACACCGGCAAGACCAGTTTTACGCCGAAGCCAACTGGCACATTGGCCGGGAATTCAGCCTATTCGCCAAATTCACCCGGGAAGACCACTACGACAGGTACCAAAGCACATGGCAAGCCGGCCTACACGCCTACTTCTGAGCGCCAGAACGACCATCGTCACACTGCTGGCCATCGCCGCGGTGCTGCAAACAGGCTGCAGCAGCGTATTCTTCTATCCGGACAACGCCACCTACATTACCCCCGACCGGCTTAACCTGGATTTTGAGGACGTCTACCTCGACACCGCCGACGGCGAAACCCTCCACGGCTGGTGGCTCCCTGCCCTCACCGACGAACCAGCCAAGGGCACCATCTACTACCTGCACGGCAACGCCCAGAACGTCAGCGCCCACATCCTCAACGTTGCCTGGCTGCCGGAAAAGGGCTACAACGTGTTCACCCTCGATTATCGGGGCTACGGCCAGTCTACCGGCGCCCCGGACATCGAAGGCGCCCTGCACGACGCAGAAACCGGCCTGCGCTGGCTGACCCATCAGGAACACACTGAAGACCGTCCGCTGTACCTGCTCGGCCAGAGCCTCGGTGGCGCTCTGAGCATCGCGCTCGCCAGCGAATGGACCCAGCGCAACGAACAACCCACCCTGGACGGCATCATCCTCGACGGCACCTTCTCCGGCTTTCGCTACATCGCCCGGGAAAAACTCGACCTTTTCTGGCTCACCTGGCCATTCCAGTACCCACTGAGCTGGACCATCCCGAATGACTACGAGGGCACAGACCGCATCGCCGGCGTGTCACCAGTGCCAGTAATGATTATCCACAGCGTTCGAGATGGCATTATTCCGTTTGAGCACGGTGTCCGGTTGTATGAGGCGGCGGAGCAGCCCAAGGAGTTCTTGCAGACCGATACGCCCCATGCGGCGACGTTTGTGATTCCGGCATACAGGGAGGCAGTACTGGAATTCATGGAAAAAGGCCTTTAGAGGCAAGCACAAGGTCTAGCGCAGCGGTTGTGGGAAGCCTTTCCAAAAGTCTTGAGGGCCATGGACGGCCCGAAAGAAGCGCACATGGATGTGCTCGTAGCGTCTTTTGGAAAGGCTTCCCACAACCGCTGCAGGCACTAAAACTACAAGGCCCATAAACGAAAAAACCCGCCAGGCTTGAAGCCTGGCGGGTTTTTCTAACCAAGAATCATCTTAGTCAGCGAAGTCAGTCGGCTGCTCGCCTTCTTTGACTTCCTTCATGGACAGCTTGACGCGACCACGGTTGTCCACATCCAGCACCTTGACCAGAACTTCCTGACCTTCGCTCAGCTCGTCAGTGACGTTCTCGATACGGCGCTCGGAGATCTGGGAAATGTGCACCAGACCATCCTTGCCAGGCAGGATGTTAACAAAGGCACCGAAGTCCACAATCCGCTCAACGCGGCCCTTGTAGATAGCGCCCACTTCGATCTCGGCAGTGATTTCCTTGACCCGGTTTACAGCAGCCTGAGCGGCGGCGGCGTCAGCGGCGTAGATTTTCACGTTGCCGTCGTCATCCAGGTCGATGGAAGCACCGGTCTCGTCACAGATACCACGGATGGTCGCGCCACCCTTACCGATAACATCACGGATCTTGTCCGGATGGATCTTGATGGTGGTGATGCTCGGAGCGCGCTCAGACAGCTCGGCGCGGGGCTCGGCGATCACTTTGTTCATCTCGTCCAGGATGTGCAGACGCGCAGCGTTGGCCTGCTCCAGGGCGATTTCCATGATTTCGTCGGTAATACCCTGGATTTTGATATCCATCTGCAGCGCAGTAACGCCGTCTTTGGTACCGGCAACCTTGAAATCCATGTCACCCAGGTGATCTTCGTCACCCAGGATGTCAGTCAGGACCGCGAACTTGTCGCCTTCCTTGACCAGCCCCATGGCGATACCGGCCACCGGAGCCTTCAGGGGCACACCGGCGTCCATCAGAGCCAGGGAAGAACCACACACGGAAGCCATGGAACTGGAACCGTTGGATTCAGTGATCTCGGATACCGCACGGATGGCATACGGGAATTCTTCGATGGTCGGCATAACCGCGGCTACACCACGCTTGGCCAGGCGACCGTGACCGATTTCACGACGGCCCGGGGAGCCCATACGGCCCGCTTCACCTACGGAGTACGGAGGGAAGTTGTAGTGGAACAGGAACGGGTCTTTGCGCTCACCTTCCAGGGCATCGATGATCTGCACGTCACGGGTGGTACCCAGGGTGGCAGTTACAATGGCCTGGGTCTCGCCACGGGTGAACAGGGCGGAACCGTGAACGGACGGCAGCACGCCAACTTCCACCTTGATCGGGCGAACGGTCTTGTTGTCACGACCATCGATACGCGGCTTGCCTTCGATAACCTGCAGACGAACCACAGACTTCTCGACCTTGCCGAAGTACTTCTTCACTTCCTCTTCGGAAGGCTGGCCTTCCTCTTCTCCGGCCAGTTTTTCAACGGCGGCAGATTTGATCTCGCCCAGACGCTCGTAACGGGCCATCTTGTCGCGAATGGCATAGGCTTCTTCGATAGCACCACCGAATTCGGCCTTGATGGCGTTCAGCAGCTCGGTGTTCTCTGCCTCAGGCTGCCATTCCCAGCGCGGCTTGCCATTCTCGGCAGCAAATTCCTTGATGGCAGTGATCGCAGTCTGCATTTCCTGGTGGCCGAACAGCACGGCGCCCAGCATCTGGTCTTCTGTCAGGCCTTTGGCCTCGGACTCAACCATCAGCACCGCTTCGTCGGTACCGGCCACAACCATGTCCAGCAGGGAAGTGCTGAGCTCTTCGAAGGTCGGGTTCAGGAAGTAGCCTTTCTCATTGGTGTAACCCACACGGGCAGCACCAATCGGGCCGTCGAACGGGATACCGGAGATGGCCAGGGCTGCAGAAGCAGCAATCATGGCAGCGATATCCGGATCGTGGTTCTTGCTGGCCGACATAACCGTCAGCACAACCTGAACTTCGTTCATGTACCCGTTCGGGAACAGCGGGCGAATCGGACGGTCGATCAGGCGGGAAGTCAGCGTCTCTTTCTCGGACGGACGACCTTCACGCTTGAAAAAGCCGCCCGGAATTTTACCGGCGGCGTAGGTTTTTTCCTGGTAGTTCACAGTCAGGGGGAAGAAGCCCTGGCCCGGCTTGGGCTCTTTGGCGCCAACAACGGTGCCCAGAACGGCAGTGTCGCCGGTGCTTACCAGTACCGCGCCGGTTGCCTGACGGGCAATACGACCGGTTTCCAGGGTGAAGGTTTCCCCACCCATTTCAAATGTCTTGATACGTGGTTGCAGTTCCACAATAAACTCCTGCATTTTCAGCGGTTTTGATTCTGGCCAATGACCCATTCATTCGCCATTTTCCAACAACTGCAGAAGTCTGATCAGTGAACCGAAAGGCAACCCGTCTGAAAGCTAACAGGCTGTTGCAAAACCCCGGCCAGAGTTCCCGGGCTTTTCAACAACCTGCTATCAATAGCGGCTTTCCATTGTGACAGGGAAAATCCTTCGGTTTCACAGACAAATCAACTGCAGCAAAAACGCTTCCTGCTTGTTCGGAATGAGCAAGGCAGGGAGCGGGAGAGAAGCACGGCTGAACCCGGGAACCCCCGGGCCAGCCATCAGGTCGCCAAACCGGATTAGCGACGCAGACCCAGACGCTGGATCAGTTCCAGGTAACGGTCAGCGTTCTTGCGCTTGAGGTAGTCCAGCAGCTTACGACGCTGGTTTACCATCCGGATCAGGCCGCGGCGGGAATGGTGATCCTGCTTGTTGGCCTTGAAGTGATCCTGCAGCTTGTTGATGTTGGCGCTCAGCAGAGCTACCTGAACCTCAGGGGAACCGGTATCGCCATCACCTTGCTGAAAATCTTTAACGATCTGAGCTTTCTCACTGGCAGACAGTGCCATATTTCACCTCATTGGTTGCGATGCATAAGTATTCAGCCGAACCGCGCATCTCTACAGCCCGGCTAATCAGCAAAAGGCGTTTACCGTTTGCTGTTCTTGACCAGACGGCGCGGCACCAGTTGAGTGCCATCGCCTTCCGGCAATGCTTCTGCCAGCCCCACAAAGGAATGCTCGCCATACAGGCGGACGAAACCTTCAAAGGGCTGACCCGGTATTCTAACCGGTTGTCCGTTCAAGATCGATACCAGCGGCACGCCGGACAATCGGTACTCGGGAAACATGGTGAGAGCGGTTTCCGGAGGCAGCAGCAGGCCATCCAGGCTTTCCCCACGCTCACGCATGGCTTCCAGGTCTTTGACATCGTGGGCATTTGCCAGGGTGTAACCGGATGCCAGGGTTCGGCGCAGAGCACTGACATGAGCACCGCAGCCCAGAACCTCCCCAATATCCTCAACCAGTGAGCGGATATACGTACCCTTGGTACAGGTAACCGCGAGATCCAGCTCCTGTTCCCGAACCGCCAACAATTTGAGCTCGTAAATGGTCACCGGCCTGGCCGGGCGCTCAATTTCGATGCCCTCGCGGGCGTATTCGTACAGTGGCCTGCCCTGATGCTTCAGAGCCGAGTACATGGAGGGCACCTGCTGAATGTCGCCACGGAACCGGGCCAACACGGCCTCCAGCTCATCCTCACTGAACTGGGGAACCGGCTTTTCCTCCACCACAGCCCCTTCACTGTCTCCGGTTTCTGTCCGGATGCCCAGGCGTGCGGTGGTGATATACGCCTTGTCGCTGTCCAGCATGGTCTGGGAGAACTTGGTGGCCTCACCAAAACACAGGGGCAGCACGCCAGTAGCGAGCGGATCAAGCGCACCGGTATGGCCGGCCTTCGCCGCACCATACAGGCGCTTGACCTGCTGCAGAATCCCGTTGGAGGTAACGCCCTGGGGCTTGTCGATCACCAGGATGCCGTTTACGTCACGGCCTTTGCGTCTTCGGCTCAAGCGTCACGCTCCGGGTTGTCGGAAACCGGGTCATCGTTGTCGTCCCGGGGCACGGCAGGCTTGTCGCCAACCGCTTCGCGGATCAGGCGATCCATCTTGCGGCTCTGCCCCAACAGCTTGTCGAAGTGAAACCGCAGATGGGGCACCACACGCAATTTCATGGCGCGACCAACCTGCCCGCGCAGAAACCCGGAGGCCTTGTTCAGTACCGTCAGGGAGTCCTGCACTTCGGGTGAATCTTCGGTGAGTTCCTCGGTGGACAGCAACGAAATATAGATATCGGCATAGCCGAGGTCACGGCTGACTTTCACATCATTAACCGTGACCATACCAACGCGAGGATCCTTCACCTCGCGCTGGATCAGCTGCGCCAGCTCTCGCTGCATCTGATCTCCGATGCGATCTACGCGACTGTATTCCCGTGCCATCAGGCCCCCGTGGACTCAAGCTGACGCTCAACACGGACGCGATCGAATACTTCGATCTGGTCGCCCACTTTCACGTCGTAGCCTTTAACACCGATACCACATTCCATACCGTTGCGAACTTCCGCCACATCGTCCTTGAAGCGACGCAGGGATTCCAGCTCGCCTTCAAAGATCACCACGTTGTCACGCAGTACGCGGATCGGCTTATTACGGTATACGGTGCCCTCAGTCACCATACAGCCAGCCACCTGACCGAATTTCGGCGAACGGAATACGTCACGCACATCGGCAATGCCCACGATATCTTCGCGGAATTCCGGCTTGAGCATGCCTGTCAAAGCCGCTTTCACATCATCAATCAGGTTATAGATGATGCTGTAATAGCGCAGATCCAGACCTTCCTGCTCAACCAGACGCTTGGATGCGGTATCCGCACGCACGTTGAAGCCGAAAATAACGGCGTTGGTGGCCATGGCCAGGCTGACGTCGGTCTCGGCGATACCGCCAACACCAGACGAAACAATTTTCACCTGAACCTCGTCGTTACCCAGGTCCTGCAGAGCCTTGGTAATGGCTTCCAGAGAACCACGCACGTCGGTCTTGAGCACAACGTTGAGGGTCTTGACCTCGTCCTTGCCCATATTCTCGAACATGTTCTCGAGCTTGGCAGCTTGCTGGCGCTGGAGACGTTGCTCACGCTCACGGGTCTGACGGAATTCAGCCAGCTCTTTGGCTTTTTTCTCGTCTGCCACAGCGAAGAATTCGTCACCGGCGTCTGGCGTGCCGTTCAGGCCCAGAATCTCGACCGGAATCGACGGGCCGGCTTCTTTCACCTGGCGCCCGGCTTCGTCGGTCATGGCGCGCACCTTACCGAAGAAGGAACCGGCCACCACCATGTCGCCCTGGCGAAGCGTACCGTTCTGAACCAGCACGGTAGCAACAGAACCACGGCCGCGTTCCAGGCTGGATTCAACCACAACACCTTTCGCCGCTGCATCCGGGGACGCTTCCAGCTCAAGGATTTCAGCCTGCAGCAAGACGGCTTCCAGCAGGTCATCGATGCCCATACCGGTGTGTGCAGAAACAGGTACGAACTGAACGTCGCCGCCCCAGTCTTCCGGAATGACTTCCAGAGCTGAAAGCTCGTTCTTGATGCGGTCCGGATCGGCTTCTTCTTTGTCCATCTTGTTGATGGCAACCACGATCGGTACGCCGGCAGAACGGGCGTGCTCAACGGCTTCCTTGGTTTGAGGCATAACACCGTCGTCGGCTGCCACCACCAGGATAACGATGTCGGTACACTGGGCACCACGAGCACGCATGGCGGTAAACGCGGCGTGGCCCGGGGTATCCAGGAAGGACACCATGCCGTGTTCAGTTTCTACATGGTAAGCACCAATGTGCTGGGTAATACCACCGGATTCACCGGCAGCAACCTTGGCGCGGCGGATATGGTCCAGCAGTGAGGTCTTACCATGGTCAACGTGACCCATAACACTGACAACCGGCGCGCGCTTGATCTTCTCTTTGCCTTCGTCCGGGCCGGTGATTTCGCTCAGGACTTCCTCTTCGAAAGCATCCTCGCTCACCGCTTTCGGCTTGTGGCCCAGCTCTTCGGTAACCAGGATCGCCGTTTCCTGATCCAGCGCCTGATTGATGGTTGCCATCACCCCCATACCCATCAGGGTCTTGATAACATCAGCGGACTTGACGGCCATGCGCTGGGCGAGATCACCAACGGTGATGGTTTCCGGAATCTGTACTTCTCTGACCATGGGCTTTGTGGGCCTCTCGAAAGCATGACGCTTTTCTTTCGGTTTCTTTTTGGCCCGCAGCGGCTTGCGAAGAGTGGTTTCCTCTTCGTCTTCGCTCAGTACTACCGGTTCTTCTACCGGACGGCTGCGAGGACCGCGATGGCCAGCCTGCTTCTTCTTCGGCTTGCCTTCTTCAATATCATCGCCGCGCTCACGCACCTTCTCTTTTTTCTTCTTCGGCTTGCGATCCCGACCTTCATCCTCAGGCGGAGGCATGGGAATATCCTCCGGCGCGATGGCAGGCTCTGCGGATTCTGCAGCAGGTTCCGGAGCAGCCTTGGCTTCGGTTTCCGCTGCGGCCGGAGCTTCCGTTTCGGGGGCTTCGGCAGGTGCAGCTTCCGCTGCGACCTTCGGCGTTTCTTCCACCGGTGCCTGCTCTTCGGCCGGTGCCTGTACCGGCTCTTCCGCTACCGGCGCCTCAGCTTCCGGCTCAGGTTGCAGCTCTGCACGCTTGATATAGGTGCGGCGCTTGCGCACTTCTACGTTGACAGTCTTGGCCTTGCCGGCCTTAAGCGTCGTCGTGGTCTTGCGCTTGAGTGTAATCTTCCGCGGTTCAGCTTCCGCCTCGCCATGGTTTTTTCTCAGATAGGCCAGCAACTGCTGCTTCTCATCGCTGGTGACAGCGTCGTTTTCGCTGCGGGCTTTCAGGCCCGCTTCCACGATCTGCTTCAGCAAACGATCCACGGGAGCGCCTACATCTGCGGCCAGTTGTTTTACCGTTACTTCAGCCATACTGGTCCTCCTCTCCCGAATCAGGCCTGGTCTTCAAACCAGGGTGCGCGCGCAGTCATAATCAACTGACCAGCACGCTCTTCATCCATACCTTCAATTTCGAGCAGCTCATCAATCGACTGCTCCGCCAGATCTTCCATTGTGCGCACGCCCATGCCGGCAAGCTTGAATGCCAGCGCCCGGTCCATGCCCTCCATGTTCAGAAGATCGTCTTCGGGCTCAGCGCCCTCCAGGGCTTCTTCACTTGCCAGCGCCTGGTTCAGCAATACGTCTTTGGCACGACGGCGCAATTCAGTGACGGTTTCCTCGTCAAAGCCCTCAATCGCCAGCATTTCTTCCATCGGTACGTAGGCCACCTCTTCAATGGAGGTAAAGCCTTCCTCGATAAGAACACCGGCAAATTCTTCATCAACATCCAGATGAGCGGTAAAGTGTTCAAGCAGGCGGTTGTATTCCTGCTCCTGGCGCTCACCGGCTTCTTCTTCCGTCATCACGTTCAGGGTCCAACCGGTCAGCTCGGTAGCCAGACGAACGTTCTGGCCGTTCCGGCCAATGGCCTGCGCCAGGTTATCTTCGGCAACGGCTACATCCATGGTGTGACGGTCTTCATCCATGACAATGGAGGCGACCTCAGCAGGCGCCATCGCGTTGATGACCAACTGAGCCGGGTTATCGTCGTAAAGCACGATATCCACACGCTCACCGCCCAGCTCATTAGACACTGCCTGTACGCGGGAGCCCCGCATACCAACACAAGCGCCAACCGGATCAATACGGCGGTCGTTGGTCTTCACCGCAATCTTGGCCCGGGAGCCCGGATCGCGAGCGGCACCGCGAATCTCGATCAGTTCCTCGGCAATCTCGGGAACCTCGATGCGGAAAAGCTCGATCAGCATTTGCGAATCGGTACGGCTCAGAATCAGCTGTGGTCCGCGATGATCGGTGCGAATCTCCAGCAGCAGAGCACGAACGCGGTCGCCCATCCGGAAGGTTTCACGGGGAATCAGGTGCTCACGGGGAAGCAGAGCTTCTGCGTTGCCACCCAGATCCACAATCACATTGTCCCGGGTCACCTTCTTGACGGTACCGGACACCAGCTCACCGATACGATCGCGGTAGCTGTCGACAATCTTCATGCGCTCGGCTTCGCGCACTTTCTGGAAGATGATCTGCTTGGCCGCCTGGGCACCAATGCGCCCGAACGCCACAGACTCCACCTTCTCTTCGTACATATCACCCGGCTTCAGATTGGTGTCGATCTCTTCCGCTTCCTGCAGGGTCAGCTCAGTGCCCAACGCAGGAACGGCATCATTATCGACCACCAGCCAGCGGCGGAAGGTTTCGTATTCTCCGGTGCGGCGATCAATGGCAACCCGGATATCCGCCTCTTCGTCTTCATAACGTTTCTTGGCAGCGGTAGCGAGTGCGAGTTCAATCGCCTCGAAAATCACATCCTTCTCGACACCTTTCTCGTTCGAGACGGATTCCACTACCAGCAAGATCTCTTTACTCATGGGATTGCCCTGCCCTCAAAATAAACGATACATCTATAGATTTATTCGAATGTGTCACTCGAAAACCGGCACGATGTTGGCTTTTTCGATACTGTCGAAGGGCAACAGGTATTCGTGGTCATCTACTACAACTACCACGTCGTCGCCCTCCACCCCTTTGATCAGGCCCAGGAATTTGCGCCGGCCCTCAAACGCCATACGCAGCTTGATCTGCACTTTATGACCAATAAATGCCTCGTACTGCTCCAGCCGGAACAGCGGCCGGTCCATACCGGGCGAAGACACTTCCAGCGTATATTCTGTCTGGATGGGGTCTTCCACATCCATTACCCCGCTGACCTGACGACTGACTTTCTCGCAGTCGTCGATCGCGATGCCGTTCTCGGCATCATCAATAAACACCCGAAGCTTGGAATGGTGTCCATGGGAGCGGAATTCAATTCCCCAGAACTCATAACCCAGACCCTCGACCACCGGGCGCAGGATGTCTTCCAGTTGTTTCAGTTTGGCTGACAAGTGTCGCCGCCTCCGTTTCCGAATTTTCAGGGTACAAAAACAAAAAAAGGGCTGTTAATCAGCCCTTTTATGCACCAGGGCCCTTTGCGCCAGGCCCCTTAATCAAAAAGCCCCTGAAACATGGGGCCTTTTGTTGCAAGAATTCGCAAAGCGCCAACCCTTTCAAGCGCTCTGCCGACAGACACCTGGCCTGCCTGGAAGCCTCGATGCTCGCAGGCTCCAATATCCGCGGGAGTATAGTGACGCCACGCGGACTGGTCAAGGACTGACCAAAAAAAACGGCCTGGGTTTGCCAAGCCGTCTTCTTTTAATATGGTGCCCGGGGCCGGACTCGAACCGGCACAGCTTTCGCTACCACCCCCTCAAGATGGCGTGTCTACCAGTTTCACCACCCGGGCATCATTCTTTACTCGAGTTCGGGGAGCGCGTCCCCACCCTCGGATTCGCTGTTAGCTGCAGGCTCATCAGCAGAGGGAGCCTGCTCAGCTTGCGCACCTGCCTGAGACGATTCCTGAACAACCGGAATACCTGCCTCGCCAGCCACTTCGGCGCGCTGCTTGGCAAAAATTGCCAGCGAAAAACTTGTCACAAAAAAGATAACCGCCATAAAAGTGGTCATCCGCGTCAGGAAGCTTCCGCTGCCCTGACTACCAAACACGGTCTGGGACGCACCACCACCGAAAGCCGCTCCGGCGTCTGCACCCTTGCCCTGCTGGATCAGAACCAGGCCCACCAGCGACACGGCGATCACGACGTGAACAACAACTACCAGTGTTTCCAACCAATCCATACAGACTCTCGTAAACGTGTCGGCTTAGACACCTGCCGGGAAAGACCGGCAAATGCTGATAAATTCTTCGGCCTTCAACGATGCACCACCGATGAGACCGCCATCAATATCCGGCTCTGCAAACAAAGCGGCCGCATTATCCGCTTTTACACTGCCGCCGTAAAGTACCGAAATCTCATTAGCCGGTGCATTCATACCATCCAGCACCTTGCGGATTTCCGAATGCATGGCCTGGGCATCGTCTGCTGTCGCGGTTTTTCCGGTTCCGATAGCCCAGACCGGCTCATACGCCACAACAACCCTGGACCACTGATCATCAGCCACAACTGACAACCCACTGCGAACCTGCTCGGCAACCACCGCTTCGGCTTGACCGGCTTCCCGCTCTGCGAGCGTTTCACCTACACACAGCACCGCAACCAAGCCACTCAACAGAACCTGCTCAACCTTGGCGGCTGCCACAGAATCCGTCTCACCGAACAACTGCCGGCGCTCGGAATGCCCCACCAGCACATAACCACACCCCATATCGCGGGCCATTTCGGCGGAGATTTCTCCGGTGTATGCGCCAGATTGCCACTGGGACACGTTCTGTGCACCGGTAGTGATCCGCCCACCTCCCTGCTCGGCAACCTGGCCCAGATAGATCGCAGGAGGGATAATAACCACCTCCACATCTTTGCCAACATTACCGGACTGCTCGCAAATTGCGCCAACCAGCTGTTTCACCAGATCTTTCGACCCGTTCATTTTCCAGTTTCCGGCAACAATTCTGCGACGCATCTCTGTCCTCGACAGTCCCGAGCAAAAGGGAGGCGGAACTATACAGCAGTCACCCGCGGTACACAACCACCCTTCGAAATCAGGGTGTTGAACGCTCCACCACCAGAGCAAGCTCTTCCACCACCCGGGTAATATCGTCCGCGCTCTGACCCTCGGCCATCACTCTGATCAGCGGCTCGGTGCCGGATGCCCGCAGCAGAATGCGCCCGGCATCACCCAGCGAAGCCTCTGCCCGCGCCATGGCCTCAACAATATCCGCCCTACCCAACGGATCAAACCGTTCGGCAACGCGTACGTTGATCATTTTCTGCGGCAGCTTGCTCATGCCTGCCCGTAGCTCTCCCATGGTCTTGCCGGACTTCCGCACTGCCAGCAGAACCTGCAACGCAGAGACAATACCGTCACCCGTGGTGGTGCAATCCCGGATGACCATATGCCCGGAACCCTCGCCTCCAATCAGCCAGTTATTGGCCAACAGGCGCTCCATCACATAACGATCGCCAACCTTGGCCCGCTCGAACTCGACGCCGATTTCGCGCAGAGCCAACTCAACACCAAGGTTGGTCATTAACGTACCAACCACACCACCGTTCAGCCGTCCTTCTGCCTGGCGCTGGGAAGCCAGGATATACAACAGTTCGTCGCCATCCACTTCGGAACCATCACGATCCACCATCAACACCCGGTCGCCGTCACCGTCGAAGGCAATACCAAGATCAGCCTTTTTCTCGGCAACCGCCTGTTTCAGCGCGCCCAGATGGGTAGAGCCAACATTCAGGTTGATGTTCAGGCCATCTGGCTCCGCGCCAATCACCGTCACTTTCGCCCCCAGCTCACGGAACACTTTGGGCGCCACGTGGTAGGTAGCACCGTGAGCACAGTCAAGCACCAGGTGCATGCCGTCGAGAGTAAACTCGTTTGGCACGGTACTTTTGCAGAACTCCACATAGCGACCGGGCGCATCGTCTACCCGGCTCGCCTTGCCCAACTCTTCCGGCTCACACACTTCGATAGGCTGGTCCAGCCAGCGCTCAATCTCGGCTTCCAGGGCGTCGTCCAGTTTGGTACCGGCAGAAGAAAAGAATTTGATGCCGTTATCATGATGAGGGTTGTGGGATGCACTGATGACAATTCCGGCAGATGCCCGGAAAGTTCGCGTGAGGTAGGCAATAGCCGGTGTCGGCATCGGCCCCAGCAACTTCACATCAACACCCGCCGCGGCCAGACCAGCCTCCAGCGCCGATTCGAACATATAGCCGGACAAACGGGTATCCTTGCCGATCAGTACGCTGTTGCGCTGGCCCGCACGCTTGAATGCCTTCCCCGCAGCCCAACCCAGATGCAGCATGAACTCCGGCGTAATCGGACTGTCTCCGACCCGGCCACGAATGCCATCGGTACCAAAGTATTTGCGCTGGGTCATCAGATTGCCTCCTTCACTGCCGTTACGATCCTGACGGCGTCCACAGTTTCCCTAACGTCGTGCACCCTGAGGATGCTCGCCCCTTTCATGGCCGATATTGTCGCGGCAGCGAGGCTGGCCGGCAACCTTTCATTCACATCACGACCGGTGACCGCACCCAGCATGGATTTTCGCGAGACCCCGACAAGCAATGGGTGCCCGAGAATATGCAACTGCTCAAGGGTGGCGAGCAGTTGATAGTTATGCTCCACGCTTTTGCCGAAGCCAAAACCGGGATCAAGAATAATGTTATCGGCACGAATACCGGCCTGCTCAGCCACTCGCATACGCTCCGTCAGAAAAGAGCTGACTTCCCGCCGCACATTCCGGTACCGAGGATCGTCCTGCATGGTATCCGGCTCACCCTGGATGTGCATGATGCAGACCGGAATGCCGGCCTTTGCCGCCACTTCGGGCGCGCCTTCCCGCTGCAGGGCGCGGACATCGTTGATCAGGCCAGCACCCAGTCGGGCAGTTTCGGCCATCACCACCGGATTGCTGGTATCCACCGAAATCACGGTATCCAGCTCTTTGGCAATGGCTTCAACTACCGGACACACGCGGTCCAGCTCTTCCTGGGTCGACACTTCAGTTGCACCGGGGCGAGTCGATTCACCGCCTACGTCAATGAAAGTAGCCCCATCGCTCACCATCTGCCGGGCCCGCACGAGTGCAGCCTCCCTGGAATTAAAGTGTCCGCCATCGGAAAACGAGTCGGGGGTGACGTTCAGAATGCCCATCACGTGGCACCGAGACAGATCCAGTTCGCGACCGGCAAAGTTCATTTTCATAACGCGACTTCCACAGGCAGAGTTTTCGGAGAGGCAAAAACAAACGCCGCCCGGGGGCCCGGGCGGCGCATTCAGTTACTCAGGCTTTGACGGCGAGTCAGTGCTCGCCGGCAGGACGCCCTACGCCGGGCTGCCGGCCGTCGTCGGAGCTTCTGGGCTCCGGCGCCTGCTCAGGCTCTTCGGCTTTGACGCCCCCGGCAGGACCACTGTCACCCCAGTTCTTGGGTGGACGAGGCTCCTTGCCAGCCATGATGTCGTCAATCTGGTAACGATCGATGGTTTCATACTTCATCAGCGCTTCGGCCATCATGTCCAGCTTGTCCCGGTTATCAATCAGGATCTGCTTGGCCTTTTCGTAGCACTCATCAATGATATTGCGAACTTCCTCATCAATCCGCTGGGCAGTCTCTGGCGAGTACACCGTGTGCGCCTGCCCCGCAGAGCGACCAAGGAAGGGTTCCTCACTGTCTGTGTCATACTGGAGAGGACCAAGTTTCTCGGACAGCCCCCAGCGGGTCACCATATTCCGGGCCAGGCTTGTCGCCCGCTCGATGTCGTTGGACGCACCAGTGGTGACACCATCAAAACCCAGGGTCAGCTCTTCGGCGATACGGCCACCAAACAGACTACAGATCGAGCTGGTCAGATAGCGCTTGGAGTGGCTGTACTTGTCCTCTTCCGGGAGGAACATGGTCACGCCCAGGGCGCGGCCACGAGGAATAATACTCACTTTATAGACCGGGTCATGCTCAGGCATCAGACGGCCCACAATCGCGTGCCCCGACTCGTGGTAAGCCGTATTCCGCTTTTCCTTTTCGCTCATCACCATGGACTTGCGCTCGGCGCCCATCATGATCTTGTCCTTGGCCAGCTCCAACTCTTCCATGGAGACCAGGCGCTGATTACGACGGGCCGCAAACAGCGCAGCTTCGTTGACCAGGTTGGCAAGATCGGCACCGGAGAAGCCCGGCGTGCCCCGCGCAATCACCGCAGGATCAATACCGTCGGCCAGCGGCACTTTTTTCATGTGCACTTTCAGAATCTGCTCACGGCCAATGATGTCTGGCAGGCTCACCACCACCTGGCGATCAAACCGGCCAGGGCGCAACAGCGCCGGGTCCAGCACGTCCGGACGGTTGGTGGCGGCAATAACGATAACGCCTTCATTGCCTTCGAAGCCGTCCATTTCCACCAGCAACTGGTTGAGGGTCTGCTCACGTTCGTCGTGACCACCGCCCATACCAGCACCGCGGTGACGGCCAACCGCATCGATCTCATCGATGAAAATAATGCAGGGGCTCTGTTTTTTCGCCTGCTCGAACATGTCGCGAACACGGGAGGCACCCACGCCCACAAACATTTCTACAAAGTCGGAGCCGGAGATAGAGAAGAACGGCACCTTGGCCTCGCCCGCGATGGCCTTGGCAAGCAGGGTTTTACCGGTACCGGGAGGGCCCACCATCAATACGCCCTTCGGGATGCGACCACCAAGACGCTGGAACTTGCTGGGATCCCGAAGGAAATCCACCAGCTCTTTCACGTCTTCCTTGGCTTCGTCGACACCCGCGACATCGGAAAATGTGGTTTTGATCTGGTCTTCACTCATCAGGCGCGCTTTGCTCTTGCCGAACGACATGGGGCCTTTGCCGCCACCGCCGCCCTGCATCTGGCGCATGAAGAACACGAACAATGCGATGATGATCAGAATCGGGAACGCGGCTACCAGCAGCTGCGTCCACAGGCTCTGGCGCTCGGGCTCCTTGCCGATCACTTCGACGTTGTTGGCGAGCAGGTCATCCATCAGCTTGTTGTCAGACACCTGCGGCCGGATGCTCTGGAACTGGGAGCCGTCGTTGCGGACACCCTGCACCTGCAGACCATCAATGGTCACCTGCCGTACCTGGCCCTGCTGGACCATCTCGACAAACTGGGAATAGTTAACTTGTTGGCCAGTGGTGGTGGGAGAGAAATTCTGAAACACCATCAGCAGCACAGCGGCTATGATTAGCCAGAGAACCAGATTTTTTGCCATATCGTTCAAGGATCATCACCTGTGAATTGCAGGATCAGCGCCTGAAGGCCGCCAACCCTTTTCCGACACCTTACACCAATTGTACGCCGGTAAACCAGAAACGGCCCATCCGGAACCGATCGCGATACTACCTATATGGGACGCCATGACCGGAATTACAACACCCTCTGTAAGTGAATACGGCCATTTGTCATGAGTCGCTATCTGTTACAATCGCTGAATTATACGTGGTTGCCAGCGGATTCACCGCTGACCTTTTGTTAATTGCACCTATTAAGAGATTACATCATGAGTCTGTCACCGGAACAGCGCCGGGAATACCGGGCTATTGCCCACAACCTGAAGCCCGTCATCATCGTTGGCGACAAAGGCCTGTCTGAAGGGCTGCAGGAGGAACTGGACCGTGCCCTGAACGACCATGAGCTGATCAAGATCAAAGTCGCCAGCCAGGATCGCGAAGTCCGCCAGGAAGCCATTCAGGCTCTGTGCGAAAGCTCCGGCGCAGAACTGGTCCAGACGATCGGTAAAATCGCCGTCATTCTGCGTCGTGCGAAGAAACCGAACCCCAAGCTGTCGAATCTGCTGCGCAACAAATAAGCGTAAGCTGAGACGCGAAAAAGCCGGCCTGGTTCCCCAGAGCCGGCTTTTTCTTTATGCCCGATCAGCACAACCGAGTCAGATATATTCCACTTCGGAAATCTCGTACTCCACGGTACCGGAGGGGATACGGATAGCCACCACATCCCCTTCGTTCTTACCAATCAGCGCGCGGGCGATCGGCGAGGACACCGACAGCTTGCCTGCCTTGATGTCGGCCTCATCTTCACCCACGATCTGGTAAGTAACCTCTTCGTCGGTTTCCATGTTGACCAGATGCACAGTGGTGCCGAAGATCACCTTGCCGGTATTCTCCATGGTGGTCACATCAATCACCTGGGCCACGGACAGCTTGCCTTCGATTTCCTGAATGCGACCTTCGATAAAGCTCTGCTGCTCCCGGGCCGCATGATACTCAGCATTTTCCTTCAGATCGCCGTGCTCACGGGCATCGGCAATGGCCGCGATCACCCGCGGCCGATCTTCGGACTTCAGCTTTTTCAGCTCCTCACGCAGACGGTCTTCGCCCGTCTTGGTCATCGGTACTCTGTCAGCCATAGCCTTACTTTCCTGCGTGTAGTTCCTGGAGGCGACGAACGGTGCGCTCCGGGCCAAACTTGATGGCCCGGCAGAAGGCTTCGCCACCTGCCAGTGTGGTTGTGTAGGTTACTTTGGTCTGCAAGGCAGACTGGCGAATCTGCGCCGAATCAGAAATCGCCTTGCGACCTTCCGTAGTATTGATAATCAGCTGAACCTGACCATTCTTGATGGCATCGACAATGTGCGGACGACCCTCGCGAACCTTGTTCACCCGCTCAACGGCGATACCTTCGGCTTCCAGCGCCTTGGCGGTGCCAGTGGTGGCAATAATCCTGAAGCCAGCATCCACCAGGTCGCGGGCAACACTGGCCGCACCCGGCTTGTCGACATCGCGCACCGACATGAAGGCCACGCCCTGGGCCGGCAAGCGCTCGCCCACGGCCAGAGCGGCCTTGGCAAAGGCTTCATCAAAGCTGTCGCCCAGGCCCATCACCTCACCGGTGGATTTCATTTCCGGCCCGAGGATCGGGTCCACGGCCGGGAACTTGTTGAACGGGAACACCGACTCTTTAACGGCGTAGTAGGTCGGCACGATTTCCTGAGTAAAGTTCAGTTCTTTCAGGCTCTTGCCGGACATCACCCGGGCCGCAACCGCGGCCAGAGACACCCCGATAGCCTTGGACACAAACGGCACGGTCCGTGAGGCACGCGGGTTCACTTCGATCACGTAGATCTCACCATCCTGATAGGCCAGCTGCACGTTCATCAGGCCGATAACATCCAGCTCGATGGCCATTTTCTTCACGGCCTCGCGCATCTCGTCCTGCACCTGCTTGCTCAGGCTGTAGGGCGGCAGGGAGCAGGCGGAATCACCAGAGTGAACACCAGCCTGCTCAATGTGCTGCATGATACCGCCGATCACAACATCAGTGCCGTCACTGATCGCATCAATATCGACCTCGATGGCAGCATTCAGGAAGTGATCAAGCAGAACCGGACTGTCATTGGAGACCAGCACCGCGTTACGCATGTAGCGCACCAGTTCGGTTTCGTCATAGACGATCTCCATGGCCCGGCCACCCAGCACGTACGACGGGCGCACCACCAGCGGGTAGCCAATCTCGCGGGCAGCCACGATGCCTTCCTCGTGGCTGCGCACAGTGGCGTTTTCCGGCTGCTTCAGACCCAGGCGCTGGATCATCTGCTGGAAGCGCTCGCGGTCTTCGGCGCGGTCAATGGCGTCCGGACTGGTGCCGATAATGGGCACACCGGCGGCTTCCAGGCCACGCGCAAGCTTCAGCGGAGTCTGACCGCCGTACTGGACGATTACGCCCTTGGGCTTCTCGACGTTGATGATTTCCAGCACGTCTTCCAGGGTGATCGGCTCAAAATACAACCGGTCGGAGGTGTCGTAATCAGTCGACACGGTCTCCGGGTTGCAGTTGATCATGATGGTCTCGTAGCCATCCTCACGCATGGCCAGAGCCGCGTGCACACAGCAGTAGTCGAATTCGATGCCCTGACCGATCCTGTTGGGGCCACCGCCGATGACCACAATTTTCTCACGGTCTGATGGCTCCGCCTCGCACTCTTCCTCGTAAGTGGAGTACATATAGGCAGTGTCGGAGGCAAATTCAGCCGCACAGGTATCCACGCGCTTGTACACCGGGCGGATGCCCAGGTCGTGGCGCAGCTTGCGCAGGCTGACTTCGGAAATGCCCAGCAGTTTGGCCAGGCGGGCATCGGAGAAGCCCTTGCGCTTGAGGCGGAACAGGGTGGCCTTGTCGATATCGGCCTTACCGGCCGACTTGAGGGCCTGTTCTTCGCGCACGATGTCCTCGATCTGCACCAGGTACCAAGGGTCTACCTTGGTGTGGCGGAACACTTCGTCCACGGTCATGCCGGCGCGGAACGCATCGCCGATGTACCAGATACGCTCGGCACCAGGCACGTTCAGCTCCCGGGTCAGGGTTTCGCGGCTGTTCTCGGAGTCCAGATCTTCCAGCTTTTCATCGAAGCCTTCGGAACCCACTTCCAGGCCACGCAATGCCTTTTGCACCGATTCCTGGAAGGTCCGACCAATGGCCATAACCTCACCGACAGATTTCATCTGAGTGGTCAGGCGGGCGTCGGCCTGGGGGAATTTTTCGAAGGTAAACCGGGGAATCTTGGTAACCACGTAATCAATGGACGGCTCGAACGAGGCCGGGGTGACGCCGCCGGTGATTTCATTCTGCAGTTCATCCAGGGTGTAACCCACCGCCAGCTTGGCCGCCACCTTGGCGATCGGGAAGCCGGTGGCCTTGGACGCCAGTGCGGATGAACGCGACACCCGGGGGTTCATCTCGATCACCACCATGCGGCCGGTGTCCGGATTAATGCCGAACTGCACGTTGGAACCGCCGGTTTCCACACCAATCTCACGCAGCACCGCCAGGGAGGCGTTCCGCATGATCTGGTATTCCTTGTCGGTGAGGGTCTGGGCCGGGGCCACCGTAATGGAATCACCGGTGTGCACGCCCATGGCGTCGAAGTTCTCGATGGCGCAGACGATGATGCAGTTGTCGTTCTTGTCGCGAACAACTTCCATCTCGTACTCTTTCCAGCCGATCAGGGATTCGTCGATCAACAGCTCGTTGGTCGGCGACAGGTCCAGGCCACGAGTACAGATTTCCTCGAACTCGTCCTTGTTGTAGGCGATACCGCCGCCGGAACCACCCATGGTGAACGATGGACGGATGATGCACGGGAAGCCGATGTCTTCGGAGATCTTCCAGGCTTCGTCCATGGAATGAGCGATGGCCGCACGCGGGCACTCCAGACCGATTTTCTTCATGGCCTTGTCGAAGCGGTCACGGTCTTCGGCTTTGTCGATAGTGTCGGCGTTGGCGCCGATCATTTCAACGCCATGCTTCTCCAGCACGCCGTGCTTTTCCAGGTCCAGCGCACAGTTCAGTGCAGTCTGACCACCCATGGTGGGCAGCAGGGCGTCCGGCTGTTCCTTTTCGATGATCTTTTCGACCGTCTTCCAGGTGATCGGCTCGATGTAGGTGGCATCGGCCATGGCCGGGTCGGTCATGATGGTGGCCGGGTTGGAGTTCACCAGGATCACCCGGTAGCCCTCTTCGCGCAGCGCCTTACAGGCCTGGGCTCCGGAGTAGTCGAATTCGCACGCCTGCCCGATCACGATGGGGCCGGCGCCCAGGATCAGGATGCTTTTAATGTCGGTACGTTTTGGCATGTCTTGGTAAACCTGTCAGCAACTTTTGAATTCTTGCAGCGCGGTATTCAGCGCCGGTGAGCTATCGTTGATGGCCTTGCCCTCAGGCAGATCGCGCTTCCATCAGCTGGATAAACTCGTCAAACAGCGGAGCCACATCATGGGGCCCCGGGCTGGCTTCCGGGTGACCCTGAAAGCTGTAGGCCGGCTTATCGGTGCGGCGAATGCCCTGCAGAGTGCCGTCAAACAGCGATTTGTGAGTCGCTTCCACATTGGCGGGCAGGGTTGTTTCATCCACAGCAAAGCCGTGGTTCTGACTGGTAATCATCACAGTGCCTTTGGCAATGTCCTGCACCGGATGGTTGGCACCGTGGTGGCCGTGGCCCATTTTCATGGTTTTTGCACCACTGGCCAGGGCCAGCAACTGGTGGCCCAGGCAGATGCCGAATACCGGAATCTCGGTTTCCAGCACTTCCTGAATGGCCTTGATAGCATAGTCGCAGGGCTCGGGATCACCCGGGCCATTGGACAGGAAGATGCCATCGGGCTTCATCGCCAGTACATCAGAGGCCGGGGTTTGCGCGGGCACGACGGTGATCTCGCAACCGCGGGCCGCGAGCATCCGCAGAATGTTGTATTTTACGCCGTAATCCCAGGCCACCACCTTGAACTTGTCTTCGGAGCGGTCACTGTAGCCGTTTACCAGATCCCACTCGGCCTGGTTCCACTGGTAGGCTTCGCTGCAGGTGACTTCTTTGGCCAGGTCCATGCCCTTGAGGCCGGGAAACGCGTTAGCCAGTTCCAGTGCGCGTTCGACAGTGGCGCTTTCACCAGCGACGATGGCGCCATTCTGGGAGCCCTTGTCCCGGAGGATGCGGGTCAGTCGGCGGGTGTCGATGTCCGCAATGCCAACAATGTTGTTGCTTCGCAGGTAGTCATCAAGGCTACCCTTGTTTCGCCAGCTGCTGGCGAGCAGGGGCAGATCCCGGATGATCAGGCCAGCGGCCTGGATGCGGTCGGATTCTACGTCTTCTTCGTTAACACCGGTGTTGCCAATGTGCGGATACGTCAGGGTAACGATCTGGCGGGAGTAGGACGGGTCGGTCAGGATTTCCTGGTAGCCGGTCATGGCAGTGTTGAACACTACCTCGCCGCTGGTTTCTCCGTCTGCGCCGATGGCGGTGCCGTAGAAGAGGCTTCCGTCTGCGAGTGCAAGGATTGCTGGTGTGCTCAAGGCTTGTATCCTCATCGAGTGGCGTAAGTTCGTCACGAACAGGAACGCAAGCGCATAATCTCAGGTTGCAAAAAAGCGAGACAAGGTAAAAACCCGGTCCCGCTTTTATAAACTTTTCAAAGGTACGCTTGGTGCAGTCAAATCGCCTTATTGTAAGCGATTTTGGCGGTTTTTGTCCACGCCGAATTGCTCCCGGCCTGACGCAAACTCCGGCCACGGGAGCAGGGCACCTTCCCGAAAACCGCTACGAGCACTTCCATGTGCGCTTCTCTCCGGCCATCCATGGCCTCCGACATTTTCGGGAAGGTGCCCTGCTCCCGCAGCCTCTGAGCATGCTATTCAATCTCAGTTTTTCAGGCTCAAAACGTCCTGCATGTCATAAAGACCAGCCGCCTTACCCTCAAGCCACAACGCCGCCCGCATGGCACCTTTTGCGAAAGTCATCCGACTGCTCGCCTTGTGGGTAATTTCGATGCGCTCACCCTCCGTTGCAAACAGTACCGTGTGATCGCCCACCACATCGCCGGCACGGATGGTTTCGAAGCCGATTTCCTTGCGGGTGCGTTCGCCGGTGAAGCCTTCGCGGCCATAGACCGCACACTCTTTCAGGTCGCGGCCGAGGGCATCAGCCACCACTTCGCCCATGCGCAGGGCAGTACCTGAGGGAGCGTCTTTTTTGTGGCGGTGGTGGGCTTCGATGATTTCCACGTCGTAGTCATCACCCAGGGTTGCGGCGGCGGTGCGCAGCAGGTTGAGGACGACGTTGACGCCCACGCTCATGTTGGGCGCAAAGACGACTGGAGCATTTTCAGCCGCCAGGGCCAGTTGCTCTTTTTCGGCGTCGGTCATGCCGGTGGTGCCGATCACCAGCATTTTGCCGTTGGCGCTGCAAAACTTCGCGTTTTCCAGGGTCAGGTCCGGGAAGGTGAAGTCCACCAGTACGTCGAAGTCGTCTTTGACGTCGTCCAGGCTGGCGGCCATTTTTACGCCGGTTTTGCCGATGCCGGTCATTTCACCGGCGTCGGCGCCAATCAGACTGCTGCCCGGCTCGACGATGGCAGCGCCGAGCTCAAGGCCTTCGGTACCGTCGACCGCTTCGATCAGCACTTTACCCATGCGCCCGGCGGCGCCGATGATCGCTACCCTCATCTGCTCTACCCTCAGAATTTCATTTCGTCGAAGAAGTTTTTCACACCCTCAAACCATGAGGTTTTCTTGGGGGCATGATGAGTTCCGTTGTTACCATCCAGGGTTTGCTGGAATTCTTCCAGCAGCTCCTTCTGGCGCTTGGTGAGATTCACCGGCGTTTCCACAATCACCCGGCACAACAAATCACCAGCCGGGCCACCGCGGACCGGGCTGACGCCTTTGTTACGCAGACGGAACAGTTTGCCAGTCTGGGTCTCAGGCGGAATCTTGAGCTTTACCCGACCATCCAGCGTTGGCACTTCCAGCTCGCCACCCAGGGTGGCGTCGACGATGCTGATGGGCACTTCGCAGTAAAGATTGCGACCGTCACGGGTGAAAATGGAATGCTCACGAACGGCGACCTGTACGTAAAGGTCTCCAGGAGGCCCTCCGTCTACACCCATCTCACCTTCGCCGGACAGGCGAATACGGTCGCCAGTATCAACACCTGGCGGCACCTTGACGGAGAGGGTTTTCTCCTGGCGCACCCGACCCTGGCCATGACAGCTCTTACACGGGTTCTTGATGATCTGGCCGGAGCCGCGACAGGTAGGACAGGCTTGCTGTACGGTGAAGAAGCCTTGCTGCATCCGTACCTGCCCCATGCCCTGACAGGTGCCGCAAGTTTCCGGGCGGGAGCCTTTTTCGGCGCCACTACCATCACAGGCTTCACATTCTTTATGGCCAGGGATGTTGATCTTGACGGTTTTGCCTTTAACGGCCTCTTCCAGATCCAGCTCCAGGGTGTAGCGCAGATCTGCACCGCGGGTGGTGCGGCCACGGCCTCCGCCACCAAAAATATCGCCGAACACATCACCAAAGATGTCAGAGAAGCTGGCGCCACCACCGCCAAAGCCGCCGCCGGCCTGACCGTCTACGCCGGCATGACCAAACTGGTCGTAGGCGGCGCGCTTACTGGAGTCCGCCAGGATTTCGTAGGCTTCGCTGGCCTCTTTGAATTTGGTCTCGGCATCCTTGTCATCCGGGTTACGGTCCGGGTGGTACTTCATGGCGAGCTTTCGATACGCCCGCTTAATTTCCTTTTCGTCCGCATCCCGGGAGATCCCGAGTACTTCGTAATAATCGCGCTTGGCCATGCTTCAAAACCCTGTTTTTATAACGAGGAAAACGCGAGCCCGGCCCGCGTTTCCCCAACTACTTGATGTACTTCGGAATTACTTCTTGTCGTCGTCTTTGACTTCCTCGAACTCGGCATCGACGGCGTCGTCAGCACTCTTTGCCTGACCTTCTTCCTGGCCACCGGCCTGCTGAGCCTGGTCGGCCTGATCCGCGTACATCTTCTGGGCCAGCTCAGAGGACACTTCGGTCAGCTTCTGAGTCTTGGCTTCGATCGCTTCCTTGTCAGAACCCTCGAGGGCCTCTTCCAGATCCTTGATGGCGGCCTCGATGGACTCCTTCTCGCTGTCGGAGACCTTGTCGCCGGCCTCACTCAGGGTCTTGCGCACGGCGTGTACCATGGCATCACCCTGGTTACGGGCCTGGACAAGCTCTTCGAACTTGCGGTCTTCCTCGGCGTTGGCCTCGGCGTCGCGCACCATCTTCTCGATTTCCTCATCGCTCAAGCCAGAAGAGGCCTTGATCACGATGGACTGCTCTTTACCGGTCGCCTTGTCTTTGGCAGACACGTTCAGGATACCGTTGGCATCAATATCGAAGGTTACTTCGATCTGCGGCACGCCGCGCGGTGCCGGCGGAATGTCGGTCAGATCGAAACGACCCAGAGACTTGTTCTGTGCCGCCTGCTTACGCTCACCCTGAACCACGTGAATGGTCACTGCAGTCTGGTTGTCATCCGCTGTAGAGAAGATCTGCGATTTCTTGGTCGGAATCGTGGTGTTCTTCTCGATCAGCGGAGTGGCCACGCCACCCATGGTTTCGATACCCAGGGTCAGCGGGGTTACGTCCAGCAGCAGCACGTCTTTCACGTCGCCAGACAGTACCGCGCCCTGAATCGCAGCACCCATGGCTACGGCCTCGTCCGGGTTCACGTCTTTACGCGGCTCTTTGCCGAAGAACTCTTTTACTTTCTCTTGCACCAGCGGCATACGGGTCTGACCACCGACCAGAATAACCTCGTCGATTTCACTAGCCTTCATGCCCGCATCCTGAAGAGCCACCTTACAGGGCTCCAGACTGCGCTGAACCAGGTCTTCCACCAGCGACTCCAGCTTGGCACGGGTCAGCTTCACGTTCATGTGCTTGGGACCAGACGCATCTGCAGTGATGTACGGCAGGTTTACGTCGGTCTGCTGGCTGCTGGAGAGCTCGATCTTGGCCTTCTCGGCCGCCTCTTTCAGACGCTGCATGGCCAGAGAGTCGCCGCGAAGATCGATGCCGCTGTCTTTCTTGAACTGGTCGGCCAGATATTCAATCACTTTCAGGTCGAAGTCTTCACCGCCCAGGAAAGTGTCACCATTAGTGGCCAGTACTTCGAACTGGTGCTCGCCGTCTACGTCCGCAATTTCGATGATGGACAGGTCGAAGGTACCACCACCCAGATCGTATACAGCAACTGTGCGGTCACCGCCCTTCTTGTCCAGACCATAGGCCAGGGCAGCCGCGGTCGGCTCGTTGATGATCCGCTTCACTTCCAGACCGGCGATCTTGCCGGCATCCTTGGTGGCCTGGCGCTGGGAGTCGTTGAAGTAAGCCGGCACGGTGATAACCGCTTCGGTTACCTTTTCGCCCAGGTAGTCTTCTGCAGTCTTCTTCATTTTCTTCAGAACTTCTGCAGACACCTGCGGCGGCGCCATTTTCTGCCCCTTCACCTCAACCCAGGCGTCACCGTTGTCTGCCTTGGCGATTTTATAGGGCACCATCTTGATGTCTTTCTGAACCACGTCATCTTCAAAACGACGACCAATCAGTCGCTTGATGGCGTACAGAGTGTTGTGCGGGTTGGTCACCGCCTGACGCTTGGCTGACTGGCCAACCAGAGTCTCGTTGTCATCGGTGTAGGCGATGATGGACGGAGTGGTGCGATCACCCTCTGCGTTTTCAATTACCTTTACCTTGTCGCCATCCATGATGGCCACACAGGAGTTTGTGGTTCCCAGGTCGATACCAATAATCTTGCTCATCGAATCACTCCAAATCTTTCTGAATGCTGTTCCGGAGAAAGCCTACCCCGGCCTTTGCTGTTTAATCGCTATATTGGCGCTCTGCTCGACTTTTCAAGCCTGCTCGTCGATTTTTGGCGCATCTTCTGCCTTGGCCACTACGACCATCGCCGGACGAACCACCCGGCCATTAAGCAGATAACCTTTCTGCACAACCGCAACCACGCTGTTAGGCTCGGCATCCGGCGCCGGCACCATGGACATGGCTTCGTGCTGCTGCGGATCGAACGGCTCACCCACCGGGTTGAGCTGTTCAACGTTGAATTTCTTCAGGCTGTTCTTGAACAGCGTCAGGGTCATTTCCACACCTTCGCGAATGGACGCAACCAGCTCGCCTGCGTTTTCGTGACCCTCGGTGCTTTCGACCGCCTTCTCCAGACTGTCAGCCACCGGCAACAGCTCTTTCACAAACTTCTCGAGCGCAAACTTGTGAGCTTTTTCCACATCAATCTCGGCCCGGCGACGGACATTCTGCATCTCCGCCTGTGCCCGCAAGGCCTGCTCCTGGTACTCCTGCAATTTCTGCTGCAGCACATCCAGCTCGGAGCCCTGCTCCGGTGACTGCTCGGCATCCTGGTTACCTGCAGCCTGCCCTTCCGCCGCAGCTTCTGCTGCCTCGTTGCGTTCTTCTACCTGTTCGTTGCGCTTTTCGTCAGCACTCATGACAACTCCTGATAACGTTTTCACGGCCACGGAGGCCTGCAGAAATAACCACTCCCGCTTGTGCAGAAAGCAGGAAAGAATCGCTTTGCGAACCGATATGGGGCCCGCTTCCCGGGTTTCAACCGTCACCCACGCAATCTTTGATGTTTTCATCATTTCCTGTTTGCAAACCGGAAAAACACTGTATATATTCACAGCAACTGTATGAACGAACAGTGGTCAGAGTTATTACTTGCTCAAGAACGAGCGGAGGTTGCGGCATGCTCACACAACTCACGGTATCGAACTACGCCATTGCAGAAAGGGTTGAACTCCAGTTCAACCGCGGTATGACAGCCCTGACAGGGGAAACCGGCGCCGGCAAGTCGATTGTGCTTGATGCCCTTGGCCTGGCCATGGGAGGCCGGGCCGATGCCGGCGCTGTTCGCCATGGCGCCAAGCGTGCCGACATTACCGCCAGCTTCGATATATCCCGCATCCCCGAAGCCCGGTCCTGGCTGGACAGCCATGAGCTGGACGACAAGGACGATTGCATCCTGCGCCGGACCATCAGCAAGGACGGCCGCTCCAAGGCATTCATTAATGGCCAGCCCTGCCCGCTGTCACAATTGAAAGAACTGGGCGGCCTGCTGATGGATATCCACAGTCAGCACCAGCATCAATCCCTGCTGCGCAAGGAAACCCACCGAAAGCTGCTGGACGAGTTCGCCGGCGCGGAAAGCCTGGCCGACGAAACCCGATCTGCATGGAAAGCCTGGCACCAGACGCGTCAGAAACTACAGCAACGCCAGCACAATGCTGATGAGGCCGAGGCCCGTTTACAGCTGCTGCGCTATCAGGTGGAAGAGCTGGACAGGTTGGCGCTGGGCGAGGACGAACAGACAACCCTGGAAGCCGAACAGGCACAGCTCAGTCAGGCCGACGCCGTACTTCACAGCAGCCACCAGGCCGCCCTGCTATGCACTGAAGATGAGGTTTCGGCCGCAGACCTGGTGCGCCAGGCACTGCACCAACTGGAGCAACTGCCGGTTGATGTCCCGGCACTGACCGACACCATCCAGATGCTGAACGAAGCACAGATTCAGATTTCAGAAGCCGGCGACAACCTGCGCCGCTTCGTAGACGACTACGAAGCCGACCCGGTCCGACTGAACGAAGTGGAAGAACGGCTCAGCGCCATTTATCAGATGGCGCGCAAACACCGGATCACCCCGGAGGAGTTGCCGGAGTTGCATCAACGCCTGAGCCAGGAGCTGGCCGAACTGGATGGCGGTGAAGGCAGCCTGGAACAGCTTCAGGCCGAGCTGGAAAACCTGCGGGCACGGTTTGACGCCCTGGCCACCAAGCTGACAGAAACACGCCGGAATGCCGCCATCGAGCTCGACCAGCGAATCGCCCGGGAGTTGGCACAATTGAGCATGCCATCGGTGCAGTTTGTCAGCCACCTGAGCCGGAACAGTGATGATGAACCTGCCCCTCACGGCATGGAAGAGGTGGAATTCCTGGTGAGTGCCAACCCGGGCCAACCCGCCCGATCGTTGGCCAAGGTGGCTTCCGGCGGTGAACTTTCCCGCATAAGCCTGGCCATTCAGGTGGTTGTGGCACAAACCTCCACCACACCGACGCTGGTATTCGATGAGGTGGATGTCGGCATCGGTGGCGGCACTGCGGAGGTCGTAGGCCGCCTGTTGAGATCACTCGGCGAGAATGGCCAGGTACTGTGCGTCACGCACCTGCCGCAGGTGGCGGCCCAGTGCCATCAGCATTTGTTCGTCAGCAAATTTACCGAGAAAGACGCGACCTATTCACGCATCGAATCCCTGGATGACCAGGGGCGGATCAGCGAAGTCGCAAGGATGCTTGGCGGAGTGGACATGACAGAACAGACCATAGCCCATGCCCGGGAGATGTTTGTAAAGGGCCAGGCAACCCATCACTAATCCCCCTCTCGTTTCGGAGAGCTTCTGGGCCAGCCTTGTCGCTGGCCCTTTTTTTTACTTCTTATCGGACTTCAGTGGCTTCACGTAAAGGATCAGGCTGTGATCGACAATCTCATAGCCGTGCTCTGCCGCAATCTTCTGCTGGCGCTCCTCGATAACCTCATCGACGAACTCAACAACTTCGCCAGTCTGGGTGCAAACCATGTGGTCGTGATGATCATCACCGGCCATCTCGAACACCGCGTGACCGCCTTCGAAATTATGACGTAACACGAGGCCTGCAGCTTCGAACTGGGTCAGCACCCGGTAGACTGTCGCCAGGCCCACGTCATCGCCCTGGTCCAGCAGCTTTTTATAAACGTCTTCAGCACTCAGGTGGTGTTCTTCGGCATTCTCAAGGATATTGAAGATCTTGACCCTTGGCAGAGTAACCTTCAGACCGACTTTTCGTAATTCGGCGTTTTCAGATGACATGTTACCATTCGCTCTTTGGTGTGCCTAACGGCTTCCGGTATGATGAAGCCGCAGTACGACGGATGACCCGTTTCACACCTGCTCAACGCAGGCGAATTCAAGATAGAGGATTTCCCCCGGCGATGCAAAAGCTCCCCGCTATCGTTCTTATTAGCATTTTATCCTTGTCCGGCTGTGTTTTTCCGGGCGTTTACAAAATCAATGTCCAGCAGGGCAACATTGTCACCGATGAGGAGCTGACGGAACTGTCCGAGGGCATGCCCAGAAGTCAGGTTCACGCGCTGCTGGGAAGCCCGTTGATGTTGAACCCCGTCGACCCGTCCCGGGAATACTATGTTTACACCTTTCAGCGCCGGGGCAACGAGATCGAAGAACAGCGCATCATCGTTTACTACGAGAATGATCAGCTGAGCCACTACGAAGCCCAGCTCCTGGAAGAAACACCAGCCTACTAGCGCTTACGCTTTCTTCCTGAATCCGTGACTTCAAC
>NZ_AXBW01000011.1:0-304974 GCF_000475355.1 Marinobacter sp. C1S70 | reverse complement strand
TGTGATGGCCGGACGCTTACCATCTACACGCCAAAGCGTTTTCTGAAAGCGTTAAGGCGGTGGCTATCGGGGGGCGCCGACTCGGATGGTGTTTCCGGGTTGACGATTGTGATCAGTGTATTTCTCAGCCTGCTGGTGTTGGTTTCATTCACCTGAAGAGCGGCAAGAGAAGGTGCTGAGAGGCCCGGTTATCGGGCACTCTCTTTACCGAGTGTTGGAGAGGCTGCCGGGACAAGCTCACCGCGCGCCCCGAAGGTGAAGGTGACCTCCAGTGGTTCGGCCGGGCAGCAGAGCGGGTCTTCAGCCGCATAGCTAAATCCGGACAGGACGAGGCCTTTTCCGGTTTCGCGAACGCCAGTGAACAGACGGTCACCTTTGCCCCCAACGTGACGAACAGAAAGCAAGCGGTAGGTCTTGACCGGCGACATACCAGCAATACTGTCGTTGATCGCGTACAAGGCAAGGTACTGATTGTTGGTTGCTCCGCCTCCCCAACCCCCCAGAGTCATGAGCACGGCCACACCGTTACTGTAACCGGGGCCACTCAGCGATGAGAGGGGGAGGTAAGAGGCACTTTCGGGAAAGAAAACCGCTCGCCCATCACTGAGTATGCTTCCTAGCATGCCGGCCTCCTCGGCAAGCTCGTCTTGCAGGGAGGCAGGGGCTGCTGCCAGAGCAAAGCCGCTCCAGAGCAGAAACAGCAGCACTAGAAGGGGATTCATGAACGGACGGACTCCTGCCAATAGTGATACAGATCCCGGATGTTACCAGAGCAGAGTAATGGCATCGCAGTCTGAATGTCGTCCAGCGGCCAGTCCCACCAGGCCATCTCCATAAGCCGCGCAATGTCTTCGTCGCAGAACCGCTGTTTAATAGTTTTCGCCGGGTTGCCGCCCACGATCGTGTAGGGTTCGACATCCCGGGTGATCAGCGCACGGCTTCCAATAACGGCGCCATGACCGATGGTGATACCGGGCATAATCATTGCCTCTGAGCCGATCCATACATCACTACCAATCACCGTGTCGCCAGCCCGCTGAAAGCCATCCAAGGCACCGGTGAAGGCGGCTTCATCTGCCATATAAAAGAACGGAAACGCGGAAACCCAGTCGTGCCGGTGGCCCTGGTTGCCCGCCATGATGAACGATGCACCGGAGCCGATGGAACAGAAACTGCCGATAACGAGCCGATCAACGTCATCACGATCAGGCATGAGATACCGGGCGCAATCGTCGAATGAATGGCCATGGTAATAACCGGAATAGTAACTGTATCGCCCGGCCCTGATGTTGGGGTTGGTCACCTGGCTTGCGAGAAACTCGCCTTTGAAGGGGCTCTCAAAATGGTTGGTCATGGGGTCTGGAAAGCTCCTGATTCCTTGTGTGTTTCCTGGCAGTGAGGGCTAGCCCATTCTGGTGAGTTTAGCGGGCCCAGGGCAAACAAAGTAGGGGGCTGCACTACTCACAGGTTCTATTTCGGAACAGGAACCCCTGGGTATGCTGGACGATCACACAAGGTGCTAAACTCGTCGTCCGACTTGGCGTTCGGATGAATATCGCTGGAACCGAAAGATTGGGAGCGCGTAACAGGCATGAGTAGTGGGGGGCTATTAAACAAAAGCGGACATTGCGCCGGAGGGTTCTCAGATGGCCTCGGGTGAGTTTGCCTGTTCTGCGTAGATCAACGACAAATGTCGAAAACCTTCGTCTATTTTCACCGCCTGGGCTTACAAGCCTGTGAAAGTTATGAAATAGTGGGTTTTATAAGATATGGGATAAGCAATCAGATTGTCCGCCCAAATTGGACATTTTGCGTTTATGCGCCATTAGCTAGTGGGTTTGTACTCTAAGATCATAAAATAGAAAGATAAAAAAGATGGGTGACACTCTGTTTCGTGCTGATAAGCGCTTGGGAGGATAGATGTCATTTGTCATGAATCAGCTGTTAGCTGTGAGGGAGCATGAATAGCCGCGAAATTGTTGTATACCTCAACGAGGCCGAGACCCAATGTCGTATGGCAATCGGTGCTGTGATAGCACTCAACAATGCAATGCAGGCAGACTCTAAAAGTGAGAACGGAACCCAGGACTGGGATAGGTTCAGATTTATACAGGGCGAAATCTTCCGGTCCCTACACAGCCTCCTCACGCATGCTAGCAATATTTCTCGAATCTTTTGGCCTCCAGTTGGGCGTGGGCAGAAAGCAGAAATTCGCGGTCGCCGAGGTGTGGTATTGCGGCAAAAAGTGGGGCTTCCTGACGAAGATCATCCGCTTCACAAAAGAACACTCAGAGACCACTTAGAGCATTTTGATGAGCGCATAGATCATTGGCGCGAAACCAGCATTCGAAAGAACTATGCGCAAGATCTCGTGGGGCCAAAGGGAATGATCGCAGGTTTTGAAGAGACGGATATGATGCGGTGGTACGATCCAGAGAGAAAGTGCTTTATGTTTCGTGGCGAGGAGTTCGACATTCAAGAGCTTGTCACGGCAATCGAAGCATTGCGCCCGATGCTTAGTCAGGTGATTGAAAGAGAGGAGTTGGAGGCTCGTCGTGGAGCTAGCAGCTAACAAAGTGGTCAACGGGACGCCTACTGCGCTGCGCTCCGTAGCCGCTCATTACCACCGGCGTTAAAACTAGGGAAATATGGATCCAGTTATTGACGATACGCGGCGGATAATCGCTACCCTCGCTAATCTTTTTCGGCGAGAAAAACTAGCCGCTGAATTCCAAGTTCTGTCTCAAGGTACCTGTTCTATTGAGGTGAGCGGTTATGACAACTGGGATGGAGGAACAACCATCTACGGCATCTATTGCCGCGTTCCTCTTGAGCTATATTCTAATATTGAGCTAGAGATAAAAGGCATCGAACAAAGCATAAAAAATAAGGCAGAAACTCTGTTTCGGTCTTACAGCCAATCTTGGATTGACGAAGTAGTTGTTTCGCCAGAATTAACTGAGGATATTCAAGGTAAAGCCTACAGAACTACTCACGAAGACCTCCTGAATAACCTTGAGCTTCAGAAAAGCTTGATGGTTTCTGTTTCAACCGGTGGGGCCAGGATTCAGAGTGTAAACACTGAGTATCAGGCAAGATATTCAGAAATCGCAGAAGGATTACGAGAGAGAAACCTAGACAACCCAAATCCTTTCTCTGATCTGTGGCAGTGGTACGGGAAATGGAGCGATGGGGCACTCCCCACCTATCAGTCTAGAAGAGAATATCTCGGAAAAATGTTCGATCCCCTGATCGAGACAGTTAAGGGGATGAAGTCGCAAATTATTAATCCTGTGTTCGATGATCCCACGGGTTGGGTCCGAGTGGATCGTAGTATGGGTGAGATAAAACTTCGATTGGCGCAGGCTACAACAGAAGAACAATATCAAGGTGTTGGGTTGCTCGCCCGCGAAACTCTGATTTCCGTAGCGCAGGCTGTTTACGATCCAGATCTGCATCCCAGCAAAGAAGATATTTCTCCATCCAAAACTGACGCAAAACGCATGATCGACGCCTATATATCCGCGATGATCCCTGGCAAGTCGAATGAAAACATACGGCGCCACGCTCGGGCGTCATTGGATTTAGCTAACGATTTGACGCATCGCCGCACTGCTGATTTTAGGCTGGCGGCCTTGTGCGCGGAAGCAACGAATGCCGTCGTTAATGTTTTAAGCGTAATCTCTGGACGACGGGATAGAGATTGAGAGTTTTAACAATACGCGCAAGGCGGACGACCCTGACGGGGGCCGTCGCTTCGCGTTGGGCGGTGGAACCACAATGATTAAGTGGCTGAAAGAGCGTATCCAACTTGGCAGTTGAAAAAGCCGGACTTCGTTATCGGTGGAACCGTATATTCGGCGCGACTACTACGTCTACTTTCATAAAACGGTCCGAGGGGGCATATTTTATGTAGGCAAGGGTGCTGGGGAGCGCGCGTGGTCCAGTGATCTTTTCCGGATAGCGATGCTTCCGGATCACACTCAAGAGGTGGGCGAACTGATCCGGCGTAAGCACACGTGCTTGACCGGTTTTGCTGATCGGATAAGTTCCTGGTAAGCCGCTCGGATGCGAGGAGAGAGCCCAAAGATAAAATCCGTAATAATGTAATTTGAACTGATATCCAACTGCGCATAATGTATATTATGTTAAATCATATGTTCTGATGCATAGTGTACGCACTTTATGGAAGCTGTCACTCCCACCTCTTCGGTACAGACGTTGAGCGCATCCCTGCGTGCGCCAGCCAAACCTAAAAAACATAAATGAAGCCAACGCCTATTTCCGCCTCATAATCATTTCGAGTGATTGGGCTGTCGGATACATCACTCCCGAACGCTTCGTACATAGCTTCTCCGAAGATCTGCCAGTTCTGGCCCAGGTAATTGCGGTAGCTGACATTAACCCCCGTTGATCTATACCCACTATCAACATCAGTTTCCGGCAGCCCCGAATCGATGGATTGTTGTGTGGTTACGCCAAAGTCCCGGTTTGCGAGTTTACTATCGTGGAAAGTCACGGCAGCACCCACTTCCCAGCCAGTACCATCAGCTTGGCACGCCAAACACGTTCCTGCGCCGATAATTCCGAGCGTGAAGACGGCCCGGTTTAATTCATTTTCGGCGTTACTGGTTTCCCTGGCGCTGATTCTGAAGCATTTGTTCCATCATCAACTGCATCTGGTCCATCCGTTGTTCCATGCGCTGCAGCCGCTGATCTTCGCTCATGGCCGGGTTACCTTGCCGCATTCCCTGTCCGCTGTTGCCAGGCCCCTGATTCTTCATCTGGCCCTGACCGGGGTTTCGGTTGCCCATGCCGGGGCCCTGGCCGTTCATTCCCATGCCTTGCCCCATCATTCCCGCGCCCTGGCCCATCATGCCTGGCCCCATTCCGGACTCTCGCATTATCTGCAGGTGTTCCTGCATGTGCTCCATATGTTCCTGCCGCAGGCGTTGGCGTTCTTCTCTGGTCGTCGCATTCTGCATCTGCTGCATGGTCTGGTTCATTCGATCCATGTTCTGCTGCATTTGCTGAATCCGTTCCTGGTTCATCATTCCTGCCTGACTGCCCTGCCCGGATCCACCCTGGGCAAAGGTAGCGAGTGGCAGCGAAATCAGGCTGGCACAGACCAGTGTTCTCAAACTGTGTTTCATGACTTTCTCTCCCCATTGTGACCTTTCCATCAATAACAGAAAGAGCGAATGCCCTTTTGATGTGCGTCAGATTTGAGTATAGCCAGTGCCCAGTAGTTTACTAACCTTGGAGGCTGCGACTAATGGGTTTAGAATCGCTGCCTTATCTCCCCCGGTGTTCAGGGTTCCAAAATGCCGATTCTTGAAGCTGTTCTGATTGCTGTTGCCATTTTGGCGCTGCTCGGCGTCATCTTTGAAGAAGTCATTCACGTCAACAAGGCGAAAACCACACTGTTCTTTGGTACGTTCAGCTGGGTTCTCCTGTTTCTGTTCAGTTCCGGTGTAGACGAAACCGCTGCAGTTTCCTCTGGCCTTTCGGAGAGCATTGCCGAGATCGCCGGGTTATGGCTGTTTCTGGTGGCGGCGATGACATTTGTGGCCTACCTGAACAAGAAAGGTATGATCGAAAACATGATCTACCTGATCATGCCTCGTCAGGTCACCGAGCGGCGATTACTGTTTCTGACCGGTCTGTTCTGCTTCGTATTTTCTTCCCTGGCCGATAACATCACAGCAACGCTGGTTTCGTGCTCTCTGATTCTCTCTTTAAACCTGGATCTTAAGAAGCGTTTGCAATTCATTGTTTTGGTTGTGTTTGCAGTGAACTCCGGCGGCGTTTCACTGATCACCGGCGATGTCACCACGCTGATGATCTTCCTGGCAGACAAAGTGGAAATCCTGACGCTGCTGACACTGGCCATTCCCGCTTCAATCACGGTGTTTTTGCTGGCCGTGCTTCTTTCTGGGGGTCTGTCCGGCACCGTTACCCTGAAAGCCAGTTCCAATGAAGTCCGAACCGTAGACGCGGTAATCGCGGGCCTGTTTCTGGTTACAATCATTGCCACCATTACTGGCAACGCGTTATTCAGTATTCCGCCAGTGCTGACCTTCCTTTTTGGTCTTTCCATCATGTTCCTGGTGTCCCGCTTCATGAGCGACGACTCGGATCTGGACCCGATTCTCGAATACATCCGGGTTATCGAGTTTGAAACCCTGCTGTTCTTCCTGGGGATCCTGCTTCTGGTGGGTATGCTAAAAGAAATTCATGCTCTGGATTCACTGGTGGCAATCTATGATGTCATGCCGCCGGTGTACGCCAACTATCTGATGGGCATTTTCTCCGCGGTCATCGATAACGTGCCTTTAACGGCCGCACTGCTGAAGTCCGGTATCGACATGAGCCCCGGGGAATGGATGGGGCTAACCTATGCCGTTGGCGTCGGTGGTTCGTTGCTGGTAATCGGTTCTGCGGCGGGAATTGTAGCCATGAGCAAAATTGAGGGGCTCACGTTTGTGGCTTACCTGAAGTACGCGCTACACCTTCTGGCCGCGTACACAGTGGGCTATGCCGGGGTGATTCTGCTTGGCTCTGTGATGAACGGCTAAAGTCGAAAGCCTGCGAGGTTCCGCCCCGCAGGCATTGGTTATCTCATCGTCAGAAGTTGACCTGAACGCCCAGGCCGATGCCATCTACGGTAATATCATCGTCATCGTAGTAACGCATGTATTCGAGGTTGCCTGACAGGTTCTTGGCGAACTTTACGTTCACGCCGGCACCGTACGAGAAATCGGAATCATCGTCTTCCACTGAGCCTGCCTCAGCTTCAATACGAGTGAAACCGAAAACAGCGTAGGGTGTTACCGGGCTCTCGTTCACCACGTTTACCGTGCCGTAACCACCGAAGAAGTTGTCGATTTTAACGTCAACGCCGGCAATCCGATCGTCATCCACACCAAAGCCCGCTCGGGCCTCAACACCGAAATAGTCCGTGGCCATAACGCCGACCTTGCCAGACAAGGTGCTGGTGTCGGCTTCTGCCAGGCCATCGAAATCGGTTTCCATGAAGGTGTAATTCAGGCCGGCGTAGAGCCCGCCAACACCGGATTTATACATATCCTGGGCAGAAGCAAGCCCAGTCAGGGCCAGCCCGGCAAAGGCAGTTGATGCAACAAGAACCTTTCTTGTGGTCTTCATAGTCTTTCTCCCTGTTCATACAGGCCTTCACGGCCTGACAGTAAACGTGCATCAGTCCGACGATTCCCGCCATAGGTGCGTTCCGTATTTACCCATTTTTTACGCCGATTTAATTCCGGGTTAATACTTCTGTCCGGGGCCTGTTTCCTTGCGGTTAAGCAAGCCCGCGGGTATGCTGACGCCGTCTTTTTGTCAGCTGGCTTGAGCGTGCCTTGAGAAACCTAGCCCCTGTCGTCTTCATTGTCAGCGTCATGTTTATACTTCTGAGTGTTTTCATGACGTTACCGGTACTGCTGTTGGCTGCCACCCCTTCCGGTGCACCCAATGCCATCGCGTTTGCCGAATCGGCGGCTATTGTTTGCGTGCTTGGTGTTCTGGGGCTGTTGCTGACCTACCGTGAACCCCGCGAACTGAAACCTCGCTATATGTTCGTGCTCACGGTCTCCAGTTGGTTTGTTATCGCCCTTCTATCTGCCCTTCCCTTTTACCTGAGCGATAATGACATCTCGGCGGCGGATGCGTTTTTTGAGGGCACTTCCGGCATCACCACCACGGGGGCTACGGTGTTCACCGGTCTGGACACGATGGACAAGGATCTGCTGCTCTGGCGCTCGATCCTTCAATGGCTGGGCGGTATCGGGATTATCGGCATGTTCGTTGCCGTGCTGCCTTTCCTGCGGGTAGGCGGGATGCGCCTGTTCGCTACCGAATCGTCTGAGTGGACGGAAAAGGCTCTGCCACGTATGAAGACTCTCAGCCGGGGCCTGCTGTTGGTGTATCTGGTGTTTTCCGTGGTTGCGGTTGTCACCTACTGGCTTTCTGGTATGACTCTGTTTGACGCGTTCAACCATGGTCTGACCAGCATTGCCACAGGCGGCTTTTCAACCTCAGACCTGTCCATGGGTAAGTTCAGCGACCTTATCCTGCTGGAAGCCACCTTTTTCATGATCATCGGCAGCCTGCCGTTCTTCCTGTTTGTGCGGGAAATGCACGGCCAGCACGGGGTTCTTTTTCGTGACCAGCAGGTTCGTCTGTTCCTGGGGATTCTGTTCGCGGTGCCGGCCATGCTCACGCTCTATCGCTGGTGGGTCTCCCCGGTACCCTTCGATCCGATTCACAATTACGCAGCCACGCTTTTTAATGTGACGTCCGTTGTTACGACCACGGGCTATGCGTCTGAAGATTATTCCGCCTGGGGGCCTCTGGCCTTTGTGGTGTTTTTCTTTCTCATGTTTGTGGGTGGCTGCTCCGGCTCAACCGCCGGTGGCATGAAAATCTTCCGGTTCCAGCTATCGCTGATCATTCTGAGAGAGCAGCTAATGCGGCTGTTGCATCCACGGGCCGTATTTACCCGTAACTACAACGGCCGGGCCGTCAGCGACGAAATCATCTCCTCGATGATTGCCTATACCTTTATCTTCCTGTTATGTCTGCTGGTGATCACCGTGTTGCTGGCATCCCTTCAGCTCGACTTTGTCACTGCCCTTTCGGGCGCCCTCACCTCACTGACCAACGTTGGTCCTGGCCTTGGCGATATCATTGGCCCCGCCGGGAACTTCTCGCCGCTGCCCGACGCTGCCAAGTGGATTCTGTCAGTGGGCATGCTGATGGGGCGTCTGGAAATCCTGAGCGTGGTGATCGTGCTCTCACCGGGCTTCTGGCGCGGCTGATCAGCGTAGCCAGAGAATGTGAGCGTCTTCCAGGGGCAGGTTTAGCCTGGGTTCATGAATGCGGATGCGTGGAGTGAAATGCTCTAGCGGGCGTGGTGGCACCGTGCAGTAATATCGGTACGTCTGTTCGGCTTCCTGTAGTGGCCCGCTGAACGCCATAGACTGCACCAGGCGTGGGCCGGAGTTTGAGGATTCTGCCACCAACTCTACGGCGACCAGTTCCGGGCTCAGGCCATCCAGATACACATCCAGATCGAAACGCAGTTTTTGGCCTTCCTCCCGGGCGTCCATTGCGCCAAACCTCAGGCGTGGCCAGTGTCGGGCTATGGTTTCTTTCACTGAAACTAGTTCGTCAGCACCTACTGCACTGCGCTCCGCGCCTTGGGCCACCATGGGCAGGTAGAAATCCGTGACATATTCCCGCACCATGCGGTTGGCCGAGTATCGTGCAGTTAATTCGTTCATGCTGGCCCGGATTCTCGCCAGCCAGTTGGCCGGTAAACCCTGTTCATTACGCAGGTAGAACTCAGGCACAACCTGATTCTCCAGCAACTGATAGAGTTCTTCGGCATCCGCCTCATCGTGTTTATCCGTCTGGCTCAACTCCTCGAAGGTGGCTCCCGGCCGAATGGCCCAGCCCAGCTCAGGCTGCCAGGCTTCTGCCCACCAGCCATCATACTGGGACAGGTTCAAACCACCATTTACCAGCACCTTCATGCCACTGGTACCACAGGCTTCCCAGGGGTGGCGCGGGCAATTCAGCCAAACATCCACGCCCTGAATCAGTTCGCTGGCCACCGCCATGTCGTAGTCTTCAATGAATACCACGCGCCCCTCTACTTCCGGCAGGCGGGTGAACTGCTTCCAGCGTTTGATGATGTCCTTGCCTTCGTTGTCGTGGGGGTGGGCCTTCCCCGCCAATACAATCTGCAGGGGCCGGTCCCGATTGCTGAGGAGTCGGATCAGTCGTTCCGGATCTGTCAGCAGCAAATCCGGGCGCTTGTAATCGGTAAAGCGGCGGGCAAAACCTAGCGTCAGAGACTCAGTATCCAGAAGCAGACCACACGCCGCTTCCTCGCTGTTGCCGTAGTTGTGCTCACAATGCTGGCTCTGCAGTCGCGCTCGCAGGTAATACACCAATCGATGTCGCTGGTTTCTGCGCATCTGCCAGAGATCATGGTCAGTAGTCTCTTTCAGCGGGCAAAGGTCCGTCATAGGCTGTCGCCAGCGGTCCTGGCCACAGGCCGACGTCCATAATTCGTCCGCCTCCGGAGAATCCCAGCTGGGGGTATGCACGCCGTTGGTAACGTATTCTGCTGGCACATCGGCCGCCGGCCAGCGCCCGAACCAGGGCTGGAAAATGGATTGGGTGACCTGTTTGTGAATCTGGCTGACACCGTTAAAACGCCCGCTCATACCCAGCGCAAGCCCCGACATGTTCAAATCGCTTGAACCACCATTGGCAACGGTCAGTATGGTCTCCAGCGGCTGGCCGATTTCCTGCAACCAGGGCTCCAGGTACAATCGGGCAAGTTTCGCCGGGAACCGGTCAAAACCAGCAGCTACTGAAGTGTGGGTGGTAAAAAGGTTGGTGGCTCTGGTTGCCAGCCGCGCCACTTCAAAACTGGTCTCATTCTGCTGTTGCCAGTGCACCGCGCGCTCAACCAACGCCAATGCGCTGTGGCCTTCGTTAATGTGGCACAAAGCAGGTTTGCGCCCCAATTGTGCCAACAAGCGCCAGCCGCCAATTCCAAGCACCATTTCCTGTTGCAGGCGTTTTTCCGGATCGCCGCTGTAGAGCTCGCTGGTAATACCCCGGTCGCCGGGCTCATTCCGGGGGTCATTACTGTCGAGCAGCAACAATTCACAGCGCCCCACCTGTCCTTTCCAGGCCCTCAGGCGAACCGTACGGCCGGGAAAAGGTACGTTTACCCTTGCCCACTCTCCGTTGCTGTCCCGTAACGGAGTAACCGGGAGCATGGTCGGATCGTTATAGGGGTGAAACTCAAGCTGTTCCCCCTCAGCGTTCAGGGCCTGCCGGAAATAGCCCTGCTGGTAGAGCAAGCCCACGGCTGTGACCGGCACACCCAGATCGCTGGAAGCCTTCAGGAAATCCCCGGCCAGAACGCCCAGGCCGCCGCTGTATAACGGCAGGGATTCCGACACCCCATACTCCATGCAGAACCAGGCGACGCCAGTGGCCAGCTGGTTTCCGCAGTTTTCAGAATACCAGGTCGGGCACTGGTTGAAGGCCTCATGGCGATTCAGTTGTTGCTGGTACCGGGTCAGGAATTCCGGGTCTTCGGCCAGCTGTTGCAGCCGCTCTGCCGAAGCACTGTTCAGCACCAGCCAGGCGTTGTGGGTTGCCTCCCAGATCTCTTCATCCAGCTGTCGCCACAACTGATCACATCCGTGGTGCCAGCTCCACTGCAGATCCAGTGCAATCGCCATCAGCCCAGACAACTGTGCTGGCAGGGCCCTCATGGTATACGCGGCCAGAGTCATGGGGCTTCAGCCATTAATGCGCGGTATAGCCGCCGTCGATAACCAGTTCGCTCCCGGTCATGAATTTGGACTCATCAGAGGCGAGAAAAACAATGCCCCAGGCGATGTCATCTGGCTCGCCCATATGGCCAAGAGGATGCAAAGCGGCGGTGGCTTGTTTGGCAGCTTCCAGATCCTGGCCGGTGGTTTTCAGGTGGTTTTCGACCATCGGGGTCCAGATAAAGCCCGGATGCACGGAATTCACCCTTATGTTGTCCGGGGCATAGAGCATCGCATCGGTTTTGGTCATCAACCGGACGGCGCCCTTGGACGCATGGTATGGAGGTGCGTCCGGCGCGCCGATCAGGCCGTAAATGGAAGACAGATTGATGATGCTTCCACCGCCGGCCTTCTTCATGTGAGGAATGGCGTGTTTGGTGCAGAAAAACACCCCTTTTACGTTAACCGCCTGTACCTTGTCCCATTCTTCCTCGGTCACTTCGTGGGTCGGCTTGTTGGCGCCGGAAATGCCGGCGTTACTAACCACGACGTTTAGCGTTCCGAAGTGCCCGGCCACACCGTCCAGAGCGGCTTTTACCTGCTGTTCATTGGTCACATCGCAGTGCCAGTAACCAACTTTGTAGCCTTTGTCGCTGAGTGATTTGGCGAGGGTCTCGCCTTCGCTATCCAGGCAGTCAAGAATGCCAACGGCAGCGCCCTCTTCTGCCATCCGTTCAACCGTTGCTTTGCCAATGCCCAGTGCGCCGCCGGTTACCGCAGCTACTTTGCCTTCAAGTCGTGCCATGTCAGTCGTCCCTTACAGAATCAGTTGTTGTCATTATTGAAGTCAGTGCATTTGCTTGCGAACTCGCCCGGCAAGAAGGTCTGTAGAAGCCTGTTCCTGCAGGCAGGCAATCAGTTCAGAAATTGTCAGCGCATCGTTCTCAACGCCGTCAAAATCAACCCCCAGACCGCCATCATCAGTCCTAACCACATGGGCGCTCAGTGTGCAGTGCCCCCGCTCCGAACGTTCCGGAAACCGGAAGGACAGCTCGATCGTCTGGTTCAGCCTCACATCCGAATAATCGGTCGCAATAAACAGACCACGCCTGGATGCGTCCCGGATCATACCAGTCGCTACTGGCATGCCACGTTTGTAGACCAGAATGGGCAACCCGCCTTCTACGCGTTGGCTTAGCCGGTGTTCCATGCCGTTTCCTCCTGTCAGCTTGCCGAGTGGATACCGCAACTCCTCCACTTTACACCTGATCAAATATTAATCATCTTGATTCTGATCAAGAGGGTGACCACTCGGCTATCGACCGTATAGGTTCACAATATTTCTCAGCCCTGGCAGGTCGATCCTCGCTCGATAATCCTCGGGTAAGGTCCATTTCCAGTTACCCTGGATCGTGCCGGGCGTGTTGAAGCGTGCCTCGGATCCGAGAGCAAGAAGATCCTGTATCGGGACGATCACCAGTCGTGATACCGAGCCCATCGCAGCCTGTATCACGGGCCATGGCATATTCGGGCCGTTAATCCTCAGATACCGGTTAACATGCTCCCGGGTTCGCTCATCCAGGCTCTGGTACCAGCCCAGTGTGGTGTCATTGTCGTGGGTGCCGGTATACACCAGATCCCATTCCTTGTGGTTATGCAATAGATGGGGGTTGGCGGCGCTGCCATCAAAACCGAATTGTATGACGGTCATACCCGGTAACCGGAAACGGTGTCGAAGGGCTTCCACATCTTCCCCGATGATGCCCAGGTTCTCGGCAACCAGCGGCAAACGGGGTAACTCCCGGAAGCAGGTTTCCAGAAAATCATCGGCCGGGCCCGGCATCCAGTAGCCATCGACCGGGCGCGGATTCTCCGCCGGAATCTCCCAGTAAGCCTGCAGCCCCCGGAAATGATCAATTCTAAGGAGATCGAACCGTTCCTGCTGGCTGGCCAGGCGCTGCACCCACCAGTGGTATCGGTCCTCCGCCATTCGCTGCCAGTCGAATAGCGGGTTTCCCCAGTGCTGACCCTCGGGGGAGAAATAGTCCGGGGGCACCCCGGCAACCACTCTGGGCTTACCTTCACCATCAAGCTTGTACAGGTGGGGTGCGGCCCAGACATCGGCGCTGTCGTGAGCGACGAAAATGGGGATGTCGCCAAATAGCCAGATGCCCCGTTCGGCCGCATAATGACGCACCGCTGTCCATTGTATGAAAAACAGGTACTGCTCCAGGCACACCCGTTCCAGTGTACTTTGGTGGGATTCTCTCAGGGCCTCCAGGGCTGTCGGCTTGTGATCGCGCAGGTCTTCCGGCCAGTCCAGCCAGTTCACGCCCGGAAACGCCTCTCTGGCTGTCATGAACAGCGCAAAATCATCCAGCCACTGATGGTGCTCCAAAAAATTCTGATAGGCCTGTGCGTTGAGGGCTTCTGACTCACGATAGCGACCGGCATGGAATCGCTGGCTGGCATGTTCCAGGGCTTCGGTACGGGTAAAGGCGGTAAGTTCCTGGCTATCGAGAAGACCGGGCGCCACCAGTTCCTCAAGGTCGATCAGAACGGGGTTCCCGGCATGGGCCGAGAGCGACTGGTACGGCGAAAGGTCTGCATGAGTGGGCCCCAATGGCAGTGTCTGCCACACCGTGATGCCTGCCTCGGCCAGAACATCCACAAACTGCCGGGCAGCGGCGCCCAGCTTGCCGGAAACGCCAGGTAATGCGGTCGGGTGCAACAGCACACCGGCACGCCGCCTTGCCAGAACCGGATTGGATGGCATTTCTACAGTCATGGATCGGCCTCATGCCCCGGCCGCATGGCACCGCCCTTGGCGGGCTCCCCTCCACCCTGGCTCAGGGGCTGGAACAGGCTGGACGGCGCCGGGTAGCCAATACGCTCGTAAAGGTTGGCCAGGTGCCGGCGATACAGCTGCTCGAAATCCCGAACCACCGCTGCCGGGTTGTAATCGCCAAACCACCAGAACCAGTCCGAGCCTTCACACAATCCGAGCTGATGTGTGGCCGCCTGCTTCTGATCTGTGTTGAGGGAGCCATTATCCAGCGCCCGGTCAAAATGCTGCTTGGCTTCGCACAGCAGGTCCCAGGCCCGGTTTTTGTCGGGGTCGCCTATCCAGGTGGAAAAGGTTCCATAAATCCAGCTTCCAGCCACCAGTTCCGGGAGTTGCACAGGCTCTGTGTAATGCTCTTCCTGAAGGGTCGAATAAGTGGTCAGCCGCAGTTTCGGGTGTTTCTCAAGTGTCCGGTACAGCTCGTCCAGAAAATGGAAGCCGTTCTCCGGGTAATACTCCCAGGCGTTCTCGCCGTCCAGAATTACCGAGATCACCGGGTTCTTGCCTTCTCTGGCAATGTTTTCCATGTGATGCACCAGGTCGCCAACCGCGTCCCTGGCGTGCCAGTCGGCATAGGTAAAACCAATCAGATCGGATAACCCATCGTCACGAAAAAAAGCCGTTACATTGGCATCAGTAAACCGGTACGGCTGATGGATGCTGGCACCTTCAGGCAAGGATTTGTTCGCCCTGGCCTTGTTGATGCAGTTATTGATGACTGAATCACCGGAAGCGGTCCATCGAAAGCCTTGCTCGCCAAGCAACAGCAGCGTGGCCTGGCTCAACCCACCTTCAGATGCCCAGCAACCCGCAGGTTCGGTGCCGAAAAAGCGCTTGAAGGCTCGCCTGCCCTCGGCCAGATGCCAGATGGCCCGCTCTTTCCCCCCTGGGTAGTGGTCATGCTCCGGAAGCGCAATGTCTGGCATCGCTTCTCGGGCGGCACTGAAATCCAGCAACAGGGGCACGATGGGATGGGCCCAGGGGCTCATGGCCAGTTCCACCTGGCCGGTATGCGCCAGGTGGCGGTAGCGCGGACCTATGCTGGCCATCAATTCTGCGATCACGTCCAGCAATGCCTTGCGATCGTCCAGTGTGTACTGATGGGCCTTTTCCTGAAGGCTTTGTACCACGCCATGTTTGCGGCGCACGGTTTCCGCCATCCAGCCCAAGTGGTACCACACCAGCAGATCGGCAAGAAACTGGGTAGAAAGATAGCGCTGAATGTCGGGCCGGGTTCGGTATAGTTCGGCCACTTCCGCCAACCGGGCATAGGCGGGAAAACGCTTGATAATCCGCTCGGCGTTTGCCCTCAGGCACTTTTCCATTAAATCCAGAAATGCCGGTGAGCCAGGTTCCGGCAGCGCCGGATCAACCAGAGCCGCGAGCAGAGGATCGCCGATGGTTTGCCCTCCATGGCGCCATCGCTCAATGTGGTACAGATAGGTCTCAATCTGTTCCAGCAGCACCGGCGCGAAGTTCACCACCGCACGGGCATCCGGGTGGGCTTCCAGGTGCGCAGCCATGTCCACATAATCCTTGATGCAGTGCAGATAGACCCAGGGGAACAGGAACTGCCCATTGCTGTGATCCTGATAATCCGGCTGGTGCATATGCCAGCAAAGTACCACTGGCGTGCGGGGGTCAGAGGCCATGGGGATAATCCTGCCCGAGCATCTCGGGAGTGATCAGCACAACACCTTTAGACGACACGTGGAAGCGTTTTTCGTCTGCCGTCCGATCAAAGCCAACCCGGGTGCCCTCCGGAATCCGACAGCCGCGGTCAATCACCGCTTTGCGAATGTGGCAATCGCGTCCAATGTCCACGTCCGGGAAGATTACCGCGTCCTCCACCTCACTGAAGGAATGCACCCGTACCTGGGAGAACAACAGCGAGTGGCGAACGTGAGCGCCAGAAACGATGCAGCCGCCGGCCACCATGGAATCGACGGCCGTGCCCCGACGGTTGTCATCATCGAACACGAACTTGGCCGGCGGTAACTGTTCCTGATAAGTCCAGATCGGCCAGTCCGAATCGTACAGATTCAGTTCCGGGCTGATACCGATCAGTTCCAGGTTGGCCTGCCACAGGGAATCGATGGTTCCGACATCTCGCCAGTATGCTACCTTGTTGTTGACTGGATCCCGGAACGGGAAAGCCGTAACCCGAAGGCGCTTGATCACCGAGGGAATAATATCCTTGCCGAAATCATGGGAAGAGTTACCGTCCATCTTGTGATCCCGCAGCAGTTCATCAAACAGAACTTTCGTGCTGAACACGTAAATACCCATCGACACCAGCGCTGTCCCCGGTTTACCCGGCATAGCCTTGGGGTGGGCCGGCTTTTCCTCGAATTCGGTAATGCGTAAATCTTCATCCACCGACATCACCCCGAACGCCGAAGCTTCTTCGACGGGCACCTCAATGCAGCCCACGGTAATATCCGCCTCCTGCTCCACGTGGGCAGCCAGCATGGTGCCGTAATCCATTTTGTAGACATGGTCACCTGCCAGAATCAACACGTACTCCGGCTGGTGGCTGCGAATGATGTCCAGGTTCTGCAGTACGGCGTCTGCTGTGCCCTCGTACCAGGAGGTCTCAATGCGCTGCTGGGCTGGCAACAGTTCCACAAATTCGTCCAGCTCCCCCCGCAGGAATCCCCAGCCGCGCTGAATGTGACGGATCAGTGAGTGGGATTTGTACTGGGTAATGACGCCTACCTGGCCAATGCCGGAGTTGATGCAGTTGGACAACGGGAAATCGATAATCCTGAACTTACCCCCGAAGGGAACGGCGGGCTTGGCTCGCCATTTGGTGAGGTCGTGAAGCCGTGAGCCCCTGCCGCCAGCCAGCACCAGGGCCAGGGTTTGACGAGTAAGACGACTGACGAAACGCTTGGCGGTTTGCATAGCAGCTTCCCTGTTTAAACCGGATACGCGCCGACACAAATTTGACGTTTGCTCTTGCAGAAAAACACTATCATTGAATTATGACGTACAATTGTCTTAGGTCATATTTTGTACAAACGCAAAAACGATTGATGGTCTAACCTCTGGTTTCCACTTTTGTTCAGGAATCTGTGGTCTATGGAAAGCCCCGCCCTGAGTGAGTTCGACCTGCACCTGTTTGCCGAAGGCAGGCACTGGCATATCTACAATGTGCTGGGTGCCCACCTTGGGAATCAGCGAGGAATCGAAGGCGCCCGTTTTGCCGTTTGGGCACCCAACGCCCAGGCCGTGAGTGTGATCGGCGACTTCAACGACTGGGACAGCAGCCGTCATCCCATGGCGGTTAACAAAGATTATGGTGTCTGGTCGGTATTCGTTGGGGGAGTAAAGCCGGGAGACCTTTACAAGTTTGCCATCACAACCCGAAACGGCCACGACATCACCAAAACCGATCCCTACGGTCAGGCCTTTGAGCACCGGCCTTCCAATGCCGCAGTTGTGACCGAGCGGGGGAAATACGCCTGGGGCGACGGCGACTGGCTTGAGTGCAGAAACCGGTTCGACTGGCAGCGGAGCCCTATTTCTGTCTATGAGGTACACCCTGGCTCCTGGCGTCATCACGGTTCCGGGCGCTGGCTGACCTATCGGGAGCTGGCCGATCAGTTGGTGCCCTACGTGTTGGAAACCGGCTTTACGCATATTGAGCTACTCCCGATTACCGAGCACCCGCTGGACGAATCCTGGGGTTACCAGACTACCGGCTATTACGCCCCCACCAGCCGTTATGGCAGCCCGGATGATCTTCGATATCTGGTCGACCTGTGTCATCAGAACAACATCGGCGTGATTCTCGATTGGGTGCCGGGGCATTTCCCCGATGACGAGTTCGCCCTCGCCGAATTTGATGGCACGGCACTCTATGAACATGAAGATCCCCGCCGCGGGCGTCACCAGGATTGGGGCACACTCATCTACAACTACGGTCGCCACGAAGTCCGGAACTTTCTCATAGGCAGTGCGCTTTTCTGGCTGGATACCTTTCACATGGACGGGCTACGGGTGGATGCCGTTGCCTCCATGCTGTACCTGAACTACTCCCGGAATGAGGGTGAATGGCTGCCGAACGAACATGGCGGCCATGAGAATCTGGAGGCGATCCGTTTCCTCCAGGATCTGAACCGGGTGTGCCAGAGCAGGTTTCCGGGTGTACTGATGATGGCGGAAGAGTCCACGTCCTGGCCCAGGGTGACCCGGCCTCCGGAAATTGGCGGGCTCGGTTTCAACCTGAAATGGAACATGGGATGGATGCACGACACCCTGCATTACCTGCAACAGGATCCGGTGTATCGCCAGTATCACCATGACAAGCTCACCTTTGGTTTGCTTTACGCTTTTTCGGAAAATTTCGTGCTGCCGCTATCCCACGACGAAGTTGTACACGGCAAATCCAGCCTGATTCAGAAAATGCCGGGAGATGACTGGCAGCAGAGGGCCTCGCTGCGCCTGCTGTTCAGCTACATGTTTGCCTACCCCGGCGCGAAGCTGCTGTTCATGGGGGGTGAATTCGGCCAGCGCCAGGAGTGGAGCGAACGCCGTGAGCTGGACTGGTATCTATTGCAATACCCGGAGCACCAGGGGCTGCGAAAACTGATCCAGGACCTTAACGGCCTCTATCGGCTATACCCGGCCCTGTATCGAAAAAGCTTTACCGGTGAAGGATTCGAGTGGATTGACTGCCACGACTCCACCCAATCCGTGATCAGTTTTCTACGGATTGCCGGCTCACCGGAGCATGGGTCGCTGGTGGTTGTTGCCAACTTTACACCCGTGCCCAGGCATCACTACCGTATAGGCCTGCCTGGCGGAGGCAACTGGCAGGAAGTTTTTAATTCAGACTCCACCTGGTATGGCGGCAGCAACCTCGGCAACCCCCTGCCCTTGCAAGCTGAGCCCACACCCTGGATGGCCCGACCGTGTTCCCTGGAGTTAACACTCCCGCCCCTTGGGCTGGTTATGCTGAGGCCCGCGCCATGACCCGGGTGCTGTTTGCTACCAGTGAGGTTTTTCCTCTCGTGAAAACCGGGGGGCTGGCCGATGTTTCCGCCAGCCTTCCTGAGGCACTCTGCCGTCTGGGCTACGACTGTCAGGTTCTGCTGCCCGGCTATCCTGCTGCACTGAAGGCAGCGCGAGAGGGTGGCGCCCGCAGGAAAACCCGGTTCCGGTTTGGTCAGTATGATGTCTCCCTGTGGCAAACCCGTCTGCCGGGTACGGCGGTAACTCTGTGGTTGGTGGATTGCCCGGCTCTTTTCGATCGTGCTGGCGACAGCCCCTATCAGAATGAAAATGGTGAAGACTGGTGGGACAATGCTCACCGGTTTCACTTGTTCGGGCGAATTGGAGCTATGTTGGCACTTGGGCAACTGGGTCTGGCGTGGCGCCCGGACATCGTTCACTGCAACGACTGGCAATCCGCACTGATTCCGGTGTTCCTGGCGGACAGTCAGGATGCCCCGAAAACCGTGTTCACCATCCACAATCTTGCTTACCAGGGGCTGTTTTCCCATGAGACCTTTCGGGCCCTGGGCCTGCCCGATTCCCTGTGGCGCTACGAGTTCCTGGAATTCCACGGCCAACTTTCCTTTATCAAAGGTGGACTGGTGTTCAGCGATGCCATCACCACCGTGAGCCCCAGCTACGCCGATGAAATCCAGACACCCTGGTTCGGTAATGGCCTGGACGGCTTGTTGCGCCACAAATCCGCCAGGCTGAAGGGCATTCTCAATGGCATTGATACCCGCCAATGGAACCCGGAAGACGACCCGCACCTGGAGTTTCACTACGGCGCGGACTACCCCGCCAACAAATCACAATGCCAGGCAAGGCTGCAGCAGGAACTCGGGCTGGAGGTTTGCGGGGCTCCATTGCTGGGGTTCGTCGGGCGCCTGGTGGAACAGAAAGGGCTGGACTGGCTGCTCGGGGTCATCAAGCCATTACTGGAACGAGGATGTCAGTTTGCCCTGCTCGGCTCCGGCGAACACCACTACCAGGAAAGCCTGAAAGCCATGGTTCGTGAATGGCCCGGGCAATGTTCACTCACGCTCGGTTACAACGAAGGCCTGGCACACCGGATAACCGCCGGGGCCGATATTTTCCTGATGCCTTCCCGGTTTGAACCCTGCGGCCTGAACCAGATGTACAGCCTGAGATACGGCACCGTACCTGTGGTGCACGGCGTCGGCGGCCTTAACGATACGGTGTTTGACCCCAATGAGGAAACACCGGAACAAGCCAATGGATTTGTGTTTCGTGAGGCGACGCCAGATGCATTACATGCCGCCATTACCCGTGCGCTGGCAGCGCGGGAGGACCGGAAAACCTGGCGCAAACTGCAGGAAAACGGCATGAAAGGCGACTATTCCTGGAAGAACCGGGCCGGCGAATACGCGGCCCTGTACCGGAACCTCATTACCGTCAACGACCGGATACATGAAGACTGACACGGTGCCCCTGGCCCAAGGAGGTCATCACCATGCACACCGCAACTGAATTCCGGCTGGAAGCCCGCCCCAGACTACCAGAAGCACTGGAGCGACTTGATGCGCTGGCCAATGACCTGTTCTACAGCTGGGATCATGGCGTGCGCAGTCTGTTCGCGCGGATTGATCTCCGTCTCTGGCAAAAAGTGGAGCACAACCCGAAACTGTTCCTGCGACGGGTGGCCCAGGCCCGGCTCGATCAGGCATCGGAAGACCGCGCCTTTCTCGCCGAATACCGTCGAGTATTATCCGCTTACGACGCTTATCTTGAATCCGAACCCGGCACCGAAGTGCTGGAGGCACTGAACCCTGAAGATAGCCTTGTGGCCTACTTTTGCGCCGAGTTCGGGTTTCACGAGAGTTTCCCGATCTACTCCGGGGGCCTTGGCATACTGGCTGGTGACCATTGCAAGGCGGCCAGTGACCTGGGGTTACCCTTTGTCGCCGTCGGGCTACTGTATCAGCAGGGTTATTTCATTCAGACCATTGATGCTCAGGGGCACCAGATTGCCCGTTATCAGTGCCACTCCAGCGATGAGCTGCCAATCACGCCGGTAGAGGTAGATGACAAGGCACTGACCGTCTCTGTGCCCTTCCCGGGGCGCGAAGTGCATGCACGGGTTTGGCTGGCCAGGGTCGGGCATATTTCCCTGTACCTGCTGGACACCAACACCGCGGAAAATACAGATGAAGACCGGGAACTTACCTTACAGCTTTATGGTGGCGACTCCGCTACCCGCATCAGCCAGGAAATGTTGCTTGGCATTGGGGGCACCCGGGCACTGGCCGCCCTGGGTATTCAGCCTACGGTGTGGCATATCAACGAGGGCCACGCAGCCTTCCAGATACTGGAACGTTGCCGTATGGCCATGGCCGAAGGGCTGTCTTTTGGTGCCGCCCTTGAGTCGGTAGCCGGATGCACCTTGTTTACCACCCATACTCCAGTGCCGGCGGGCCACGATATCTTCCCCCGCGACCTGGTGGAGCACTTCCTGTCGCCTTTCCTGGACCACTCCGGGCTGGAATTCGATGCCGTTTTCGGGCTCGGCAGCAAAAATGGTGATCAAAGCTTCAATATGACGAGTCTCGGCCTTCGGGGCTCCCGGTTTCATAACGGCGTAAGCCGGATTCACGGCGGTGTAGCCGCTCGGATGGAAGGCGATATCTGGCCACAGATACCGGCGGCCGAGAATCCCCTTGGCTATATCACCAATGGTGTTCACGTGCCAACGTTCCTGGCGCCGGAATGGGCAAGTCTGTTCGATATCCAGGCGCCGACCTGGAAAAGTGAACTGCGAAACCCGACGTTCTGGCAGTTCATCGACAAGATCCCGGACTACCATTACTGGAGCGTTCACAAGGCCCTGAAGCAGCAGATGGCCGAGTTCATCGTGCGGCGCCTGAAACGCCAGCACAAGCGCAATGGCACGGGCCATTCAGTCACTGAGCGAATGGCCCGCAAGCTGGTGTCGCCGGAAAATGACGCGCTGGTGGTCGGCTTCGCCCGCCGCTTTGCTACCTATAAGCGAGCTACGCTGATTTTCTCCGATCTGGCCCGCCTGGAACGGCTGCTCACCAATCCGGAGCAGCCGGTTGTGCTGGTATTTGCCGGCAAGGCCCATCCCCAGGACAAACCCGGGCAACAACTGATCAAGGTCATACACGACCTCTCCATGCAGCCCAACCTGATGGGGCACATTATCCTGTTGGAGGATTATGATCAGGCCATGGCGCGCCGGTTATTGAGCGGTGTTGATGTCTGGCTCAACACGCCGGAATACCCCAAGGAAGCCAGCGGCACCTCTGGCGAAAAAGCGGCCGTTAATGGTGCCCTGAATCTGAGCGTGCTGGACGGCTGGTGGGGTGAAGGCTATGACGAAACCAATGGCTGGGCGATTACGCCGCGGGACATCGAACTGGATGTGGAGTTTCGCAACCGCGAGGAAGCCCGGGACCTGTTGGACCTGCTGGAGCGGGAAGTGATTCCGCTCTATTACAACCGAGCCTCACAGGGCTACTCCCAGGGCTGGGTAAGCCGTTCCAAAGCGTCCATGAAAACCATTACGCCCCGGTTCAATGCCCAGCGTATGGTGATGGACTATGTTCGCAACTATTATCAGCCAGCCACCCGGCAGGGCGCACGGTTGAGAGACAACAATGCCGCACTGGCGCAGGAGCTGGCAGAGTGGAAAGCCCGGGTGCACGAGGCCTGGAACGGCGTGTCCATCCATGTGGACGGCTGCGTGTCAGATCGCTGTCACTGGGATGAATCCGTGGAGCTGAAAGTGTCGGTGGCGCTGAATGGTCTGGCGCCCGATGATGTACGGGTGGAATGCCTGGTCGAGCCTGAGTGCACCGGCACTCACACTGGCCCCGGGCCCGACGCATTTGTGCTGGAAGCCAGCGGAGAGAAAGACGGTAAGACCCTGTTCAAAACCCGGATCCAGCCACCCTACCCGGGGTTACAAACACTGCGATTGCGCATCTACCCGCACCACAAGGCGCTAACCCACCCCCTGGAGATGGGGGCCATGCTCTGGGCATGACACTTAGTCGGTAGTCGGGTTCAGCGGTTGCTCGTGGTTATTCGCGGCCAGTGCATTGACCACCGGATTGGCATACATATCCAGCAAATAAGGGCGGATCGCCGGTTCGCAGGCCTCAAGTCGGCGCTCCATTTCTGCCGTGGCCGCGTCCATATCGGCCGGAGACCAGGTCTCGGCGGTTACCACGCTCTCGCTCACACTGCCCGGAGTCTCATGGGCATCCGGATGAACTCCCCGCATCTGGTAGGCCACCAGATTGGAGGCGTGCAGGTGGTAATTGGCGTGCATTTCATGGTCAATGCGTGCGGCCAGTGCTTTCGGGTTGTCCGGTGAATCGGCAATCGGGGCCCCGAAATGAACATGAACGTGGCCTTTAAAGCCCGTCAGCCCTTTAACGATCTGGTCTGTGTCTTCGCCTTCGGTCTTCTGATAGGCGCCGGTCCGGGCTCGCACTTCCAGTTCTCTGGCCTTGTCGGCATCGCAGGGGTCGTATTCGTAGGCAATAGATACCGGCACGATGTGAAGACGGTTCATGGCCTCATCGAACGCCAGCCCGGATTTTTTCCGGCTCATGTAGAACATCTTGATGATGGCCGGGTCCGTAGCGTCAATGCCGTCTTTGGCGCGGCCTTCGCGCTGAGCAATCCAGATGCTGTGATTGGTATCAATGCTGTGATTGATGAAGCCGGAAAGCGTAAGGTAGGCATCACGCATTTCCCTTGGGCTGGTCATGTTACGGCGCACCACAAAACTCTTGTTCAACCGCATCATTTCCGCAAACACTCGATTGGAGAGCAGGTTGTCGCCAATGGCAATCCGGGTTGTGTGGAAGCCGTTCTGGAACAGCAGATAGTTGACCACCATCGGGTCAAAAACAATGTCCCGGTGATTGGAAATAAACAGATGGGCGCTGTTCTTGCTGAGATTTTCCAGGCCGCTGTGGGTGACACGGCTGGTAGTATTTTCCACCAGTTCTCCCACGTATTTCGAAACTCCGGCCTGCATATCATCCACCCGGGTGTAATGCCCGAAATGGCCGACCAACCAGCGGCGAGTGAACATCCTCAGAACGCCAGGCGCCCATTCTGCGAGAGTTGGCGACTTGAATCGCCCCACCATATCCAGGAATTCCCGGTCGTTAACCAACCTCTGGATGGTTGGCGCGGTTTCTTCATCCGAATAGGGACGGATTGCGTCAAATTCCTGCATGCAAGCCCTGTTGTTGTTCGCAGCGTTGATCACAGTGTACGAAAGGGTCGCTATTGTATCCTTTCTCTTGTCGGTTTGCCTCCACCCGAATGGCCAGTTGACCAAACAACCAGAAGGATCTGGTAGAATCGCGCTGCTTAATCACACCGCTACGGGCCGACCACTGAATGTACATGGACCAGGACTTCGACCAACTCGCCACTGAACCACCCACCGCTGCGGGCCGAAATCCGGAGCAGGTTCTGCACGAGGTATTTGGTTACGAGAGTTTTCGGCCACTGCAGGGGGATATTGTCCGGGAAGTGGTCAACGGCGGTGATGCCCTTGTGTTGATGCCCACCGGGGGTGGTAAATCCCTGTGTTATCAGGTGCCCGCTCTGGTTCGGCCCGGCACCGCTATTGTTATCTCACCGCTGATCGCGCTTATGCAGGATCAGGTGGCGGCGTTGCGGGAGCTTGGAGTGAAAGCGGCGTTCCTGAATTCCACCATGGATTTCGAACAGGCCCGTGCCACCGAATACGCCCTGGCGACCGGCGAGCTGGACCTGCTCTATTGCGCGCCGGAGCGGCTGATTCAGCCGCGAACCATTGAGCTGCTGCATAACGCGTCCCTGTCGTTGTTTGCCATAGACGAGGCTCACTGCGTCTCCCAGTGGGGGCACGATTTCCGGTCCGACTACCTTCAACTGAGCATGCTGGCCCAGGAATTTCCCGGCATCCCCCGTATCGCACTGACAGCGACCGCTGATGAGCGCACGCGAAAAGAGATTGCGGAACGGCTGTCGCTGACCACCGCCCGGCATTTCATCAGTGGCTTTGATCGCCCCAACATTCAGTATCGGATTACACCAAAGACCAACGCAAACAAACAGTTGTTGGATTTTATTAAAGCAGAGCATGAGGGTGATTGCGGTATTGTCTATTGCCTGTCCCGAAACAAGGTCGATGCCACCGCCCGATTACTGAGCAGCAAGGGCTATACCGCACTGCCCTACCATGCCGGGCTGAGCGCCGAAGACCGCGCCCGCAATCAGGAGCGCTTTCTCAGGGAAGACGGCGTTATTGTGGTGGCAACCATTGCCTTTGGCATGGGCATCGATAAACCTGATGTGCGTTTTGTCGCCCATATGGACCTCCCCAAAAGCCTGGAAGCCTATTACCAGGAAACGGGCCGGGCGGGCCGGGATGGCAAGCCGTCCACCGCGTGGATGGTGTATGGCCTGCAGGATGTCATCAAACTCCGGCAGATGCTGGAGGCCTCTCAGGGTAACGATCAGTTCAAGCGGGTTGAGCGACAGAAACTGGATGCCATGCTTGGGCTGTGCGAAGTGACCCAGTGCCGGCGACAAGTTTTGTTGCATTATTTCGGAGACAATCTGGAGACTCCCTGCGGAAACTGCGATACCTGCCTGAACCCTCCGGAAACCTGGGATGGCACGGTGGCGGTGCAGAAGGCCCTCTCCTGCGTGTACCGCACCGGCCAGCGTTTTGGCGTTAACTACGTCATTGATGTACTTCGCGGGTCAGAGAATGAACGAATCCTGCAATCCGGCCACCAGGCGATCACCACCTATGGCATCGGTCAGGAACTGTCAGCGAACGAATGGAAGTCGGTATTCCGGCAACTGGTGGCGAACGGATACCTGCGGGCAGACCCTGAGGGCTATGGCGCGCTTCAGCTAACCGAGCGCTGCCGCCCCCTGCTCAAGGGCGCACAGGCGATTGAACTCCGGAAAGACCCGGTGGTCCGCAACACCGCTGGTGGTAAGTCATCAACGAGCCGCCGGAGCGGCCAGAACGTGCGGGACCAGATTACCGACCACGCCGGGTGGGATGCGTTGCGGGCCTGCCGCAAAGAGCTGGCGGACAAGCAGGGCGTGCCGCCCTACGTGATCTTCCACGACACAACCCTGTTCGACATGCTTGAACGCCGCCCTTCCACCCTGGAGGAGCTGGCCGAGGTCAGCGGCGTGGGCGCCGCCAAGCTGGAAAAGTATGGCGATGTTTTCCTGCAGGCGCTACGCTCTATCAATCCTGAGGCTTGAACCCCTTCTTGCGCACCCGGTAATGGGCGATGGAGGTGGCAACGTGGTTGCCTTCTTCATCTCTCAGAATGCCTTCCAGAGTAAATTTAGCCCTACCGGTGGCGTCTGCATCGGCAAGGATGGCAGCCACCGCCTCTGGTGGTAGTTCAAATTCCACGGTCACATCTGAATTGGCCGGCTGCAGAAACTCCAGAGTCATTTCCTTCAGAATTGGCGTATTGGCAGGGCCAAGGTCGAAGAGGGTCAACACCCCACCGGGAATCTCCGCCACCAGGAAATAGGCGCCAGCATACAGGCTACCAAAGTGGTTTTTATTGCCCTTGAGGCGCACGCGGGCTTTGACGTAGCCCGGGCGAAGCTCCTCAACGCTGAAGTGATTACGTGGCGCGAACGGTATCGCCATACCAATAATGCGGTTAACCGCGGCATAACTGCCGGTCTTCTTGAGCCATTCCAGCGGTTGCAGCAGCGTCGCCTTGGGGTCACTGGAGCTTACCCATTGGCCGGCGGTGCCAATCAGAGAATCAATAAGAGCCATAAAGCCATATCCTGAAGTACAGAAAAGGCGATCTTTACAGTCAGATACGGCTACTTCAAGAATCTTTTACAGTTTTTTTGAAACCTGTACGTTTCGAATAACGCTTTCTGATCTAAGCTGTAGCCAATGTCTGTAACGTTACCGTTGCTTGCAGCCGGATAACAGGGAAAGGGCACGCAGTTGTACACATTCAATAAAATGATAACGCGCCTCTGGCCAGTTCTGGCGCTTGCGGCGTGCATTCACGTTCAGCAAACGGCTGCGTCCGAATCCAAATCGGCTCCCACACGAGACTACATACTCTGGTACCGCAACTACGATAACCCGGCCATTCGCAATCTGGTTGAACTCGCATTGCGCAAAACCTCGGAGTACGGTGAGTTCCAGATTATCCGCAGCGAAGAAATAAGCCAGGGGCGCGCCCTTCGGGAATTGGCTAACCCTCGGAGCCGGATTCTGGATATTGCGAACGTGGCGACGTCAGAAGAGCGGGAAACATTTCTGAACGCCATTCCGGTACCTGTGGACGGCGGACTGCTCGGATTCAGGGTATGCCTAGTGTTGCCGGAACAGCTCAATCTGTTTGAGGGGGTATCCAGCCTGGACGACCTGCGCCAGCGAGATATCCGTATTGGCCAGGGCGCACACTGGCCAGACACCCCGATTCTCGAAGCTAACGGCATTACCGTGATCACCCACACCCGCTATGAAATACTCTTTGGTATGCTTCGCAATAAACGCTTCGACTGTTACGCCCGCGGTGTGAGCGAAGTGCTGTTCGACCTCGAACATAACAAAGCCGACGACCTGGTAATCGAGCCAAACATCCTGCTGGCCTACGCCATGCCATCCTACCTTTTTGTGGCCCCGGACGATCACGAAACCGCGCAACGCCTGCAACTGGGTCTGGAGCGAGCGATCCTGGACGGCAGCTTCGCGGTGTATCTGAAAAACTGGTTTGGCAGAGCGGTATCATCACTGGGCCTTGATCGGCGCACAGTAATCACGTTGGAGAATCCGTATCTTAGTGAAGAATCCAGATATGTCGGGCGTCGAACCCTGGAAAACCTGGAGCGCCGCGTTGAGCTACTGAGTGTCGGAGACTAGCGGGCCATCCCTGGCCGCCACGAATTACACCCGGAAACGGGTTACCTTGTCATTCAGCACACTGCCGATAGTCTCGATGTGGCCACTGTAAACATCGTTCTCGCTGGCCGCCTTGGCCGCTTCCTGGCCCTGGTCAGCAATGCGGGTGATGGACGCATTCAACTCTTCGGTCACCGATGTCTGCTCCTCGGAGGCCGTGGCGATCTGTGAGGTCATCTGACTGATGGCGGTAATCGCCTCCACAATCCGGTTCAGAGACTCCATCGCATCCTGCGCTTTCTCCATACTCACGTTGGATACCGCCGTAGAGGCTTTCATAACGTCTACCGCATCGTTGGCGCCTTTCTGCAGCCGCTCGATCATGTTGTTGATTTCTTCGGTGGAAGACTGGGTACGCTGAGCGAGATTCCGAACCTCATCAGCCACCACCGCAAATCCGCGTCCCGCATCCCCTGCCCGCGCCGCTTCAATGGCCGCGTTCAGTGCCAGCAGATTGGTTTGTTCCGCAATGCCCTGAATGACTTCAAGTACAGTCGTAATCGACGAAACATCCTTACCAAGGGTGTCGATAACCTCGGCGGCGGCGTTTATTTCACCCACCAGCTTCTGCACCGCATCCCGCGAGGCGGTGACGGTCTCCAGGGAACCCCGGCTTTCCTGGTCTGCATTCTCTGCAGCTTCCGCAGTTTGCTGGGCATTCTGGGCAATCTCACCCGCCGCCGCGGACATTTCGTTAATTGCCGTCGCGATCATGTCGATCTCATGCTGCTGGTTTTCAACACTGGAGCGACTGTCGCTGGACGTCTGTCGGAGCGACTTTACGTTCTCCTCCAGTTCGTCGCTGCCCTCTTTTACTTCTTTTACAACCTGCTGGATGTTCTCAACAAAGCTATTAAAGCTGCGCGCCAACTGCCCAAACTCATCAGACGCAGAGTCATCAAGACGCTTGGTAAGATCCGCATCTCCGGAAGCGATGCGAGACATGGCGCCATTAAGCCTGCGAACCGGCGCAAGAAGGAAGCTTATCGCAAAGTAGAGCAAGACAAGCGCAACAATCAGCCCTACCCCGGCGATGATCAGGCCCATAGTCCGAGCCTCGACGATGGGAGCACTGATCAGGTTTTCATTCACGAACGTAACCAGGTACCAGTCCACGGCCCGGGCTTCGCTGATGGGGTGAAAGCTGACACTCCACTCGGCACCCTCGCTCTCAAATCCCTGCAGAGAACCGTCCAGAACCGGCTGCTGACCGATCATGCCGCTGATGTTCTTGCCAACAATCTCGCTGTTGGGGTGAAACAGGACCGTGCCGGAATTGTTGATTAACGCCGCATAGCCCGTCTCTGCCAGGGTAATGGTCGATAGCATCTGATCGATTGTGTTGAGACTGATATCCATACCGGCCACGCCAACATAATTGCCCCGCTTGATTGGCGCCATGGCGGAAATAATGGTCTCGTCCGAGGTTGCATCCAGGTACGGATCGGTAAACGACGCCTGCCCCAAACGCTGGGCTTTCTGGTACCAGGGGCGTACCCGGGGGTCATAATCGGGTGGAAGCGTGGCTTCTACTTCGGCACTTCGCATCAGCATGCGGCCATCTTCGGTGCCGGCGTACACGTCCTTGATGTTGCCACCTTCGGTCATGGCTTCCATGAGAACGCGGGCGTTATCGTCGTTGCGAGTCCGTTCCAGCGCCTTCGCCGTCGCTTCCGCCATATCCAGGCGCGTATTGAGCCAATCGGCAATACTCGACGTACTCTGGGCCACTGCATCGCTCATCAGCGCGCTAACGTAGCGATCGGTCGTTGAGCGGAGCCGAATATCGTTGGAAATTGTCAGGGCGCCCATAATCAACACGATCAGGGAGCCAATTGCGATCAGCAATTTCTGGGCGAATGATAGGTTCAAGCTGACGGTCTCCAATCAGGGTCAAAAACAAATTGCATTTATCATTTAGTGTAGTCGAAACATACTTACTAACGGCAGATCCTGCGAAGTCTTGAACACTCTTTGCTAGAATGCTGAGATCACAGCACATTCGCCAGACACGACAGGGAGAACCCTATGGCCCATGAAGAGCTCCACCTGAATCTGCGTAACCTGACCCTTGATGACTACGGCCAGTTGCAAGAGTTGATGGATCGGGTTTACGACGACATTGGTGGCGCGTGGCCAAAAGAAACCATCAAGGCTCTGGTAGAACAGTTTCCGGATGGCCAGATCTGTATCGAAGACAACGGCCAGTTGGTGGCGGTGGCGCTCACGGTATGCGTGAAATACGAAAGATTCAGCAACCCTCACGCCTACGACGACCTGATTCTGCGTAACGAGAAAATCTGGCACAACCCCAACGGCGATTCGCTTTACGGCCTGGATGTGTTTATAGACCCCGAATACCGGGGCTATCGACTGGGGCGTCGCCTGTATGAAGCACGAAAAGAGCTCTGTCGTTCCATGAACCTGCGGGCCATCCTCGCCGGAGGGCGGATTCCCAGCTACTTCAAGTACGCCGAGCAATACACTCCGGAAGAATACATTCAGCGCGTTGATCGCAAGGAAATCTACGACCCGATCCTGACGTTCCAGCTTTCCAACGATTTCCAGGTTACCCGGCTGATGCACAAATACCTGCCGGAAGACCAGAAATCCCTCGGATATGCAACGTTGCTGGAGTGGAGAAACATTCTCTATACGCCTCCCTCATCGGTACTCAACGTCAAAAAAACCCAGGTGCGCATGGGGGCGGTGCAGTGGCAGATGCGGGAATTCACCTCGGTGGAGGAGGTGCTCAAGCAGGTTGAGTACTTCGTGGACGCACTGTCGGATTATAAAAGCGACTTTGCCCTGTTCCCGGAATTTTTCAACGCGCCGCTGATGGGGCTGACCGACCAGATGGATCAGACCCGTGCCATTCGGTTCCTCGCCGGCTTTACCGAACAGTTCCGCAACGAAATGTCGGAAATGGCCGTCAGTTACAACATCAACATTATCACCGGCTCCATGCCGCTGATTGAAGATGACCGGGTCTACAACGTCTCATACCTGTGCCACCGTGACGGTCGTGTAGACGAGCAGCGCAAGGTCCACATCACCCCTCACGAACGTCGCGACTGGGTTATTGAGGGTGGTGATAAATTCCAGGTATTCGATACCGATGCCGGCCGTGTCGCCATCATGATCTGCTACGACATTGAGTTTCCGGAACTGGGCCGTATCGCCGCCAGTCAGGATGTGGACATTATCTGTGTCCCCTTCTGGACCGATACCAAGAACGGCTATTTGCGCGTGCGCCATTGTGCCCAGGCCCGGGCCATAGAAAACGAGTGCTACGTGGTGATTACCGGCAGCGTGGGCAACCTGCCGAAAGTGGAAAACCTGGATGTTCAGTACGCCCAGTCTTCGGTATTCTCGCCGTCGGATTTCGCATTCCCTCATGATGCAGTGATGGCAGAAACCACACCGAACACCGAAATGATCATGTTTTCAGATATGGATCTGGAAAAGCTCAAACTGGTCAGAAACGAAGGTTCTGTCACCAATCTGAAAGATCGACGTGTTGACCTTTACGAGCTGAAAACCCGGTAATGGGCAGATTTGGCCCCGCACAGGGGGCCAAATCCTGATTATTTCCATGAACGGGCTGCGGTAGATAGCTGACGGCATTGCCAAAAGTTTCTGGCCCGTCTATTGTTTAATTAATGTTCAGTATATATCTGGCCGACCTCAATAGCAGAGCAAGCGTTCCATGAACGAAGAACTACCGGACCTGGTCGCGCGTTTCCGAATCCGACACGGCATTTTTCGCAAGGAAACCGTGGAAGCGCGACTTTATGAACTCGACAGTTACGGCTGCGTGATGAAAACGGACAAACTGTTTGAACCCGGGGATACCGTGGTTCTCGACCTTGTTATGGATATGCCGTTTGAAGAAATCCGTGCCGAAGGCCTGACCGGCCTGGTTACCGAAAAGAGAAAACACTGTAGCAACTTCTTCTACTCACTTGATTTTGTTGAGCTAAATGCTCGAGACGAATCGCCGCTCTCTGACAAACTGCGGCGCATAAGAGAAGTTGTTCTCAAGAAACAGAGCCTGAAATCCCGGCGTGGGTCGAGTCCCGCTTCCGGTATGCGACAAATGGCCTGATGCCCGTTCACTTCACCCGCACTTCCCTTCCGTAAGGAGACACTCCATGGCAAAGAAAGCCAAGCCAAGCGTTGATAAGATCGTCAAGAAAGTAAACAAAGAGTTCGAGAAAACATCCGCCCAGATCGAAGGGCTGATTAACGACGCACTGAAGCAGTTCGACAACCTGCAGAACCAGGTTCAGGAGCCGGTACGCAAGCTCCTGAAAGACATGGATGAGCTGCGTGATCGTGAAATGAAGCGCTTTAACGACGAATTTGAGCGCCGCATGAATGAATTCCACGAACTGCAGTCGGCATTGCTGGAGCGCCTGGGTATCGCTTCAAAGGAAACTGGCAAGTCAGTGTCCAAGTCCGGCGAATCAACCTCGAAGGCCAGTGGTACCAAGAAAGCGGCTCCGGCCAAGAAAACCGCCGCTGCCAAGCCGGCCGCCAAGAAAACGAGCACTGCCAAGCCCAAGGCCGCAGCTCCGAAGAAATCGGCCAAGCCGGCAGACAAGTCTGACCTTACCCGCGTGAAGGGCATTGGCCCGGCAACCGCAAAGAAAATGAAAGAGGCTGGCATTACCTCCATCGAGCAGATTGCCAACCCCAGCGATGCGGACAAGCAGAAGCTGGAAGCATTCAAGAGCCTGAAAGGGTTCAGCGAGTTGTCTGCCGAAGCGAAAAAGGTACTCTGAAACCTATCTCGCAACCCCATGGCTTGAAATAAGGGGTAGGCCCGTCGGCCTACCCTTTTTTGCATCTGACCAGGGCGAGTTCCAGGCTTTCCAGTTCGCTCTCCGGGGTAAATCCAGACGCAAGGGCATTTACCTTCGCTCGCAGTTCCGCCAGGAATTCCGCGTCGGTTTCCGCACGTAACATCAGGCTCGCCAGAGCTTTATCGTCTTTAACCGGAAAACAGCCGGGATAGTCATCGCCCAGCAAACCACGGTTGCCGGGAATATCAGAGGCAAGAATCGGCAAGCCCGCCCGACAGGCTTCCGACACCACATTCGCCCCACCCTCCATGATGGAACTGATCACCATAAGATTACTCACGGCCATCAGGTGCTCCAGCTTTGGCTTGTCCAACTCACCCAGATAATGAAACCGGGGATTGGACCGGCTTTCTTCCAGCGCCTTTTCCCGCCACGCCTCGTTGTGGGCCTTGCCGGCGCAGGAAACCACAATGCGGGATTGCTCAGGAAGGTGGTAGCAGGCCCAGGCAGCACGCAGAGAATCCTTTTCGTCACGCAGATGGCCAATAACGCAAACGTGGAACTGGTCCTTTTCTGCCCGGGCGCTACCCGCCACTGACGGCTTGGGCGCGGATTGCCGCAGGCACAGCAATTTGTCGTGGTAGCGTTCGGGAATATCCTCGGCCACCAGATCATGCAGCCCGATCAACAGATCAGCGGCGTCCATGGAGGCCCATGTGATGTCCGGAAACTCGTGCTGAAAGCGGTATATGTCTGTGCCGGTAAGTACCACGATCAAAGGTTTCTCGGGCCATGTTTCCCGGTACCGCTTAACCGCGTCAGCACTTCGCCAGGCGTGCAGGGCAATCAGGCAGTCCGTTTCCTGGCGCTGGTATTCTGTCACCACTTCCACCTGATGACTGGCTGCTTCCAGCAGACTCTGCCAACGCAGTGCGGTGGCCCGATTACCTGCTTTCGAATCCGGGCCGGCTGGAGTTACTATGGTCAATCGCATGGCGTTCACTTGTTCTGTTTTTGAAAAATTCTGCATGTGGCACTGCGCCAGGTAAAGCCTTCCCTCGTATACCGGTTCAGACTTGATGGAAATCACGTTATCCTGACTGGGTTTTCAAGTAGATGGCAACGTTTTTCACCAAACCCCACCTCGCAAAGGAATGATTCATGATGGCAATCAGCAACCTCAGAAAATGGCTGGCGACGGGCCTGCTTTCGCTGGCAGCGGCAACCACCGTTCAGGCAGACACTTTCGTATTCACCGCCATTCCGGATGAAGATGAAACCAAACTGGTCGAGCGCTTTCGTGGCGTGGCTGACTATCTTCAGGAGCAACTGGATGTTGAGGTGCGTTACATCCCGGTGAAATCCTACGCCGCTGCGGTATCGGCCTTCCGCAACAACCAGGTACAACTGGCGTGGTTTGGGGGCTTGTCTGGTGTTCAGGCCCGTCGACTGGTTCCGGGTTCCGAAGCCATTGCTCAAGGCGTTGAAGACGAAGCCTTCGAGACCTACTTTATCGCCAACACGAGCACTGGAATTCAGCCGGCCGACAGCCTGGATGAGCTGGAAGACGAACTGCGCGGCAAAACCTTTACCTTCGGTTCAAAAGGTTCGACCTCGGGCCGCCTGATGCCGGAGTTCTACATTCGGGATGTCTTCAATGAAGCGCCGGATTCCCTGTTCTCCCGGGTTGGTTTCAGTGGCAACCATACCCGTACCCTTCGCCTGGTCGAGGCCGGAACCTATGAAGTGGGCGCCCTGAACTTCCAGGTTTGGGAAAAAGAACTGGAAAACGGCAACATCGATACTGATTCCGTTCAGGTAATCTGGAAAACACCTTCCTACCCGGATTATCAGTGGACCATCCGTGGCGATGTCGACGAGCGTTTTGGTGATGGCTTCAAGCAGAAGGTCACCGAAGCCCTGCTGAAGCTGGACGATCCTGCCTTGCTGGAGAGCTTCCCCCGCTCCGGCTTCATTCCGGCGTCCAATGACGACTACGAGCCCATTCGTGCAACAGCGGAAAACATCGGAATTCTCGATTGATGTCAGGCTTTGATTTCCATGGCCTGACCGCCAGTTTCGATGGAGAGCGGGTTATCGGCCCGCTCTCCTTCCGAATCAATGAAGGGGAACACGTTGGTCTGGTTGGCAAAAGTGGTGCCGGCAAATCCACGCTTATCCGCTTGCTTTATGACCGGCTCGAAGGCAAGGCTTCACTCGTTCCCCAGGGCCTGGGATTGGTCAATGCCCTTCCTGTCTTCCACAATGTGTTTATGGGGCAACTGGACCAGCATGCCACCTGGTACAACACGCTTACGCTGATCCGTCCGTTCCGGCGGGACAAAGACGCCATCCGGGCGTTACTGACCAAACTGGGTATACCAGAAAAACTCTGGATTCCCGCGGCAGCACTGTCTGGCGGCCAACGGCAACGAGTGGCCATTGCGCGGGCACTCTATCGGCAGGCGCCAACTCTGTTGGCCGATGAGCCCATTTCCGCCCTGGACGGGCCAATGGCCCAGCAGGTGATGACCATGCTTACCAATCAATTCACCACCAGTATTGTTGCCCTGCACGATGTGGAGATGGCTCTGGCACACTGTACCCGCATCATCGGTATTCAGTACGGCCAGATTGCCCTGGACCAGCCGGCCAGTGAGCTGACCGCCGCTGACATTTCCGTTCTCTACTGACAGGCACCGACTCTCAGCATGTTCGCCTATCCGACCGTACGAGCCAGCCTTATCTTTCTTGCCGTTGCGTTGCTCGGGCTGTTGGTTGCGGACATTGCCATCACCACTGCCAACCCCTGGCAGGACCTTGGCCGGTTCTTCCTGGGCGTAGCCACACCCAATTTTTTCAGTACCGAAGGCTTGCTCACTGCCCTGCTGCGGACCGTAGCTTTTGCCTTTGTGGGTGTAACCCTCGGGAGTATCTGCGGCTTCCTGCTGGCGCTGGTGTACCGCTTTCTGCCAGTACGAATCTTCTGCGCTTTTATCCGCGCCATCCATGAGCTGTTCTGGGCGCTGATCTTTCTCCAGTTTTTCGGTTTCCACCCGCTCACGGGTGTGCTGGCCATTGCCATTCCCTATTCCGGCATCTTCGCCAAGGTCTATTCGGAAATCCTGGAAGAGGCAGACCAGGAACCGGGCCGTCTGCTGCCACCGGGAACCTCATCCATTGCCGCCTTTCTGTATGCCCGTATCCCTGATTGCTGGGTTCAGATGCGCACCTATACGGCCTACCGACTCGAGTGTGGCCTGCGTTCCTCTGCCATCCTGGGCTTTGTGGGGCTACCGACTCTGGGTTTCTACCTGGAATCCTCGTTCTCCCAGGGTCTGTACTCAGATGCCGGCGCCATGCTGATTCTGTTCTATGTACTGATCGCCACCATGCCCTTATGGGTTCGCCCCAAACTACTGCCGATCTATATTCTTGCAGCGCCCTTTTTTCTTGGGGACGGTCTGCCCATTGTCTGGGGCAACGTGGAGCGCTTCTTTACGGAGGATATCATTCCTTCACCGATCCGGGATGGCGAAGGGCTTGCGGCTATCTGGGCGTGGTTATCCGATGTAATGATAACTGAAGCGCTGCCAGGCATCTGGAACACCGTGGTCTTAACCCAGATAGCGCTGGTAGCCACCGGCATTCTGTCCCTGCTGGCCTTCCCCCTGATCTCGAATCATTTCGGTGGCCCGGTGCGGCGTACCTCCGGCCATGTGTTTCTGGTGATCGCCCGATCCACACCGGAATACATTCTTGCCTATATTCTGCTGCAGCTGTGGGGGCCTTCCATGCTGCCGGCCGTGGTGGCTCTGGCCCTGCACAACGGTGGCATTATCGGCCACCTGATAGGCCGGCAGACCAACACCATTCACCTGCGCCCGGACGCTCCGGTGGGTTTTTCCCGCTACAGCTGGGAACTGGTGCCCCGCATCTACCGCTCATTCCTGGCATTCCTGTTCTACCGCTGGGAAATCATCATGCGCGAAACGGCGATACTGGGCATCCTTGGCATCTACACTCTCGGCTTTTACGTCGACAGTGCCATTCAGAATATTCGTTTTGATCGTGCCATGGTGCTGATTTTGATTACCGCTCTGCTGAACATTGGTGTCGACGCCCTGGGCCGTTTCATTCGTCGCAAACTGGCCCTTCAGACCATGCCCACCTGCTGATCCCCTGGGACTGGCATCACATTTTTCAAAGCTAAACCGGTCTTCAGTGCCATTTTCGGGGTTTGCCCACTGCCCTACCGGTTACACAACGTTACAATCACTCGATGATTCAGCTTGTCGCTCCGTTTTCAGAGGAATACCACGATGGTCAATGGATTGGTTACAATGACAGAACTGGGGCTGATTGCCCTGCTGGCGCTGTTAGCCGCGCGGGTGCTTACCCTGTCCCGGACAGAATCCTTTGTTCCAGCCGGTGCCGCAGGCGCCGATCCGCAAGCCGATAATTCCGGGAGTTCCGCGCGCAGGGTCGCCAGTTCGGGCAATGAAGCGCGTCGCTACAAAGGCATGACGGCACCGGATCGAACTGAACTCTTTACCCAATTGCACATTTTGGCGGGATTGCAGGAGCGGGATTGCCGGGTGAAAGGCCTGGTACTGTCAGAATCGCCAGAGGCGGTTCGTACTTATGCTGCAGCCTGGCTCTACGGTGCCAGCTGCGCCCTGAGCCCGAAACCCGTTCGCCACTCCGAGGCGCTGGCAGGTATGGTTGCGGGCATTGTCAGCCGAAAGACGGGTATTCGGCAGCCAGAGGCGCTGCAGGCTATTTCGACGCTTACCGGTAGCAGCGTGCTGATGGCGTGTTACCGTGCCGGGCTGGAAGGTGCGGAATTCTGGCAAGCCAACCATTATGTGCCTGCTAACTCGAGCCTCTACGAGGCGGTGACCAGTAACGCGTTTATTTAGCGGTTTCGAGAGTCCAGTCGCTGCCCAGGTTAACGGCCTCCCGGCAGGAATCATCGTTGGCAGGTGACCCGGTAATTGCGGGTTTGGTGAATTCGCCATCATCGGTGTAAGTCATGGATTCCACATCCACCGCCCGCACTACCCAGGACTGGCCATTGGCTGAAACTGTAGCCCGGTGGGTCAGCCCGAACACGAAGCGACAGTAATCCAGCTTGAGCTGAACGAGATCCTGCTCGGCCTTGCGAATTTTCCGCAATAGCACCTTCTGAACGCTTTCCCCGTAATCCATCACTGTTCCCTGGAAGTCATCGAAATTTGACGGGATTTAACTATTTCTCAGCCCGGAACACCAGTGCCCAGGGCACATTTTCCAATACTTTCTGGCCATCCTGCAGGTCAATGCGCCAGATCATCTCCGCACCCGTCGTGCAGAACGGAGCTGTAAAGGTTGCCTGATAGCTCAGGGGCTCCTGGCGCTCCATGGGTACCGGATATTCGCCCATATACATGGACTGCCCTCTCAGCACCGCCAGAAAACGGTCCGGCGCTTCCGGTACGGTAATGGCCAGCCGGTATTCCATGCCCTGAACGCCTTCTTCGAGCGTGCTGAGTTCCACTCGCCAGGCGCCTTCGTCGGTCTCCCAGGTGCAGGCACGGGAAAGCAGGTCGCATTCTGGCCGTTCCTCGGGGGTGCCGGCGGTTTTCAGCCACTGTGGGCCAAACACCAAAGCCCCAATTGCAGCCAACACTAAACCCGGAACCACGATGGTTCGTACCATACCCTGCCTCACAACCAGATCTGAAACCGGCATTATGGGGATAATTCCGGACATAGCAAAGGTTTCTAAACTGCTGCCAGCATGAGAAAATGTGCGGCTTTCTGGTCTACCACCAACAGAACAGGACACGCCCGTGCAACCGGACATATCCGTTAAGCACCTGAACAAGATCTACGAAGATGGCTTCCAGGCCCTCAAAGACGTCAACCTGGAAATCTACCCCGGCGAGATCTTCGCGCTGCTCGGCCCCAACGGTGCTGGTAAAACCACCCTGATCTCTATCATCTGCGGCATCGTCAACAAGAGCGATGGCGAGGTCAAAGCCGCCGGCCACGACATCGTCAAGCAATACCGCAAAGCCCGGGAGGCCATCGGCCTGGTGCCCCAGGAGCTTAATACCGACTCCTTTGAAACCGTTTGGGATGCGGTATCTTTCAGTCGCGGCCTGTTCGGCAAGGCACCCAAGCCTGCCCATATCGAAAAGGTTCTGAAAGACCTGTCCCTCTGGGACAAGCGCAACAACCGCATCATGTCACTGTCTGGCGGTATGAAACGCCGGGTGATGATCGCCAAGGCGCTGTCCCACGAACCGCGCATTCTGTTCCTGGATGAACCTACCGCCGGAGTGGATGTGGAGCTACGGCGTGACATGTGGGAGATGGTGCGCAAACTCCGCGAGAACGGCACCACCATCATTCTGACCACCCACTATATTGAAGAAGCGGAAGAAATGGCTGACCGCATTGGCGTTATCCGCCAGGGCGAGATCATCTTGGTGGAAGACAAGAACCGCCTGATGTCCAAGCTGGGCAAGAAAGAACTTCGCCTGCAGCTTCAGCAAAAACTGGATAAGCTGCCCGGGGAACTCACCCTGGAGCCAATCGAGCTTTCAGAAGACGGCTACGAGCTGATCTACACCTTCGACTCTCAGCAACAACAGGCCGGCGTGGCCCGACTGCTTCGTACCCTGGGTGATCTGGACATTGAGTACCGTGATCTGCAAACCCGGGAGAGTTCCCTGGAAGAGATATTCGTGGGCCTGGTGCACGAGTAACCACCCGCCCGAACGGCCCTCACGGAGAGAACAATGAATCTTTACGGTGTAAAAGCAATCTACAAATTCGAGATGGCGCGCATGAAACGCACGGTCATGCAAAGCGTGCTCTCGCCGGTCATCTCCACCTGCCTGTACTTTGTGGTGTTTGGCTCGGCCATTGGCTCGCGCATGGGTGACATCGACAACATCAGTTATGGCGCCTACATCATTCCCGGCCTGGTGATGCTGTCACTGCTGATGCAGAGCATCTCCAACGCCTCCTTCGGCATCTACATGCCGAAATTCTCCGGTACCATCTATGAGGTGCTGTCTGCACCGGTATCCTACGTGGAAATCGTGCTGGGTTATGTGGGTGCCGCGACCACCAAGGCCGTGATACTGGGCCTGATTATCCTGGCCACCGCCAAGCTGTTTGTGGACTACTCGATTCTGCATCCGTTCTGGATGTTCTCGTTTCTGGTGCTCACGGCCATGACCTTCAGCCTGTTCGGCTTCATTATTGGCATCTGGGCCGATGGCTTCGAGAAGCTGCAGATTGTGCCGATGATGATTGTGACCCCACTGGTGTTTCTGGGCGGCACCTTCTATTCCATCGACATGCTGCCCGAGATCTGGCAAACCATCAGCCTGTTCAACCCGGTGGTGTACCTGATCAGTGGCTTCCGCTGGGCCTTTTACGGGGTTTCCGATGTGCACGTGGGCATCAGTGTAGGTATGACCATGGTGTTCCTGACCATGTGCATGACCGCCGTCTGGTGGATCTTCAAAACCGGCTACCGTCTGCGCTCATGATCGCTCGCCATCTTGCCCTGCTGGTTTTAAGCGCCCTGCTTGCAGGCTGCGGCTCGGCAGACGCCAAAGATTCCTCGCACCTGCCGGTGGCCCAGGCCTGTTTCGTCACTGATACAACGCAACACCCGGTGGTGCTGGAAGTGGCCAGCAACAGCCAGGACCGCCAGAAAGGCCTGATGGGCCGGGAAGCCCTGGCAGAAAACGCCGGCATGCTGTTCAGCTATGATTATGAGCGCAGCCCGGAGCAAGGCTTCTGGATGTACCAGACTCTCCTGCCCCTGGACATTGCCTTTCTGGATAACCAGGGCGTTATCGTCAGCATTCGCCAGATGCACCCCTGTGCATCATCTCGCAGCAACGATTGTCCCAGCTACCCCGCTGGCGCCTCCTACTGGCACGCCGTGGAAATGAACGCCGGTTATTTCAGCAGCCGGCAAATTGAAGCCGGAGACCGTCTGATCTGGGATCAGGCCAGCCCCTGCAAACCCTGATTACTTGTGCTGCCAGTCTGGGTCCCGCTTATCCAGAAACGCGGAAATACCCTCCTGGGCATCATTCGCCTGCATGTTTTCCGCCATCACCTTGGCCGTGTAGTCATAGGCCTGAGCCAGCGGCATTTCCAGCTGTTTGTAGAACGCCTCTTTACCAATTTTCAGGGTATGCCCGGATTTTCCGGCAATGGTGGCGGCCATGCCGTACACCGTCTCATCCAGGGCTCCCGGTTCTACTGCACGGTTAATCAGCCCGACTTGTTCTGCCCGGGCCGCATCAATCAACTTACCGGTCAGCAGCATCTCCATCGCGTGTTTGCGGCTGACATTGCGGGACAGGGCCACCATGGGCGTGGAGCAGAACAGGCCAATGTTCACGCCGGGCGTGGCAAAACGGGCGCCCTTCTCTGCCACCGCCAGATCGCAACTGGCCACCAGCTGACAACCCGCGGCGGTCGCCACACCGGCAACCCGGGCAATCACCGGTTTGGGCAGGTTCACAATCTGCTGCATCACCCTGCTGCACTGCTGAAACAGCCGCAGTTGGAAATCGTGACTGTCGAACTGATCCCGCATTTCCCGAAGATCGTGCCCCGCACAAAACACCTTGCCGGCTGCGGCAAGTACCACCACGCGCACGCTGCCATCCCCGGCGATCTGCTCAAGTACCTCTGAAAGCGCTTCCAGCAAGGCCATCGAAAGACTGTTACGCCGCTCCGGTTGGTTCAGGGTTACTGTGGCCACGCCGTTTTCAGCGTGCAGTCGCACCAGTTCATCAGATGCCGCCGTCATACAACACTCCCCTTGGTTTTTATCGGATATTTCTTGGTGTCAGTATTCCCAAGGCCGCCGCCTATGTCGAACCGACCTTCGGCGTATGGTTGCAATGCCAGGAAATGCCCTCAGGGTAATAACATGTACCCGACACAGGAGGTGATGCATGTCTCGCTCAACATTGCTCAAAGCCGTTGTTGGTCTTGCCATTATCGTTGGCGGTATCGTCGTGATTATCAAGGATGAACCGGCCGCCCCCACCGGCGACATCAACAGCATTGAGCCCCTGCCAGAACAGGACAGCCCGGATCGTTAGCCTCTGGGTATGTCCGTTTTTTTTACAATGCAGCTGATCAAATATCACCCAGCCGCAAAGGTGACACTCCTTTCATATTGTTAAACGGGCAGTTTTTAAGATCAGGCACCCCTGTTGCTGATTGTCTACCGGAGCTCAGGAATTACACCTTCGAGCGACGGTAAACAAATGACGAAGCCCACAGGGAGTGTCACCCATGAATAAGAAACTATTGATCGCCAGCGCCGCCGTGGCCTTGTTTGCCGCAGGATCCGCCCAGGCCGCGGTGATTCAGCTGACCAGCGTTAGCGGGATCTGGACCGCCACTAACCCCGGAAGCCCTGCCGTAACCGGTGGTGGAACCAGTGAAATCCGTTGGGGCAATCCGGCCAACCAGCAAGACCAACAAAGCGGATACCGTTTCGACGGCTACACCCCTCTTCCGGCAAACATCAATGAAAACACAGACTTTGACTTGGGTACCTTTACCCATTTCAACTGGCCCATCTACGAACCCTCACTGAATACCGCCCAGCTGACCGTCGAAACCAACCTGACCATAGATGGTATGGCGGAAACCGTATATTCCGTGTTTGAGTTCGAACATTGGGAAACACCCAACAATGATTGGCGCTGTGCAGATGGCGGCAGAAATGGTCTAGGTGTTAACGCGAATGGCTGCGCAGACAGAGTGACCTTCGCGCTCAACGTCGGCGCCTCTGATTCCTTCCTGATTGATGGCGTTAACTACTTTGTAGATATCTCAGGTTTCTTCTACAGCGGTGCATTGGCCAGTGAATTCTGGACCATGGAGCGGATGGACAATGACGCTACACTCAAAGGTGTCATTACCTCACGGCCGGTTTCCGTGCCAGAACCCTCTACCCTCGCCTTGCTGGGCCTGGGCCTGCTGGGATTTGGTGTGAGGAAGCGGATGGCTAAGGCTGCTTGATAGCCACGCAAACGATTAGGAAACCGCGGCTGGAAACGGGCGCGGTTTTCTTCTTTCTGGAGAACCAAAAAGGCTAGCGCTAAAACTACGTTTTTCACTCGAAAGAATGGTGCCCGGAGCCGGAATCGAACCGGCACGGCCTTGCGGCCGAGAGATTTTAAGTCTCTTGTGTCTACCAATTTCACCATCCGGGCATCGGAGGGGAGATTCTTGAAGGGCGGAATTGTATAAGGGCCGGTGGCGTAACGCAATTCTGTTTCCCGGCGGCTCTTCAATACGCTTTCTATGCCTCCACCGGCTTGATCGCCCTGCCCTTGTAGATGTAACCCGCGATTTTGGGCGCTTTTGGGATGTAGAGGTTTTCCAGTTCCAGGATTTCGAAACCCGCTTCCCTGATCAGGTCCGCTATATGGCGGTTCAGGTGGCAGCCACCGGCCAGCTTGCGCCAGCCGGGTGTGATTCGATGTTGCCATTTGCGGGTGGCATCGTGGGGGGATTCGCCGTGCTCCAGGAACAACAGGTTACCGCCGGGCCGAAGCACCCGCTTCATTTGCTGCAGCGCGGCGTGCCAGTCCGGGATGGTGCAGAGGGTGAAGGTCAGCAGCACGGTGTCCACACTGTTGTCTTCCAGCGGTATTTTCTCCCCCGGCAGGTCCAGCCATTCCACTTTTATGGGCGAACGTTGCAGGTTGGGTAGCGCTTTTCTGCGCATGCCCTCGGAGGGTTCCAGTCCGTACACCAATTCAACCTGGTCCTGGTTGTAGAACTCCAGATTGATGCCAGAGCCCATGCCCACTTCCAGTACACGGCCCCTGGCCTGCGGAACCACCTGGCTGCGCAGCTTCATCACCTGGCCCATGGAACAGGCCTTGTCTATGATGTGGGGGAGAATTCGTTCCTCGTAAAAGCTCATCTGGCTCACCATAATTGTTTTATATCAAGGGGTGCGACAAACTGCCCTATCGAAATCTGCTACGATTTGCGTAGCATCGTAATCATCTGCCGGTAATAACAACATAACAAAATAAACTATGGCAGCGGCTGAACGGGTTCGCTGACCCGTTTGTTATGACTTGTGCGAGTTACCGGAGGTTCCTATGGAACTAGATCCTCTCATCCTATCGCGAATCCAGTTCGCGTTTGTGGTGTCATTTCACGCCATTTTTCCGGTGTTTACCATCGGGCTAGCCTCCTACATCGCGGTACTTGAGGGCCTCGCCTTCAAAACCCGTAATCCGGTGTGGACCAAACTGTCGAGCTTCTGGACCAAGGTCTTCGCTGTGGTCTTTGGCATGGGCGTGGTCTCGGGCATTGTGATGTCATTCCAGTTCGGTACCAACTGGAGCGCGTTCTCTCAGGCCTCGGCCAACTTCCTCGGCCCCATCCTGAGTTATGAGGTGATCACCGCATTCTTCCTGGAGGCGGCGTTCCTGGGGGTGCTGCTGTTTGGCCGCGACAAGGTACCCGCCGGCGTTCATCTGTTCGCCGCCATCATGGTCGCCACCGGCACCTTTATCTCGTCCTTCTGGATTCTCGCAGCCAACAGTTGGATGCAGACACCGGCCGGTGTCGAATTCCGTGAGGGAGTGTTCCATGTGGTCTCCTGGAGCGAGGCTATCTTCAACCCGTCCTTCCCGTATCGCTTTATGCACATGGCCCTGGCGTCCTTCCTTACCGGTGGATTTGTCGTGGCGGGTGTCAGTGCCTGGTATCTGTTGCGGGGGCGTGAGGTGGAAGCCAATCGCAAGGCACTCTCCATGTGCCTCTGGTTGCTGCTGTTCATTGCCCCGGCCCAGGCGGTTGTAGGTGACTTCCATGGCCTGAATACTCTGGAACATCAGCCCACCAAAGTCGCGGCTATGGAAGGCAACTGGGAAACCTCCCGCAATGTGCCGCTGTTGCTGTTTGCCATTCCCGACCAGGAAAACCAGACCAACCATTTCGAGATTGGCATTCCCAGCCTGGCCAGCCTGATTCTTACCCACGAGTGGGATGGCGAAGTGCCGGGTCTGAATGAAGTGGCGGTCGAAGAGCAACCACCGGTGGCGATTGTGTTCTGGTCCTTCCGGATCATGGTCGGCATTGGTGTCCTGATGATTCTGTTTGCGCTCGCAGGCCTGTTTCTGCGCGCGGGTGGCCAGCTTTACAAGACCCGCTGGTATCTTCAGGGGATGCGCTTTATGAGTATCGCGCCCTTCTTTGCCGTGCTTACCGGCTGGTTTGTGACCGAGGTAGGCCGGGCACCCTGGCTGGTGTACGGCATGATGACCCAGGCCGAATCGGTAACGCCCTCGCTTACCGGCGGCATGGCGCTGTTCACGTTGATCGGCTATATCGTTGTCTATGCCCTGGTGTTCAGTGCCGGCGTGTATTACCTCATGCGGGTGCTTTACGTTGGTCTTGAAGATTCTGACGATGAAGAACATGCCTCTGATCGCCCTGCCCGTCCGCTCTCTGCGGCCCATGTGCCGTTCGAGATTGAATCCGGCTCACACGGCGTTCATCAGGCAAAACCGGCTAACGAAGGGGGGCACTGACCATGGAACTGTTTGATCTCGCCCTCATCTGGGCATTCATTATTGGCTTCGGCATCATCATGTATGTGTTGATGGACGGCTTCGACCTGGGCGTGGGTATCCTGTTTCCGTTCGCTCCGTCGGAAGAGGACCGGGATACCATGATGAACTCGGTGGCCCCGGTCTGGGACGGCAACGAAACCTGGCTGGTGCTGGGCGGAGCCGGCCTGTTGGCCGCCTTCCCGATGGTGTATTCCATCTTCCTGCCAGCACTCTACATTGGTGTGTTCCTGCTGCTGGCAGGGCTCATCTTCCGGGGTGTGGCGTTTGAATTCCGATTCAAGGCTCGTACCTCAAGGTACCTGTGGAACTGGTCGTTTGCCGGTGGCTCTACCATTGCCGCATTCGCTCAGGGTGCTGTGGTCGGGGCTTACATCCAGGGTTTCAATACCGTGAATGGCGCCTACGTTGGCGGCGCGCTGGACTGGCTGACCCCGTTCACCGTGCTGACAGGCCTGGGGATGCTGGCCGGTTATGCCCTGCTGGGTTCTACCTGGCTGATCATGAAAACCGAAGGGCGCCTGCAAGAGTGGGCCTACCAGGTAAGTGCACCACTGCTGATTGCCGTGTTGGTGGTGTTTGGCATTATCAGCGTATGGACGCCCTTTGTTGACGACATGGTGCGGGAGCGCTGGTTCTCCAATCTGAGCGTGATCTGGATTCTGCCGGCCCTGACCCTGCTGTGTGCTTTCCAGATCTGGCGTTCGGTACGCAACCGGTTTGAAGGTATGCCATTCGTCGCCACCATGGGCCTGTTCATCACTACCTACCTCGGACTTGTGGTGAGCAAGTGGCCGTATGTGGTTCCGCCCAACTACACCCTGTGGGATGCGGCTTCCGCTTATGAGTCCCAGCTGTTCCTGCTGCTCGGCCTGCTGTTCGTCATTCCCATTGTTCTGGCCTACACCGCCTGGACCTACTGGGTATTCCGCGGCAAGGTGCGTGCGGGCGAAGGGTACCACTGAGTGGCGGATCCGGCCCGGTTAAAGGTCCGCGCCTGGCTATCGGGTCTGGCCCGCAACAGCCAGCGCTGGATCACCGCAACCGTTCTGGCCGGTGTTCTTGCCGGGCTGGCAACCATCGTACAAATGGTGTTGCTGGCCTGGCTGATTCACCGGGGTGTGATTGAAAAAACGCCGGTTTCCGAACTCACGCCCGTATTTCTGGCCCTGCTTGCGGTTCTGGTGATTCGGGCCGCAGGCCAGGGGCTGCAAACCCGCTTTGCAGCCCGCTGCAGCGAGCAGGTGCGGCGCGATGCCCGCCGGCAACTGCATCATCACTGGAAAGCCACCGGTCCGGTTAATCTGGCGGATACGTCCGCTGCGTCCCTGGCTCGCGAGTGGTTGGACCACGTGGAGGCGCTTCACGGCTATTTCGCGCGTTTTCTGCCGCAGATGACCCTCTCCGTGGTGATTCCCCTGGCCATCCTTGTTCTGGTGTTCTGGCTGGACTGGCTGGCTGGTATTTTCCTGGTGCTCTCTGCTCCGCTCATTCCGCTGTTCATGGCCCTGGTGGGCATGGGCGCAGAAAAGCTGAACCAGCAACATTTCGAAACGGTCAGCCGGTTGTCCGGCCAGTTTCTGGATAAGGTACGAGGGCTAACGACGCTTCAGCTGTTCGGGCAAACCGAGGCGGCCAGCCGCACGCTGGAAAACCGTTCCGACCAGTACCGCAAGATCACCATGAAAACGCTGAAAGTGGCATTTTTGTCGTCAGCGGTACTGGAATTCTTTGCCTCTGTGGCGATTGCGGTATTGGCCATCTATATCGGCTTCGGATTGCTGGGTTATATCGAATTTGGCCCAAGCGACGAACTCACGCTGTTCAGCGGATTACTTATCCTGCTGCTGGCCCCGGAGTTCTTTCAGCCCTTGCGCACGCTATCCCAGCACTATCACGACCGGGCAGCCGCCCTGGGGGCCGGTGCCGAGATTCTGGCCCGGCTGGAACAGTCTGTCGACAACGCAGAGCCGATCCGGCCAGACAACAGCATTAGCAATCAAGGCATTCAGATCTCCGGGGTCACGCTCCGTTACGGCGAGGGCCCGGTCATCTTCGATAACCTGGATATCCGCATCAAGGCCGGTCAGGTGATCGCCCTTACCGGACCCTCTGGTGGAGGCAAATCGACCCTTTTGCATCTGCTGGCTGGCTTTATTCAGTCAGAGGCAGGGGCTGTGTCAGTATTCGGCGAGGCTCCGGGCAATCAGCCGTTTGGATGGCTTGGCCAGCGGGGCTTCTGGATTCAGGGTACCTGGGCCGAAAACCTTCGGCTAACCACCCCGGATGCGACGGATATTGCCATCGACTATGCATTACGACAGGTGGGCCTGGGTGAGCTGGTGGACAGCCGCGCTGACGGCATTCACAGCCGCATTGCCGAGGATGGTCTGGGGCTTTCCGGTGGTCAGGCCCGTCGTTTGAGCCTGGCCCGTATCTTCCTGGCGGACTATCCCCTGGTTCTGCTGGATGAACCGACGGCCGGGCTGGATGCCACCAGCGAGGTGTTCATTCTGGAGGCCCTGCATAAACTCAGCGAATCCGGAAAAACACTGGTGTTTTCCACACATCATCAGGCGCTGCTGACCCTGGCAGACCGTGTACTGGTCGTGAATGACGGCGAGGTGCGCGATGCCTGAACTGAGGCCCTGGCTGGCACTGATTTTTCGTCGCAAAGGCCGCCTTACGGTTGGTGCCGGCTTGCTACTGGGCACCCTGCTTTCCGGTATCGGTCTGCTAGCGTTGTCTGGCTGGTTTCTGACCGAAACCGCGCTGGTTGGCCTGTTGCTGGCGGCAGGGATACAGGCCTACATCAATCTTTATGTGCCGGGCGGTGGTATCCGGTTTTTTGCGGTGTCCCGAACGGTGTTCCGGTATCTGGAGCGCGTGTACAACCACAACACGGTACTGCAGCTACTCACCGATATTCGGGTGGCCCTGTTTGACCGATTGGCGGCCCGGCCACGAACAGAGCGCAGTTCCCGTTCCGGCGCGCAGTGGCTTTCCCGGCTCACAGCCGATGTCGATGCGCTGGACACACTTTATCTCAGGCTGATTGCCCCCGCCGCCCTGGCAGCCGTGGTTACCCTACTGCTTGCCGCAATGGCGTGGTTACTGTTTGATGGTGTTGTGGCGCTGATTCTGGTGGTGATTCTGTCGCTTTCGTTCCTCCTGTCCACCTGGCTGGTGTATCTACGAACTTACGCTGCCTCCGGACAGTTGAGCGATCAGCAGGAGAGCCTGCGAGGCGAACTGGTTGAGCATCTTGAAGGCTTTGCGGAACTTACCGCCGCTGGCCGCACGGGTAAGCACACGGCCCGGCTGATGCGTCGAAGCGTAGAACTTTCCAGGGATCAGGCCCGGATCGACAGCCGAACCGGCTGGCATCAGGCTGGCTCTCATCTGCTGATCAATGTCGCGGCGGTGGCAGCCTTGTGGCTGGGCTTCCGCCTGTTCGAGCAAGGCACTCTGAGCGGCCCGGTACTGGTTCTCCTGCCCATTGCCCTGCTGGGCCTGGCCGAAGTCTACGCCATGCTCCCGGATGCCTTTGGCAAACTGGGAGCGACTCGTGCTGCTGCGCGCCGCCTGAACTCCGACCACGGTCTGGAAAGGGCCGCGGCATCACCCGCTGGTTCTGCTGGCGAACTGCCGGAGGGCTTCTCTCTTCAGGCCTGCGATATCACCTTGGGTTACGCGGGTTATTCGCCCTTACTCAGTCACTTCACGCTGACGCTTCGCCCGGGCGACACCGTGGGTATCGTTGGCGTCTCCGGCAGTGGCAAATCCACCCTGGCAGATACCCTGGCCGGGCTGGCAGAGCCATGCCGGGGAGAACGTCATTCCCTGCCCTGCGCCTACCTCACGCAAGCGACCGTGGTGTTTGAAGACACCGTGAAAGCGAACCTTCAGTTGGCAAACCCCAACGCCGGGGACGGTGATATGTGGCGGGTACTGGAGATAGTCGAACTGGCGGAACGGTTCGCCCAGGACGCTGAAGGATTGGGTACCTGGCTGGGCAGCGCCGGCAACCGTTTATCTGGCGGGGAGGCCCGGCGCCTGGTGCTGGCCAGGGTGTTACTGAGTCAGGCACCCGTGGTGATTCTGGATGAGCCTTTCACTGGTGTGGACGAGGCAACCCGTAAACGGATTTCGCCCCAGATCAGCCGTTGGCTGCAGGGGCGCACCGTGGTGTGTCTCGGGCACGGGCCGGACGCCCTGCTGGCCTCCGACCGTATTCTGCACCTGGGTTGATCAGCGGGTTTCGACCACTTCAAACGTCAGACCGGCATTGGCCTGCAGGCGCTCGAGCAATTTGCCATCGAGCGCCGAGGCCGGTGTCCAGAAGCCACCTTTGACGTCCTCTTTCACATCAAAGGCCAGACACAGACCGGCTTCACCAAGCATTTTTGATGTCGAGCCGTAACCCGGGTCGCGATCGCCCGTCACCTTGGTGATAATGGTCTTGCCATCGGTGGTTTTGCCCACGAAACGCAGGTCGTAGAAACCTTTCTCCTGATCGTCCGGGCTCGGGCCCTCACCCGGCTTAGGTACCAGCTTTTCCACCACCCAACGTGTGGGCTTGATGGCGGACGCGGTGAAGAACGCACCCAGCGCACCCACCATACCGTAAGCGGTCAGGCGGCCTTTGGTGCCCTTGCCCGTCATGATGGCTTCGTCGTAGGTGAACTCTTTGCCGTAGCGGGCACCCTGCAACGCATTGGAGCGGTGCACCACACGGGTGTTGATGGCACCCATCACAAACGGGGCCAGCCAGGCGTTGAAGTTCTTGTCAAACTCAGCAGATTTCAGGCTGGGCTGGCGTTTCTCGGAGCGATGCTCCGGCGGGCAGATGGAGAACGGATTGGCCAGTTCCTTGCGCAACTTGGGGTCGGCTCCGGCTTCCTTGGCCACGTTGATCATGGAAGCCACCGTGCCGCCAGAAAGGCCGCCCTTGGCGACTTTCACCCTCATGCGCACGTCCTGGCAGGCTTTGCCAAAGGTTGCTTCCGATTGCTGCTGCAGGAACCAAACGCCCATATCGGAAGGAATCGAGTCAAAGCCGCAGCAATGCACAATCCGTGCACCGCTCTTTTTAGCCTTGGCCTCGTATCGCTCGATCATCCGGCGGATCCATTGTACTTCACCAGTGAGGTCGCAATAGTCCGTACCTGTCTCGGCGCAGACTTTTACCAGAGTCTCGCCGAAAAGAGCGTAGGGGCCCACGGTTGAGATGACCACTCGGGTCTGGCCGCACAGATCGCGTAGCGCAGGCTCGTCTGCTGCATCCGCCAGAATTACCGGTAGTGATGCGGCGCCTGCCCCCAGATCCGACTTGAGCTGGTTCAGCTTTCCTTCGGAGCGGCCGGCAATGGCCCATTTGACCTCCTTGTCTGCACCATAGTTTTCCAGAAGGTAGCGAGCCAGAATCTGGCCGACGAAACTGGTGGCACCGAACACGACAAGGTCATAGTTCGCAGCGGTGGTGTCTGTCATGGTCTGTCCTTGTTCAAACGAATGTATGAATGGATGGTAACAGGTTTATTCTGTGGTGCTACTTTCCCGTGAACTCGTGAACCGGCGTCGGGCCGGCCAATCGTTTGTCCTGTGGACTGCGGCACACTCTGCCCAGTCATTGAAGGAGGAGAGCCCCTTTGAGCGTCTTTCTGATTATTATCAGCCTGTTTCTTCTGGCTTTCAGCGCCCTGCTGGTCTGGCAAGTGCTTGAGCAGCGAAAGATGATCAAGCAAATGCTGGAAAGCGAGGATATCAGCGACACACATCAGGATCCTGAGCTGGTGCTTACGTTACGGGTACGGGATCCGATTGCCTTGGCCAAACGCGAATCCCGCACCGGACGGGTGCTGGCCGACCGCCTGCCAGTAATGACCCGGAAAATGGTCTATCAGGAAGTGATGAAAGAGCTGGAGCGGGAGCTGGACGAGCGGGACATTGAGGTAGATATGCACATTGAGTATCGCTAGTACAAGAGCAACAGGAGCCCTGCCATGCTGTTACTGATCGTTAGCCTGATGTGTCTGGCCGGCAGCTCAATACTGTTGTTTGCTGCATTCCGGCTGTCCAATGGTAACCGGCGCGACCTGAGAATCCTGAATGCCCATCGTATAGGTGCCCTGAGCGCTATTCAGAAAAGCCGGATGGACCTGATGGAGGTTCGCAACCGCGCCCGGTTGTTGGAAGAAACGGTGTCCGGCGGCGCGACGGCAGTCGAGAAAGTCCACAAAGCCATCGCCAACACCACGTTTGGCCTGATTGACCTTTTTTCCCGGGACGATGAGTTCCGGGACAGCGCCCGCCGGATAAAGCAATCCCACCACCAGAAGAGCGAGCAGGTGTACAAAGCGGTGAGAACCTCTAACCGGGCACTGCATATCCTCGCGGATACACTGATCATCGGCAAAGCGGAAAAACGCATTGTTTCAAAAACAAAGAAGGCGCCCTGAGGCGCCTTCTTTTTCTGAAACTTCAGAAAGTTACAGAACTTTCTTCAGTTCCTCTTCCAGCTGCGGAACTGCTTCGAACAGGTCTGCAACCAGGCCGTAGTCGGCCACCTGGAAGATCGGGGCTTCTTCGTCCTTGTTGATCGCAACGATCACCTTGGAATCAGACATGCCCGCCAGATGCTGGATGGCACCGGAGATGCCAACCGCAACGTACAGCTGCGGAGCAACGATCTTGCCGGTCTGACCAACCTGCATGTCGTTCGGCACGAAGCCGGCATCAACAGCGGCACGGGAAGCACCAACCGCAGCGCCCAGCAGATCAGCAACCTGCTCCAGCATCTTGAAGTTGTCGCCGTTCTGCATGCCACGGCCACCGGAGATAACGATACCGGCAGAAGCCAGGTCCGGACGATCAGACTGGGCTTTCTCTTCACCAACGAAGGAAGACAGGCCAGCGTCTTTTACTACGTCCAGCTGCTCAACAGAGGCAGAACCACCTTCAGCGGCTACCGGGTCGAACGCGGTCGGACGAACCGTCACAACCTTGATGCTGTCGCTTGCCTTGACGGTCGCAATGGCGTTACCAGCGTAGATCGGACGCACGAAGGTGTCTTCGGATTCAACGCGGATAATGTCAGAAACCTGGGCAACGTCCAGCAGCGCAGCAACACGCGGCATGAAGTCTTTACCAGTGGTGCCGGCAGAGGTCAGGATGTGGCTGTAGCCCTTGCCTACTTCAGCAACCAGCTCAGACAGGTTTTCTGCCAGGAAATGACCGTAAGCGGCATTGTCGGCAATCAGTACCTTGTTCACGCCTTCTGCCTTGGCAGCGGCTTCAGCGACGGCGCCTACGTTCTCACCGGCAACCAGCACGTCGATGTCGCCACCGATGGCCTTGGCAGCCGCTACAACGTTCAGAGTAGCCTGTTTCAGGCTGCTGTTGTCGTGTTCAGCAATTACCAGGATGCTCATTTAGATCACCTTCGCTTCGTTCTTCAGTTTATCCACCAGCTCAGCTACGTCAGCCACCTTGATACCAGCCTGGCGTGCAGCCGGGGCTTCGACTTTCAGGGTGGACAGGCGAGCGGCAACGTCAACGCCCAGGTCAGCCGGAGACATGGAGTCCAGCGGCTTCTTCTTGGCTTTCATGATGTTCGGCAGAGAAGCGTAGCGCGGCTCGTTCAGACGCAGGTCTGTGGTAACAACCGCCGGCAGGTTCAGAGCAACTGTCATCAGACCGCCGTCTACTTCGCGGGTTACGTTAACCTTGTCACCGTCAACAACCACTTCAGAGGCGAAGGTGCCCTGGCCCATGCCAGTCAGAGCAGCCAGCATCTGGCCAGTCTGGTTGTTGTCGGAATCGATGGACTGCTTGCCAAGAATAACCAGCTTGGGCTCTTCTTTCTCAACAACAGCCTTCAGCAGCTTGGCCGCTTCGAGGGACTGAACTTCTTCGTCAGTCTCGATGTGGATACCGCGGTCAGCACCCAGAGCCAGGGCAGTACGGATCTGCTCCTGAGAAGCCTTCGGGCCAATGGATACAACAACGATTTCACTGGCAACGCCCTTCTCTTTCAGACGAACCGCTTCTTCAACTGCGATTTCGCAGAACGGGTTCATTGCCATCTTGACGTTGGCGAGATCAACGCCGGTGTTGTCCGGCTTGACGCGCACCTTCACGTTGTAGTCGATAACTCGTTTTACAGCGACCAGAACCTTCATAGATTCCTCGTTCTTCTACGATGGATTTAATGAGTCTTCACAGTCAAAGGACCGGGTTGACCCGACCTGACAATGAGACGATACTAAAAATCGACTCAAAACACACGATATTTCGGTGTATACGTACAATGCCAAAGGTTAGTGCAGATTTCAAACAAACGTTTGTTTGATTCTTCAAATGCGTTATCCTTTCGGGACAAATAGCCGTTTTGAGCGGTTTTGGGCTGTCGTCTATACGCATTTTTACCGGTATGATGGCGCCCCTGATGAGGCCTGCGGGCAAACAATATCCATTAAAAGCTGTTTGAGGAGACCAACGTGGAACGCGAATCGATGGAATTTGATGTTCTGATCGTCGGCGGCGGCCCTGCGGGCCTGTCGGCAGCCTGCCGCGTCATGCAACTGGCGCAGGAAGCCGGCGAAGAACTAACCGTTTGTGTGGTTGAAAAAGGTTCTGAGATCGGCGCGCACATCCTCGCCGGCACCGTATTCGAGCCCACGGCCCTGAACGAACTCTTCCCGGACTGGAAAGAGAAAGGCGCCCCCCTGAATACCCCGGTTACCCGGGATGACATTTTCCTGCTGAAGAATCAGGAAAAGGCCACCAAAGTACCCAATGCATTTGTGCCCAAGAACATGCACAACCACGGCAACTACATCATCAGCCTGGGCAACCTTTGCCGCTGGCTGGCTGAGCAGGCCGAACAGCTGGGTGTTGAAGTGTATCCGGGCTTTGCCGCTTCAGAAACCATCGTTGAAGATGGTCAGGTAAAAGGCATTATCACCGGTGATATGGGCGTTGCCCGTGACGGTTCCGAGAAAGACGGCTACATGCCGGGTATGGAACTGCGCGCCAAGTACACCCTGTTTACTGAAGGCTGTCGCGGTCATCTGGGCAAGCGCCTGATCAACGACTTCAAGCTGGACGAAGGCAAGGATCCGCAGCACTACGGCATCGGCATCAAAGAACTGTGGGACATCGACCCGGCCAAACACGAGCCAGGCCTGGTAGTTCACACCACCGGCTGGCCGCTGAACGAATCCGGCTCCACCGGCGGCTCTTTCCTGTATCACCTGGAAAACGGTCAGGTTTATGTTGGTCTGATCACCGATCTTTCCTACAGCAACCCGCACCTGAGCCCGTTCGAAGAGTTCCAGCGTCTCAAGTACCATCCGGAAATCAAGAAGTATCTGGAAGGTGGCAAGCGTGTTGCCTACGGCGCCCGTGCAATCGCCAAGGGTGGCTACAACGCCCTGCCGAAGATGAGCTTCCCGGGCGGCCTGCTGCTGGGTTGCGATGCCGGCACCCTGAACAGCTCCAAGATCAAAGGTTCCCACACCGCCATGAAATCCGGCCTGTTGGGCGCTGAAGCCGTATTCGAGGCCCTGAAGGAAGGTAAATCCGGTGAGGAAATCACCAGCTTCCAGAAGCGTTTCGAAGACAGCTGGCTGTACAAGGAGCTTTACGCCGAGCGTAACTTCGGCCCGGCCATGCACAAGTTCGGCAATATCGTCGGCGGTGCCATCGCATTCTTCGAGCAGAACATTCTGCGCGGCAGCCTGCCGATCACCTTCCACGACACGACTCCGGACTACGCCACCCTGAAGCCGGCGTCTGAGTGCAAGAAGATCGACTATCCGAAGCCGGATAACAAGCTGACGTTTGACCGCCTGTCCTCGGTGTTCATTTCCAACACCAACCATGAGGAAGATCAGCCGGTTCACCTGAAGCTGACCGACCCGGAAATTCCGCTGAAAGAAAACCTGCCAAAGTACGACGAGCCAGCGCAACGTTACTGCCCGGCCGGCGTATACGAAGTGGTCGAGAAAGACGACGGCAGCGGCAAAAAGTTCCAGATCAACGCCCAGAACTGTGTTCACTGCAAGACCTGTGACATCAAGGATCCTGCCCAGAACATCACCTGGGTAACGCCGGAAGGCGGCGGTGGTCCGAACTACCCGAACATGTGATCCACGATCACTGTTTCAGAAAACCGGGGCTTGCCCCGGTTTTTTTTATGCTCGCAGATTATTCCGGGCATAAAAAAACGGCCCCCGAAGGTGCCGTTTTCTGATCAACCATCAGAAGGCATATCAGTGCACGTGGCCGTGCTCTTGCTCTTCGTCGGTTGCTTCGCGGGTTTCTACCACTTCAACGTCGAAGTGCAGAGTCTGGCCCGCCAGCGGGTGGTTGGCATCGATGGTAACGGTTTCGTCGCCAACTTCTACTACACGAACGACCTGGGGGCCGCCCGGAGTTTGTGCCTGGAACTGCATGCCTGGCTCGATGGTGTCTACGCCCTCGAAAGCAGAGCGCGGAACCGGCTGGATGAGCTCTTCGTTTACTTCACCGTAGCCTTCAGCTGGCTCTACGGAAACTTTAACCTGGTCGCCAGCGTTCTTCTCGGTCAGCGCACTTTCCAGTCCGCCGATGATGTTCTGTGCACCTTCCAGGTATGCCAGTGGCTCACGGCCTTCTACGCGGGAGGAATCGAGTTGCTCTCCCTGGTCGTTAGTGAGCGTGTAATGGATGGTGACAACACGAGGTTGGGCCATGTGATCTCCTTGCGTGTCGCAATGACTGTGTATTTAGATTGTAGGCAATCGAAAGTGATCGTGAACAGCCAGACTGCACAGAGGGACTAACGACCACCGGGCCTCGTTAGAGAGCCAGGCTCGATAACAAGTAAGAAACCACAGTTTAACAAGTGACAGACTGCGTTTTCTACCTTATTCATTGGGGTGGTCAGGCGCTTTTCAACCGCCCTGCCCGATTTCCCAGAATTTTCCGTGACTAAGCACCCCGTACACGGTTTTTCCCGCCGCTTCGGTTTCCTCGGCCAGTTCGGCGAGGTCATAGAACGCCGAGGTAACCAGCCGGGCTTCAACGCCGTGGCGCACATGAATAACTGGTCGAGGTTCGCCCGTCTCGGGGTAGGAACCCACATGTAACGGGTGCTGCTCGCCAATCTCCAGGGTTTCGCCCATGTTGGTGGCCAGGCTAATAACCTGCTCCGCGCCCTCGCCTTTCACTTCCAGGCCATGGGCCAGCAGTGGTGCGTCGTCAACCCGGATACGCCATTTCTCGACCGGCGTAACGAGGTAGTACTCTCCATCGCTTTCCCGCCTGAGAATGGTAGAGAACAGCTTTACCGTGGCCTCCCGGGCGATGGGCTCACCTTTGAAGATCCACTGGCCATCCCGGGTGATCACCAGATCCATGTCGCCGGAAAGTTCGGGGTGCCATTTATCCAGCGGTGGCAGATCCCTGCTCTTGCCGGCGTCTTCGAGGGATTTGGCAATGTCATCGGGTGTCCGGTTCATCGTTTTCTCCCTGATCAGAGCCCACGCATCCATTCTGCCCGCAGAGGCACAGCGCCAGGCTGGGTAATGGCCATGTTTACCTGCTGCAGCAGGCGGTCTTTATCGCGGCCCAACGTTCCTTTGACCACGAGGTAATTGGAGGCGTGATCGCTTCGGAAAATGGTGTTGTCCAGTTCCAGGTGCTCCAGAAACACACGAATTTCCTCGAACAGGGCCTGCTGGCCCAGGGGCACGAAATCCGCCCCGAAACCCTCGCGGAATCGCTCTTCACCCTGTGGAAAGCTGACCACCAGGGTAGACAGGTAATCGGGCTGGGTTTCATTGCACAGTGTGGCAGTGTTAATGGCATGCTGCCGTGAAAGAGTTTCACCGCCCAGACCATTGAGCACCATCACCGAGCTCACCAGGCCCGCTTCCCGGATCTTCACCAGGGCCGACCGAGTGGATTCCCAGGTTTCACCTTTGTTAACGCGCCGAAGAATCTCGTCGTCGCCGGATTCCATGCCCACATAGAGGATTTTCAGGCCGGCTTCCCGGAGCTGCGCCAACTCTTCAACCGATTTTTTCGCCAGGTTTCGTGGCAGGCAGTAGCTGGAAACGCGTTCCAGGCCGGGAAAAGCTCGCTTCAAGTCAGCGATTATTTCCAGCAAGCGCCGGGTGGGCAGCACCATGGCGTCTCCATCGGCCAGGAAAACCCGGCGCACGTCGCCAAATGCCCCTGCTGCTTTCTCGATGTCTGCCCTGATGTCTTCGGGCTTTCGAGCCCGGAATTTCTTCTGGGGCTGGGTATACATCTCGCAGAAGGTGCACTGGTTCCAGGAACAGCCATTAGTCACCGGCAGAATCAGCGATTTCGCCTCGCTGGGCGGCCGGAAGACTGGCTCAATGTAATCAATGAGAAAACTGTACATAGGTTCGTTCAGTATCAGAAATGAGTGATGTACTGATTAGATCAGGGCAGAAACTGGGCTTTCAAGTCGGCGCAGCCTGGCCCCACTACAGGCATATCCAGCAGTACAGCCTGAGAAGTCATAAAGGGAATGCCCTGCCGATGGCCATCCACCAACAGAGTGGAGAAGCTACCCACAAATGGCATGTGGGAAACCAGCATCAATGGTGAAACCTGGTTGTCCAGAAGCTCATCCAGACAACGGCCAGGGTCGTCATCGGGTGTGATAAAGGCTTTTTCCTGGACCGGGCAATTCAGCACTTCCGCCACAATCGCGGCGGTTTGCCGGGCCCGAACATAGGGGCTGGACCAGATCTGGGCGGGACGCCACGGGGAAGAGGCAATTTGCGCCGCCACGGCTGCCACGCCGCGGCGACCCGCCTCGGTCAGCTCACGCTCCTGATCCAGCGAATGCCAGCCGGCCTCACCATGGCGCATAACAATCAGATGCACGTGCCTCTCCTTCCGGATGACAATCCCGGGTCACTGGGTAATGGTGCGCGGCAGAATGAACTCCACATCAGAGTTCTGCACGGCCATCATCAGGCTGTTGATCACCGCATTGATGGAAGCGCTTTCATAGAGAATCTCGTAAAGCCCCCGTACCAGAGGCATGTAGATGCCAATAGCCTCAGATTTTTCCCGTACCAGTTTCAGGGTATAGATACCTTCGGCCACCTGCCCCAACTCCTGCACGGCTTCTTCCAGCTTCTGGCCCTTGCCAATGGCATAACCAACCCGGAAATTCCGGCTTTTGCTGGAGGTACAGGTGGCAATCAGGTCACCAACACCCGCAAGGCCCATAAAGGTCATCGGGTTGGCGCCAAGGCTAACCGCGAAACGGCTCATTTCGGCCAGGCCACGGGTAATCAGCATGGCCTTCGCGTTCTCGCCCATGTTCAGGGCAGAGGCCAGGCCGGCAACAATGGCGTAGATATTCTTGAGTGCACCGGCCAGCTCAACACCATAGATATCAACATTGGCGTATACCCGGAAGTACTCACAACCCAGCAGCTCCTGCACGGTGCGGCGCACATCCGGGTCTTTCGCGGCGATCACGGTGGCGGTCAGTTCCCGGTTGACGATCTCGCCGGCCAGGTTCGGCCCGCTCAGAACGCCGGAGCGGCATCTGGGGAGTTCCTCCAGCAGAATTTCGCTCATCAACTTGAAACCATGCTCTTCAATGCCTTTGGTCAGGCTGACGACGATCTGGCCATCGCGGAACGCGCTGCTGTGTTCGCGAATGACCGACCGGAACGCTTTTGACGGGATGGCAACCAGCACGATCTCCGCCTTGCGCACGGCTTCGGCCAGGTCTGTTGTCGGCTGAATATCGCCCTCTAGGGTAACGGCAGGCATATACCGGCGGTTAATGCGGGTACTGCGGATTTCCTCTGCCTGGGCTTCATCGCGCATCCAGAAGTGCACAACGTGGCCGTTTTCGCCCAGTACTTTTGCCATGGCAGTGCCGAAGCTGCCGCCGCCAAGTACTGCCACATCGTAGGAATTCGCCCCGTGATTACCGGGCATCGGGTTATCAGGCATAAACGTTCCGTTCTGTTTCTGTCAGGGTCAGGCCCGGCGCAGGACTGGCGTTTCAGCCAGTTTCCTCGCATTCCAGCGCCCGTACCAGATTCTTGAATTCTTCCCTGTTCCGGCTATTCATGCCCATCAGTACTTTATGGGCATCAAGAACTTTATCGCGAACCTGCTGTTCGCTCGCCTTGAGCACGGGGATTTCTTCGAGTTCTTCAATTCGGGAAGCTGGCTCACGGACAATAATGAAAATCTTGTCGAAGCCCATGGACGTAATAATGCGGGTGATATCGGGGTTGGTGGAAATCAGCGTTGGCAGAAAATGACTCTGTTTCTGCGCCGCCAGCGCAATCTTGGCCAGCAGGCCAAGCGTCGTGCTGTCGATGATTTCGGTTTCGGTGAGGTCGATAACCACGGTCTTGAATGCCGGATCACGGGTTATGGACTCAACCAGATTGTCCAGCGTCGAACACAGGTTCAGCCGGATTTCCCCAATAAACTTCAGGACGTATATTCCCTGCTGTTCTGCTTGCAGGATTTTATAACCAGCCATTTTTCACACTGCCACTAAGTCGACGACGTGTTATCTGACCCGTTTATGGTATCAGTTACCGATACTATCGCGATATCGTCAGGCAGCTCCGAGATCTGATCCAGCTCCAGAGCGTCGCTCAGCGATGCGATAGTGTGACTACCTCCTGAAACGAGTTCAAGTAGTCTGTTCTCCTTTTCATCCAGAGATTTGGCCGGGATCACTTCCAGCAGGCCATCGGAGAACAACAAAAGCCTGAATGGTCGGTCCAGCTTCACCTGGTAAAGTTCCCATTCCGGCGTTTCAAACAGCCCTACCGGCAGCCCGCTGCCTTCCAGAAATCGGGTTTCACCGTCTTCAAAAGACAGAATGGGCATCGGGAAATGCGCCCCGACCGCATAACTCAATGTACGTTCAGTCGTTGAAATGATGCCAACAAACACGGTGACATGCTTGCCAAGCCCGGTATCCAGAAGCTCCGAGTTGATCCGTTCAAGGAAGCGTTCCGGGTGCAGGATGTCCTCACTGGACTGGCGCCGAAGATTCCGCTGCAAACGATTGGTGAGATTTCGCAGTAACACCGTAACGAACGCGGAACTGGCTCCATGGCCCGAAACATCGGCAATGTACACGAGCACCTTGTCTTCACTGATGCGAAAATAGTCGAGAAAATCGCCGCTGAGATACAGAGACGGTTTGATGAGGTAGTCAACGCTAAGCCCGGAAAGCGTGAGCTGGTGATCTGGCAGCATTTTAAGCTGCACCTTGCGGCCGGCATTCTGGTCTGCCCTTAACTCGGAAATACCGTTGCGCAAGTCCCGGTTGGCTTCCTCCAGCTCCTGCCGATACAGCTGGTTCAGGCGGTTTACCCTGACCCGGTCAAACAACTTGCCGATAACGTCGTCCAGTGCATTGCGGTCGTCATTGCAGGGTTTGAGCACGACATCGGCGGCTCCGGCCCGCATGGCCTGGACCACATCGGCGCTGGACTGGCTGCTGGTGCAGGCCACTATCGGCGTGAAACTTTCTGTCTCATCAAGGCGCCGGGACAGGTCTCTGATGGCCTCTGGAGGGAGATCTGCGAAGATGACATCCGGGATGTTGTCGTCGAACAATCCTCGGGCAGCGTTTACCCCTGCCGCACCAGTTACGTAAAACCCCCGCGCCTCCAGATAACGTGAAAGATCGGCGCGGGCCTGTTCATCGGCGTCAATTATCAGAATGCGCTCGGTGCGCGAGGTCATGTCGGTTGCCCTAAACTACCAGCGGTAAAGAAAAAAGGCTTTATATGGCCTATTCTGGCATGCCCCTGTGATATAACAAGGCCGCAATCATCATTTTGGGAGAATTGTAACCATGAGACGTGCCGTTAATGACCTGCTCGGAGCCTATGACAAACTGATCATGGACCCGGTGCATGGCGGTATCCCGCTCTACCGGCACGAAATCCAGGTGATTGACCACCCTCTGTTCCAGCGCTTGCGCAACATCTGCCAGAACGACATTCTGAGCCTGGTTTTCCCCGGCGCCACGCATTCCCGTTTCCTGCACAGCATCGGGGTGATGCATGTGGGCACGCGGATGTTCCGGGCCATGATCGATGCTTACCTTCGGGAACGACAGCTGAGTGAGCAGACCGATCTCAGCCTGAGCCAGCTCGATGCCATTGATTACCTCGCCAAAACCATCCGGCTTGGCTGCTTGCTGCACGACAGCGGCCACTCCAGTTTCTCCCATCAGTTCACCCAGGCCCGGAAGATTCGCGACCTGATGTCTCGTCCTGAACGGTTCCGGGATTTGTGGGAAGGCGTCGACTATTCTGCCTACCACGCCAGTGAACCGGAAGAGCTGGAGCATGAACACTACTCTGTTCGAGTCGCCCATGACGTACTCTCGTCTGTGGATCTGGAGAGCGCCGGGCTGGCTGCCATCGATGTCATCGGCATTATGGAAACCACCGATGTTACGCCCAGCGAAACCTTCTGCCGCCACGCCCAGACCTTCTGGGAATTTATCGCTGGTGATGATGCCATTGCCGGCACTATCCCGCCCCGGGATGTACCGCAGCTGGTGATGGGCCTGCTGTCCTCCATTGTTTCGGGGGAAATTGATGCCGACCGGGCCGATTATATGTTGCGGGACGGCTTCCACAGCTCGGTCACCATCGGCGGTTTCAATCTCGATCACCTGCTGAGCAACCTGCGGTTCGGCTGGGACGTTTCTGAACCCTGGATGGGGCTTGCGATTACCCAGAAAGGCCTGGGCGCCCTGGAAGACTTCGTGTACAGCCGCCACCAGATGTACCGCAAGGTATATGCGCACAAGACCGCTCTGGGCTTCGACTGGTTGCTGCGGGAGGCCATTAACGAAGTGCTGGAGGACCCGGAAAGTTTCGACTGGGTAGATACCTGTCTGAGCAATATGAAATGGTTTGCGGAGCTGACCGATAACTTTTTCTGGGAAGCCTTCCGCAAGGTTGCCCGCCGGGAGCCCAGGAGCTACTCGTTCTGCATTGTGAACCGGGTAAAGCTGGACCACGTCGACACCCGGGAGAATCTGGACAAGACCGAAATCCTGAATCACAGCCGCTGGCTGGCATCGGAGCTGGGCATTAACCCCGACAACGTGGTGACCTGCTCCATGAAGGCTCGCTTCTCGAACATTCAGGCCAACTTCAACGGCATCAAGGTGCTGGTGAAGAACCCGATCACCCGGGAGCGCAGCCTGAGGAAAATCACCGAAGTGAGTGCCTTCTTCTCAAAATTCGGCGACGGCACCATCACCCATTTCTACCGGCGGCCGGAGGTCGCAGAAAAAGCTCCCTCGGACCTCATGGAGTAGCCGCACTTACGGCTCAGGGTTTTGGTCCATTGCCTGCACCAGTTCCGAGGCACTTTCCCAGGCGCCTTCAACCCGGCCGCCCGCCAGCCAGTCGCCTGCCAGGCCAATGCCGATATTCTGGTCGAACAGATAGCCGGGGTTATCGCCGGCTTCCGACGAGCGTGCGTACAGCCAGCGATGAGGTACCCAGTCATCCGGAGCCTCCTCATGCCCGGTCAGTGCCTTGAATTCCGCCAGCAGAGCTTCAGCAATGCTTTCCGGAGCGTCATCCACGTGTTCATGTGTCCACCCAGGGTTGGCGTGCAGCACCCACCACTGGCCCTCGTCTTCCCGGCCGGGTTTGGAGGAGTTGTTGGCCACCCAGAACAACACGTCCGAGTTGGGGCGCGCAGCATCGAACGGGAAATCAACGGGACGATTAAAATGGGCAGCTATCGCCCAGCAAGGCAGGATATTATCCACGTGCTCAGCCAGCCCTTCCGCCATCGCTTCAAGCCCGCTGTCCCGCAACAGTTCCCGAGCCTGCGCCGGTGGCGCCGTGATCACGACCTGATCGAAGCCGTCGTAGTGCTGACCCTCGGTATCGGTGAGCTGCCATTTGGAACGGTGTTTTGACAGCCGGGCTATCCGAACCCCAGACTCCAGCGTAATGTGCTCAGACAGAGCCCGGGAGATGGCCGTCATTCGCGGAGTACCGACAAACCGGTGTTCCTCCGGAAACGCCTGCCAGCTGCCCCCTTCCGTCTGATAGCCGAACCGGGCATTCCAGCTCTGGTAGCTCTGGGGCCCGGCCCAGCGATCCAGAAACCGGGTGAAGCCGGGATTGCGGGAAGTGAAGTATTGCGCGCCGATATCGGTGGAGCCGTTCGCTACGCGCTTGGACGCCAGACGACCACCGGGGCCGCGACTTTTCTCGAATACCCGGACATTATGGCCCGAATCGCCAAGAAGAATTGCAGCCGTCAGCCCCGCCAGCCCTGAACCAATAACCGCGATGCTGCGTATTGATGTGGTGTCTGATGTTACTTCACGCATGGTTGTATATGACCCGAGTAAATAGTTGGTTAACAAACATTCTGAGATGGTTCGATTCCGAAGCTGGATCAGATCACCTGGATACGGGCTCCCGCACCTTTAACTGGGTACGAGTCCTGCCCTTCATCGCTCTCCACCTTGCCTGTTTGCTGGCACTTTACACCGGTGTCAGTACCTTCGCAGTGGTTTTTGCCGTTGCATTCTTCCTGGTAAGGATGTTCGCGATCACGGGCTTCTACCATCGCTATTTCTCCCACAAAACCTTCAAAACCAGCCGGCCTGCACAGTTCGCGTTTGCCATTCTGGGGGCCAGCGCGGCCCAGCGGGGTCCTTTGTGGTGGGCCGCGCACCACCGGCATCATCACCAGCACTCGGACAATGAGCAGGATCTGCACTCACCACACCAGGGCGGGTTCTGGTGGTCCCATATGGGATGGTTCACCTGTGATGCGGGCTTTGCGATGGATGAACGCAGGGTGCGCGACTGGCTGAAATTCCCGGAACTCAGGTTCATCAACCGTTTTGACTCTCTAATACCCGCCGCGTTCGCGGTTGCTATTTACCTGTTTGGCGAGGCACTGGCCCTGTGGGCGCCCGAGCTCGGCACCAACGGGCTTCAGCTCCTGGTATGGGGTTTCTTCATATCAACCGTGGTGCTTTTTCACGCAACGGTTTCGATCAACTCCCTGTCACACGTCTGGGGTAAAAGACGGTTTGAGACCGATGACGACAGCCGCAACAATTTCTGGCTGGCTCTGATCACCCTGGGCGAGGGCTGGCACAATAACCACCACCGCTGGCCGCAATCGGTACGCCAGGGTTTCCGCTGGTACGAAATTGATGTCACCTGGTACGGCCTGTGGTTGCTTTCCAAGCTGGGCATCATCTGGGATCTCAATCCGATTCCGGCTCATATTCAGAAAGAGACCCGGGAACTGGACCACAAGAGGAGGAACCGCTCATGACGACGTCTGCCTCTGCCATTGAAGTCGGGGCACCGGATTCAGGATTGCCCGTGGTACTGGACCGTTTCTGTTCGCTGTATAACGCGCTCGACAAAGGCAATCTCAACAAGCTCCAGCAGGTATACGGCGAGGATATCGAGTTTCAGGATCCTTTTGGCCGGGTGCATGGCCTTGATCAACTAACCGAATACATGGCGGGTGCCTACGGCAACGTTATCCGCTGCCAGTTCCGTTTCCACGAGCCGGTCATTCAGGAATGCTGGTGCAGCCTGCCCTGGGTAATGGAGCTTCAACACAAGCGTGTCCGCGGCGGCAAACCGGTGTTTGTGGAGGGTATCAGTCATCTGGAAATCCGGGACGGAAAAGTTCGTTATCACCGGGACTATTTCGATGCCGGCCAGCTATTGTATGAAAACCTGCCCGTATTGGGCCGCATGATTCGTTGGGTAAAGGAGCAGGCGGGATGAGCCAATTGCTGTCATCACCCAGCAACATCTGGTTAACCGGCGCCTCATCCGGTATTGGCGAAGCCCTGGTTCACGAACTCGCCGGTGCCGGTCACAAACTGATTGTGACCGGCCGCCGGCAGGAGCCATTGGATGAGCTGTTGCAAACCTTCCCGAACCAGATAGCCGCCGCCGCTGCGGACACCACCAGCAAGAATGACTTGCAGGGGGTCAAGTCGCAGCTTGACCACTTTGGCGACCTGGACATGGTCATTCTGAACGCCGGTACCTGTGAGTATCTGGAAGTCGCGGACTACAACAGCGATGTCATTGCCAACAACGTGACCACCAACGTGATCGGCACAGCACGCTGCCTGGATGTTGCCCTGCCGGCGCTGCGGGCAACCCGTGCCAAAGGTAAACCGGCGACGCTGGTGATTGTGAGTTCCTCGGCGTGGTGGTTTCCGTTCGGGCGTGCTGAGGGCTATGGCGCCTCCAAGGCGGCACTTACCTACTTTGCCCAGTCACTGAGAGCTGATCTGGCGGCCGAGGGGATTCGGGTGGTGGTGGTATCCCCGGGGTTTGTCAAAACGCCATTGACGGACCGAAACGATTTTCCCATGCCGTTCATCATCTCAGCCGGGGATGCGGCTAGACGAATCCGCACAGGGCTTGAGAAAGGCCGGAACGAAATCGCGTTCCCGAAACGCTTTACCTGGTCCCTGAAGCTGCTAGCCGCCCTGCCCCGGGGAGTCATCGACCGCATGGCCGCCTCCATGGCCCGTAAAACCGATCATTGAAGTTTGACCACAGGAAATACCTTGCATGAATCAGGAACGTCAGCGAATTGCCGTGATTGGCGCTGGAGTATCAGGTTTAACAGCCGCCTGGCTGCTGGCCGACAAGCACGATGTGCATGTGTTTGAAGCCGGCGACTATGCCGGAGGCCACACCAACACGGAACAGGTTGAAGCTGGTGGTCGCACCTGGCCGGTGAATACCGGTTTTATTGTGTTCAACGACTGGACCTATCCCAACTTCATCAAGTTGATGGATCGGCTCGGGGTGGCCTCTGAAGTGAGCAACATGAGTTTCAGCGTGGACTGCCATGCCAGTGGACTGCAGTACAACGGCACCAGTCTGAACACCCTGTTCGCCCAGCGCCGGAATCTGTTTAATCTGAAGTTCCTGAAAATGATCCGGGAGATTCTCCGGTTCAACAAGGAAACCCGTGCCGACCTGGCCGCCGGCACGATTCCGGACGGCGAAACACTCGGGGAATATCTGAACCGCAACGGCTACAGCCGGTACTTCCGAAACTACTACATTGTCCCCATGGGCGCGGCTATCTGGTCTGCGCCGGAGATTGTGCTGGAACAGTTCCCAATCCGGTTTTTTCTACAATTTTTTAACAACCACGGCATGTTATCTGTGGATGACCGGCCCACCTGGCGAGTGATTTCCGGAGGTTCGGCTACCTACGTAAACCGGATGATGGACAAGCTGGGCGAACGCACCCATCTGAACAGCCCGGTAACTTCCGTAAAACGGGATGACGAGGGCGTTACCCTGATGGCCAACGGACAGGAACATCGTTTTGACCAGGTCATTTTCGGCTGCCACAGTGACCAGGCCCTGGCCATGCTGGACGACGCCACCGACGACGAGAGAAGCATTCTCGGAGCCATCGCGTACCAGAAGAACGATGTGGTATTACACACCGACGCCAGCGTGCTGCCATCCAACCGGTTAGCCTGGGCCGCCTGGAATTACATGATCCCGGAACACAGTACCCAACCGGTATCTGTAACCTACAACATGAATGTTCTTCAGAACTTCGACGATGCGCCGGAAACCTTTTGCGTCACCCTGAACCGAAGCAGGGATATTAATCCGGAAAAGGTGATCAAACGGTTTGAATACGATCACCCCGTCTTCACTCTGGACGCCGTTGCCGCACAGGAGCGCTACGATGACATCGGTAACCGGAACCGCACCCACTTTTGCGGTGCCTACTGGTTCAATGGCTTCCACGAAGACGGTGTGCGCAGCGCACTGAGGGTTACCCGGGCATTCGGGGTGGAGCTCTGATTATGGCCAGTGAATGGCTGGAAGGCACCATAAGGCATCGGCGCAAGCTACCGGTCCAGCATGAATTCAGCTACAGCATCGGAATGCTCGCCCTCGACCTTGACGACTGGTCCACGGTAACCAGAACCAGCCCGTTTTTTTCCCTCGAACGTTTTAACTGGCTGGGGCTCTACCGGCGGGATTACCTGGACCCGGAAGTGCCCAGTCTGCGCCAGGCGGTATTCAACCGGGTTAAAAGCGCCACCGGCTGGGCTCCGGATGGGCCAATAGAGCTGGTTACCCACCCGCGCTACCTGGGCTACATTTTCAATCCGGTCAGTTTTTACCTGTGCTATGAAAGGGGCTGCAGGCCAGAAGCCGGCGCCACCCCCCGTGTGATTGTCGCCCAGATTACCAACACCCCCTGGAAACAGCGCCATGTGTACTGCATGGAATGCACCCAGCCGGGGCCAGGCTCCGATAACGCCTGGCACACCGAGCGTTTTGCTTTCAGCAAACGCTTCCACGTTTCACCGTTTAATGGCATGAATCAGCACTACCAGTGGCTGTTCAGTTTTCGCGGCAAGGACATGCGCGTTCACATGAATGTGGAAGAGGAAGGCCGCAAGCATTTTGATGCCACGCTGGTAGTCCAACGCACCCCTCTTGATCGTAAAACCCTGCACAGGAGCCTGAGACGGTTTCCCCTGGAAACCATCAAAGGCATTGCCGGTATTTACTGGAATGCCCTGAAGCTGAAATTCAAAGGGGCCCCCTTTTACACCCACCCAAACAAACTCGATGCAACCGACAGCGCCTACCAGCGCGGTACCGAGGATCTGGGGCTGGATGTAACGGAAAAACCATCGGCACAACAAGACAACGCATTTGATTCGGCAGGAAGGGTAAGCTCATGGAGAACCTGAACACCTCGGTTGAACACCAGCGCACTGGAAAGACGGGGCTTTCGTTGATCAGCCGTGTCGCAAGGCAGCTGGCTTGCCAGCAACTGGCGCAGCTTGGTCATGGCAGGCTGGTGATCAGAGAGGCAGGAGCTGAGGACCTCGTATTCGGTGATGGCGATGACCGCTATCCGCAGGCCGAGTTGGTGATCCACAACCACAGCACCTGGCGGGATCTGGTGACCGGTGGCAGCATCGGTGCTGCCGAATCGTTTGTGGCAGGTGACTGGAGTTCGCCAGATCTGACCGCTCTGCTTCGGTTCTTTACCCGCAATATCGACACCATGAACCGGTTTGAAGACCGGTTTGCCTGGATCAGCAAGCCCGCACTCAAGGCGCTGCACTGGCTGAACCGCAACACCCCGGAAGGCTCCCGCAAGAACATCCGCGCCCACTACGATCTGGGCAATGACCTGTTCCGCCTGTTCCTGGACCCAACCATGATGTATTCCTCCGCTATTTACCCCCGCGAGGATGCAACCCTGGACGAAGCGGCCGTTCACAAGCTGGATACCATCTGCCGCAAGCTGGATTTAAGGCCGGAGGACCGGGTGGTGGAAATCGGTACTGGCTGGGGTGGTTTTGCCATTCACGCCGCCAAACACTATGGCTGCCATGTCACCACCACCACCATTTCCAGGGAGCAGCTGGAGCTGGCCCAGGCGCGAGTGAAAGCGGAAGGTCTGGAAGACAGAATTACGCTGTTGTTCGACGACTACCGCGATCTGCAGGGACAGTTCGACAAACTGGTGTCCATCGAGATGATCGAAGCCGTCGGCCCCCAGTTCCTGGACAGCTACCTGTCCCAGATCAGCCACCTGCTGAAGCCGGATGGCCTGGCGCTGATTCAGGCCATTAACATGCCGGAACAGCGTTACCACCGGGCATTGAAGAATGTGGATTTTATCCAGCGCTACATTTTCCCCGGCAGCTTTATCCCGTCATTCGGCGCTATTCTGGGCTCTATGAACCGGGGCTCGGACCTGGTACTGACCCACGCCGAAGACTTTGGCTTTCACTACGCCCGAACGCTGAGGGACTGGTGTGATCGGTTCATGGCGCGCCGCCAGGAACTGGAACAGCTGGGTTACGACCAGGCCTTCCAGCGCCTGTGGCATTTCTATTTCGCGTACTGCGAAGCTGGTTTCAGCGAGCGGGCGATTGGCGTTGCCCATCTTGTCATGGCCAAGCCGGCCAACAAACGCGCGAATATTCTAAGTGTATGATCACTTCAGAAACCGCCCGTAACCTTCTGAACTTTATATTATTTCAAACAGGTTGGCTGGCCTGCGTGCTGTACCCCGGGCTAGCCACGGTGGGGCTGATCCTGGTGTTCGTGGGCCTGCATCTTGCTCTGGTCAGTCAGCGGCGGTTTGCAGAACTTCAGTTTATTGGCTTTGGCGTGGTGCTCGGCGGCCTGATGGACACACTGTGGTTCCGGACCGGCGTTCTGGCCCTGGATTCAGGAGCCGAGGTGCTGGCGGCCCCGCCCTGGCTCATCGCCATCTGGGCCATCTTCATGACCACCCTGTGCCATTCCCTGGGCTGGATTGGCCAGCGCCAGTGGTTGCCGTGGGTTCTGGCCCCCATTGCCGGGCCCTTTGCCTATTGGTCCGCCAGCCAACTCGGCGTAGTGGCACTACCGAACCTGACAATCTCCCTCGTCGCCATGGCCGTCGGCTGGTTTGTCCTGTTTCCGTTGCTGCTGTTCATTCGCAAGGCGCTGTATACGGAGCTGGAAACATGAAACTCATTGGTTCGGCCCTTACCGTACTCCTGACAGCAGCCGCGTTCCCGGTTGCTGGCGAGGTATTTGAATTTACCGGTACGGCCAAACAGGATGGGAACGTGCTTTACCAGGAGGATCATCGGGTTGAGGGCACCTGCTCCGAGGGGGTCTTTGCCCCGGTTGATCACCAGGTTTCCTACCGGAATCCGGAAAGCGGAGACGAGTTCGCCAGCAAATCGCTGTCTTACAATAACTCTGCGTTCCGGCCCCAGGTTGAGTTCCGCCAGCCAAGATTCGGTGAAGCGTTAACCGTCACCTACCCCCAGGAGCAGGCCCTCAACATTGTCTGGCAGGAGCCAGCGGGAGACACCCGTGAATTCACGGTGCCCTTTGACCAGCGGCTGGTGGTGGATTCAGGGTTTGACTACTTTGTCCGGGCCAACTGGGAACAGGTCCAGCAAGGCGAGTCGGTGGAATTCCGGTTTCTGGCGCCCACCCGGGGGGAACACTACGGTTTTATTCTCGAGCCCGCCACCTCCGTCAAGGTGAACGCAGAGGTGACTGTGCAGATCCGCCCCACCAGCCTGGTATTGCGGGTTCTGGTCGACACCATCGTGCTGGGTTACAGTTCAGACGGCGCACTGACCGACTATCTGGGGTTAACCAACATCCGGCAAGATGCCGAATCCAACCACATTGCCCACATTCGCTACCAGGTTGCCCGCTTGCCGGATTGTGAACTGACACGGTAATCCGGTCGCGCCTGCCAGACGGCACCGGGGCTGGGGTGTGTTAAACTCCGAAAAAATTTTTCCGGAGATTCTGCGCCCATGATGTTTGTGTCGTTCAATGTGAACAGTATCCGCACCCGCCTGCATCAGCTCGAAGCCGTGATTCAGCAGCTTAATCCGGATGTCATCGGTCTTCAGGAAACCAAGGTCACTGATGAGGAATTCCCGGTCGAGGCCATTCGCGAGCTCGGTTATCACGTTCACTTTCATGGCCAGAAAACCCACTACGGTGTTGCCCTGTTATCCCGCGCGGAGCCGGAAGAGGTTCTCAAAGGCTACCCCTCCGATGGTGAAGACTCCCAGCGGCGCCTGATTACCGGCCATTTCACCGTTAACGGCGAGCCCCTGACCGTCATCAACGGTTATTTCCCCCAGGGGGAAAGCCGGGACCACCCTGTAAAGTTTCCTGCCAAGGAAAAGTTCTACGCCGACCTTATGGCCTACCTGGACGAATTGGCCAAGAAACCCGGCCATATTATGGTAATGGGCGACATGAACATATCGCCCACAGACCGCGACATCGGCATTGGCGCCGACAATGCAAAACGCTGGTTGCGTTCGGGAAAATGCAGTTTCCTGCCGGAAGAGCGGGAATGGCTTGGGCAGGTTGAACAACGGGGCTTTACCGATGTATTCCGCCATCTGCACCCGGACGAAGCCAACACCTTCAGCTGGTTTGACTATCGCAGCAAAGGCTTTGAGCGTGACCCGAGGCGAGGCCTGCGCATTGACCTGATCATGGCCAGTGACAGCCTCCTGCCCAAGGCAAAAGCAGCAGGAGTGTCCTACGATATCCGGGCCATGGAGCGACCATCCGATCACTGCCCGGTGTGGGCCTCATTCGACCTCTGATTGACCAGGCCATTACGGATGAAGAAAGTCAAAACCAGGGATCGGATCCTCGACACCAGCCTGCTGCTGTTCAACAGCCTTGGGGAGCCCAACGTCACCACTCTGCTGATCTCTGATGAGCTGGAGATCAGCCCTGGCAACCTGTATTACCACTTCAAAAGCAAAGGCGATATCGTTGAGGAATTGTTCCGGGCCTATGAGGCAGAGATGCTGGATCTTCTGGCGGTGCCCGAGGAAGCAGACGTGTCCATGGACCAGTTCAGCTTCTTCCTGCATCTGCTGTTTGAAGCCGTGGCCCGCTACCGTTTCCTGTACCAGGATCTGGTCAATGTCCTGTCCCGTTACGATCAGCTTCAGGTTCGATTTCGCAGGATTCTCAAAAAGAAGGAATTGGCGTTCAACACGCTGTGTGAGAGTTTTCGCCGGCAAGGCATCATGAACATCGGTTCGGATGAACTGGCTTCGGTGTGTGAGCAGCTTACCCTGACGGTGTGTTACTGGAGTAGCTTCGACACGCTTTCGCATCTGGATGACCGGGAGTCAGTGGACCCGGGCCGCGGTGTCTATCAGATGTTGCACCTGTTGCTTCCCTACCTGAACGAAGAAGAACAGGAACAGGTCCGGCTCACCAGCCGGACCTATCTCTAGAGCTTATTCTTCCTCGTCGCGCGCAGTGTTCTGACCGCGCAGCCTGGACAGCTCACTCTCCAATGCCTCAATACGGCGCTCCATGGCTTCGATTTCTTCCCGGCGATGAATACCCAGTCGACGGAGTGCGCCGGAAACCCGCTGGTCGAACATGTGCTCAAGCTTGTCCCAGGTGCCGGTGGCCCGCTCGCGAACCTCGCCTACCCGATCTTCCACGGTGCGGATCTGTTTCTCGACCACACCCCGGGTTTTGCTCTCCAGCTGTTCGCCTTCCTGAACCAGACGATCAAAGAACTTGCCGGCGTCCTCTTCCGCTTTGGTGTAGGCGCCAAGCCCAGCCAGCCAGATTTGCCGGGCGGAATCCTTGATCTTGCCCGCCAGCTGCGGATCATTTTCAGGATTTTTGTCGTCGTGCTCAGACATGCATACCTCATGGGAGTCGGGCATTAGCGGTAGCTGTCATTGTATTACAGCCGGGGCCGGATTGCAGTGGTGGCCCTGAGAACCGCATAACGAAAGGCCGCAGTATAACCACTGATGCAATATGAAAAAATGTTTTCAAACGAAAGCGCCTCTCACTTGAACTGTTCAAATTATGGTCAATACTTCCCAATACCGGCATCCCTGTTGATGTCGGTTTGTCTGGAAGTCTTTCATGGATACTACTCGCACGCCTCTGCCCGGCATTCCCTGCCGGGCTTTTTTTGTTATTATTTCTCCCCATTATATGGTTATTCCAAAACCGATATCTCGCGGGAGTCTATGAATGATTGATATTGCCTGGAGCCAGTTTACCCCTGGCGCTGCACTGACCGGCGGCCTGCTGATCGGCCTCGCCGCTGCAAGCTTCCTGCTTTTGAACGGCCGCATTGCAGGAATAAGTGGAATACTGGGTGGCCTGTTGGTGCCTGCTCGCCGCGATATACTCTGGCGGGTGGCTTTTCTCGCCGGGCTTGTAGGCACCCCAAGCCTGTGGCTGCTGTTTTCTGAACTTCCACCCATTCAGGTTGACGCAGGTTATCCAGCCCTGATCATTGCCGGATTGCTGGTGGGTATAGGCACTCGCTACGGCTCAGGCTGCACCAGCGGGCATGGTGTCTGTGGATTGTCTCGTCTGTCGCCTCGCTCACTGGTCGCAACCCTGAGTTTCATGGCAACAGGATTTTTAACGGTGTTCGTAATTCGCCACCTGATGGGAGTCTGAATGATGAAGTACTCTGTCACCTCACTTCTGGCAGGACTGATTTTCGGGTTGGGGCTCATGGTATCGGGTATGGCCAATCCGGAAAAAGTACTTGGTTTTCTCGATATCGCCGGGCTTTGGGACCCTTCACTGGCTTTCGTGATGGGAGGCGCAATCATCGTCGGACTGGTCGCTTTCGCCGTGGCGCGCAGGCGTACCCTGTCGTTCCTCGGATTCACCATGAAAATGCCGGCGAACAACCGTATTGAGCCCAGACTTGTTATTGGCAGCATGATGTTCGGTATTGGCTGGGGCATTGCCGGTTTTTGTCCGGGGCCCGCCCTGGTGGCTCTTGGTGCCGGAGAAATCAAGGCCGTGGTCTTTGTTGCGTCCATGGTGGCCGGTATGATGGCATTCGAAGTGATCGAGCGGATTAAACGACCGTCGTTGGGAGACACGCGTGGATATCAGAAAAATTGATGACAGTATTTCCGTAGCGCCACAAATCGCTATTGATGACGTTGCCGAAATTGCGCGGCTGGGGTTTCGGACCCTGGTCGCCAATCGGCCCGACCATGAAGAATACGGCCAACCGGCCATGGCCGACATTGAGGCCGCAGCGAAAGCAGAGGGCCTTGAATGGGTCTACATGCCGGTTGAGTCTGGCAATATTACCGACCAGGACGTAGAACGTTTCGCGCCCATGATCCGTGATGCCGAGAAACCCGTACTAGCCTTCTGTCGTTCCGGCACCCGCTGTACGGTACTATGGGCCCTGAGCAGTGCCCGCGACCACCAGCCTGAGGAAATCCTGTCCCGGGCACGGAATGCAGGTTACGACATTACCGGGCTTATTCCCCGCCTGATGCAGCAGGCCGGCAAGCGTTAATTTTCACCTCACGGAACGTCTCAATGCCTTACAACGGGATCGATAACTACCGCCACAATGAGCCGGACCGGCTCGGTGTGCTGATCACCAACCTTGGAACCCCCGACGCACCTACTACTCCCGCCCTGAGGAAATACCTCGCAGAATTCCTCTGGGATCCGCGGGTTGTCGAGGTACCGCGCCCCCTGTGGTGGCTGATTCTGCACGGCGTCATTCTCCGCATCCGCCCCCGGAAAAGTGCGGAAGCCTATGCCAGTGTGTGGGAAAAGGAGGGTTCTCCCCTGCTGATTCACACGGCGAAACAGGCTGAGGGTATCCGTGAGGCCATGAAACGGCGTTTCGGTACCAATGTGGTGGTTGGGTTCGCTATGCGTTATGGCAACCCTTCCATCCCCCGGGTACTGGAAGAGATGCAACAACAGGGCGTGCGCAAGCTGCTGGTACTTCCGCTGTATCCCCAGTATTCGGCCTCAACCACAGCCTCAACCTTCGATGCCATTGCAAAAGACTTTACCCGGCGGCGTTGGCTGCCCGATTTCCGGTTTGTTTCCCATTACCACGATTTCCCGCCGTACATCGAAGCCATGGCGCGCCATATTGAATCGCACTGGGCTGAACATGGCCGCAAGGAAAAACTGATTCTCTCCTACCACGGCGTGCCGCTGAAATACCTGCTGAAGGGCGACCCCTACCACTGCGAATGCCATAAGACATCGCGGCTGCTGGCGGAGCGCCTTGGCCTCGGTAAAGACCAGTACATGACCACTTTTCAGTCCCGGTTCGGGCGGGAAGAATGGCTGCAACCCTATACCGACGAAACCCTTAAAGCACTGCCCGGAAAAGGGGTAAAATCGATCGATGTGTTCTGTCCTGGTTTCTCCTCCGATTGCCTGGAAACCATTGAGGAGATCAACGAGGAAAACCGGGAATACTTTATGGAATCCGGCGGTGAGGGCTTCAGCTATATTCCCTGCCTGAACGCCACCCCGGGCCACATCGATGCTCTGGTACAGCTGGTTGAGGACAACCTGAAGGGATGGGAGATTCCCGAGAACACGCCGGAATCACTGGAGCAACGGGCCAGACTGGCGGAAGAGCGCAAACAGGCCACCTTCCCTGGCCGCAGCGACATCTAAGGAAAGACAGGACAGTGCCATGAAACTGAATTGCGATCTGGGGGAAAGCTACGGCGCCTGGCAAATGGGCCAGGATGACCTGGTTATGCCCCTGATCGACATGGCCAACGTGGCCTGTGGCTTTCATGCCGCAGACCCTATGGTAATTCGCAAAACACTGGCACTGGCAGCCGTTCACCACGTGGCTATTGGCGCTCACCCGTCCTATCACGACCTGCCCGGCTTCGGCCGGCGCTCGATTCACCACACGCCGGAAGAGATCGAAGCCCTGATGCTGTATCAGCTAGGGGCGCTCGAAGGCATGTGCCGGAGTGAAGGCCTGACGCTAAGCTACGTCAAACCCCATGGCGCCCTGAATAACGACATGATGCGGGACAATAGACTGCTTCGTGCCGTGATGGAGGCCGTACGCACCTTCCGGACCGATCTGCCACTGATGATTCCGGTCACCTGCAATTACCGCAAACATCAGCAGATGGCGGCCGATGTTGGCCTGCCCCTACTGCTGGAAGCCTTTGCAGACCGCGCCTACGATGACGAAGGCCAGCTGGTTTCCCGGCGCCAGGCCGGCGCCGTACACGAGGATCCGGACATCATCGTTCGCCAGGCAAAGTCGTTTGCTGACAAAGGTGGTGTGTTCAGTACCACCGGCCACTGGCTTGAGCTTCCGGCCAACAGCCTGTGCGTGCATGGCGACAATGATGCCGCACTGGAGGCGATCAAAGCCATCCGCAAGGCGCTCGGCAAATCCGGCCAATGATTGAACCGGTTTCCGAAGACACCATCCTGATTACCCTGGCCCCGGCCATTGACGATACCCTGCCCGCTCGCATTGCCAGCCTCGTCGACAGCATCCGTCGTGCCGGTTTTCACTGGCTGGTGGATATGGTGCCCTCATACACCACATTGATGGTGGTGTACGACCCCATGCTCATCGATTTCCGGCAGGTAACCGCCGAACTCAGGCTCATCATTCACAGGCTAAGCACACAGGCGCACACGGCGGAATTGAAAAGCCGCCTGGTGGAACTGCCGGTGTATTACAGTGCCGAGACCGGGCCTGACCTGCAGTGGCTGGCCTCGGAAAGCGGCCTGGATTGCGAGGAAGTGATTCGTCGACACAGCTCGGTTGAATACCGGGTGCATGCGCTTGGATTTGCCCCCGGCTTCGCCTTTATGGGGCAGGTTGACCCCAGCATCGCCGCACCCCGGAAAACCACTCCTCGCAAACAGGTACCCGCCGGAAGCGTTGGCATTGCCAATCGGCAGACAGCAGTTTACCCGCAGGTTTCTCCGGGCGGCTGGCAGCTGATTGGGCGCTGCCCGACACGCCTTTTTGATCCAACGAACCTGTCGCTCCTCAAGGTGGGCGATCGGGTGCGCTTTACCCCCATCAGCCGGGAGGCGTTTCTGGCCGCCGGTGGGGAGCTCATTTCATGAGCTGGCTGGAGGTCATTCATCCCGGCGTGCAAAGTTCTGTGCAGGACAGTGGTCGCCGAGGTTATCGCCACCACGGGCTGGCCGCAGGCGGCGCCCTTGATCTGATCAGCTTTACCTGGGCCAACAAACTGCTGGACAACCCTCGCCATGCTGCCTGCCTGGAAATCATGCTAGGGGGATTCCGCGCCATTGCCCACGGCTCGCGTCAGATTGCCATCACCGGCGCCAGAACCAGGGTGGCCGTGAACGGTGAACCGGTTGAGCTGTGGCGAACCTTGAACCTGAATGACGGTGACGAGCTGACCATCAGCCACTCGGTTCATAACCGGCTTATCTACCTGGCCGTGGCGGGGGGATTGGATTCACCGGAGCAGTTCGGCAGTCGTACGGTGGTTGTTCGGGAAAAGCTCGAGGGCCGGGGCCCGTTAAAGCGCGGAGATAAACTGGTACCACGGGAACCGCAACGAAAAGTGCCGAGCCGGGAAGTGCCCGCACACCAGCGCCCTGATTTCAGTTCAGAGGTGGTTATCGGCCTGATACCGGGCTATCAGTACGCTCAGTTTCAGCGTTCAGATATCCTGCGACTGACAACCAGCAGCTACACCGTTAGTGATCAATCCGACCGTATGGGTTTCAGGCTTCAGGGCGCGGCCATGGACTCCCCTCCTCCCGGCATCATCTCCGAAGGTATTACACACGGATCCGTTCAGATTCCCGGCGACGGTCAGCCTATCGTACTGCTGAGCGATGGCCAGACGATTGGAGGGTACCCCAAGCCCGGTGTCGTACCAACGCTGGATTGCAGCCGCCTGGCTCAGCAACTACCCGGTGACCGTATCTGGTTTGAATTATGCGATCTGGCTACGGCGCAGAATCAGCGTCGGCTTTTTGAGCTTCACTACCAGAACACTCGCTGGTGTCAGAATGGCCAGGCACTTGAGTGGCTTTAATTCCCCCGGCATGTGCAAGGTCGGGAACGGTCTGACAAAAGGTGCACTCTTCCGTATCCACGGCCGCGCCACCCGTCTCGACATAACGCACGCGATGGCTCGCCCTGCCTCGATTGGCTGACACGGCGAAGCGGCGGTTTTTGCGATCTGACTGTTCCTGACTTTCGGGTTCTTCAGCCATGGATGAAATCTCCCGGATATGAAGCGTGGCGTTTGGAATCCAACGGGGGATTGGTGTAACCAGGATATTGGGGTATCGAGAGGAAAAACAAGAAGAAAAATGGCGGTGGGCCAGGGATTCGAACCCCGGGACGGCTATTAACCGTCGGCGGTTTTCAAGACCGCTGCATTCAGCCACTCTGCCAGCCCACCGTCTTGTCGAAGCATCAGGAAACGCTTCGGCTTGCTGCCTTGTCGACAGCGGGAGGAATGATACCGGATTTGCCCCCTCTGTCAACGCCCTGCAAGAAAAACAAAGCAAATTCCGTGGCTTCTGGTCAGAGCTTAGACAAGATTACCGCGTTTTAATGGAATCCATTTGGTGTTTCTCTGTCGTAAATGATTGAAAGTTGCGGTTTCGACATTATGATGGTCTACAGTATCCAGTTGCACTAAAGCACTAAACGGAGATGACAATGGAAGACAGACGTTTCGGCGTTCAGAACAACCAGGCGGCCTACTCGCCGGCCAGCGAGACCAGTCGCGCTACGGCAGGTATCAGCGACGACGCCATGAAGGTGTTGCGTAACACCTACATGCTGCTCGGTATGACCCTGGCGTTTTCAGCCGTGACTGCGTTCCTGAACATGAATGGCACGCACCCGGGCTTCCTGATTACCATCGTGGGCTACATCGGCCTGCTGTTCGCCACCTATAAACTGAAGAACAGCCCCTGGGGCATCGTCACCACCTTTGCACTGACCGGCTTTATGGGTTACACCCTTGGCCCGATCATCGGTGCGTTTGTTGCTGCCGGCGCCTCGCAGATTGTTGCTCAGGCACTGACGCTGACGGCCGTCGCGTTCGTGGGCCTGTCCGCAACCGCTATCATCACCAAGAAGGACTTCAGCTTCCTGTCCAGCTTCCTGACCGCTGGCGCATTCGTGCTGATTGGCGCCATGCTGCTGGCGTTCTTCATGGAGAGTTCTGCTCTGCACCTGGCCGTTTCCGCAGGCTTCACGATCTTCGCTTCGATCATGATCCTTTTCGAAACCAGCCAGATCATCAAGGGTGGCGAGCGTAACTACATCATCGCTACTGTGGGCCTGTATGTGTCCATCTACAACCTGTTCGTCAGCCTGCTGCACCTGCTGTCTGCGTTCAGCGGCGAAGACTGATCAGTACACTCAGTCCAATGCCTTGAGAAAACCCCGGCCTATGCCGGGGTTTTTGCTTTAGGTACACTTGCAGGGTTTCCATCAGTCAGCATCCAGTTCCATGCCTCAGCCACTCAGTTACACACTCGTGATTACCGGTGCCCCCTGGGCAACACAGGCGCCCCAGACTGCCCTGTCATTCGCTCAGGCCCTGCTGAAAGCGGGCCACCGTATCGACCGGGTGTTCCTGTATGGTGATGGCGTACACCTGGCGTCGGCCCTGAGCGCTCCTCCCTCCGATGAGCAACACTGGCCGCGACTGTGGTCTGAATTTCTTTCCGGGAACAACATCGCAGCGGTCGCCTGCATTGCTTCAGCCCTGCGCCGTGGCATTGTCGATAAGACCGAACAGGCCCGTTACGAACTGACCGCCAGCAATCTCAGGGCACCCTTCGAGATTGCCGGTCTTGGCGAATGGGTAGAGGGTAACCTGAAGTCCAACCGGGTTCTTTATTTTCACGGGGCACACTGACCATGACCACCCTGATTGTGATCGATCAGCCACCCTATGGCTCGTGGACTGGACGAGAAGCGCTGGACATGACCTTCTCCCTGGCAGCCTTCGACCAGCCCGCCGCCATGCTGTTTCTGGGGGCTGGCGTCAACTGGCTGTGCAAAGGCCAGGCCGCCGACGCCGTCGGCCAGAAATCTGTGGAGAAGAATCTCGCTGCGGCCGCCCTGTTCGGCGTTGAACAGATACTGGTGGATTCCCGGGCTTGCGCGAAGTACGGGCTGGAGACCAGCGATTTACTGCCAGGGACTACGGCAGCGGAGTCAATTTCCGAAACCCTGGGCCAGTATAGCCGCGTCGTTTTTGCCGGATAGGACCCTGTCATGCCTGAGAACGTCAACACTACCCTGCACATCATCAACAAGGCTCCGGAACACGCCAGGTTCCGGCATTGTCTGGCATCTGTTCAGCAGGGTGACACGCTACTGCTGATTGAGGATGCGGTGCTCGCACTGCTTGATCGGGAAAGACAGCTGCCAGGGGCGTCTTATGGCCTGGAGACAGACGCGAATGCGCGCGCCGTGGCTAACCGCGTCCCCGCGGAGCAACTGGTCGACTACGCCGGTTTTGTGCAGCTGACCGTCAATCATTCACGAATCATCAACTGGTAAACCATGAGTGCTTCTAATTCGCCTGTGAGAAACAACGAAGGTTTTCTGGAGGACGCGGCCACCTGGACCAATGAGGTAGCCCAGGAAATCGCTCAGGAAGACGACATTGAGTTAACGGAAAAACACTGGGAAATCATATACTTTTTAAGGGATTTTTATAAACAGCATGAGATGTCGCCACCGTCGAACCGGTTGTTCGTAAAGGCCGTAAGAGAAGCGCTGGGGGACGAGAAAGGCGACAGTATCTACCTGATGACACTGTTCCCCGGAACACCCGCCAAAACGGCCTGCCGGATAGCTGGTCTGCCTCGCCCTACGAACTGCCTCTGAACCCGAGGCTGATAGAGCCGCGGTTATCTGTCCCGCTTTTCGGCTGACCGTGCCCGGGCCGCTTGCTGCTCTTCGGCAGCGGCACCCAGAAAGGTGCTCAGCCCATTTTCAAACAGGTTCGAGCCAAACTTGAGGAACTGGCGAGTGGATTCACGGGTTGCACCGTCCCAGGCGCTTTGGGGTATCTGCCGGATAGATTCTGCAACGCCCTTCTGAACGCCACTCGTGACCTTCGGCTCAATCTCATTGGCGGTGTCGATCAATTCCTGGATGCGCTCAGCCAGCCATGGTTTTACCACCCAGAACCAGAAACCGAAGAGAACGGCCGTTACGGTGGCCGCTGTCAGCAAAACCTGTGTGAGTATCTGTGCCCAAACTGGCATACGCTATTCTCCCTGGTGTACTCAGCCCAGAATGGCCTGGGGCAAGCCGGTCATGGCAAGAAACTGAACGAGCCCGGCCACGGCACCAAACAAGCCACCCACGAACATCAGCTGAATTTCTTCCTCCCGGAACGCCGGCCTGAGTATGTCCTGGAATTCTTCCGGACGCAGGGCCTTCATCTGGCTGGCCAGCACCCCCGCGACGACTGGTGCACGCTCACGATTGAAAGCGGGATCACTGAATACATCCCGCGTGGCCAGCACCGCTTTCTGATTCATCACGCGCTTGAGCTCGGTGTAACCGGTCATGCCCACAGACACCTGGGCCGCCAGCTTCATGACCATGGAATTGTCGAGCATGGGGCGCAGGTGTTTCTGGATGATGGCGCGGGTACGGTCACCATGCTGACCGTTGATCATGGCATCGGCGACTTTCTCCACCGTGATCAATTCCTCCGCCACCAGGCGCGCCCAGATATCGCTGATTTCATCCTGCCGACGCAGGAACAGCCCCTGCAACTGCCAGAACAATACCCGGCGCGGGCGCACCGGTGCAAAGATCAGGTTTATGGCAATCCAGTTAGTGATAAAGCCAATGAAAAAACCGCCCACCGGCAGTAACCAGGGCTGGGGGTAGAACACCGAAACCGGCGCCAGCACTGCGCCCATCAAGGCACCGATAATCGCGCCCCGATTGATGACGGATCTGAGTTCAACCGCGCCGGCCTGCTGGAAGATACGATTCATCAAATCCGGGTGGCTCTGAAGCTCCCGACTCAACAGCGCCTTGAGGTCGACCAGCTCATCCAGATCGTCACCAAAATCCTCAACCAGCTCCTCTACCCGATTCGGTAACTGTTGCCGCGCCCACTGATAAATCCGGGCACGAACAAACAATGGCAGGTTATCCCAGAGTACCGGCTGGATTTCGTACATGACCTCGTCAATGTACTCATCCATGCGGGGCGTCACCTGAGCCACCACCTGTTCCACAATGCGGTTGGGCTCCAGCTTCTGGTACACAGAATTCAGGTCGCCAAACTTCTGCAGGGTGCGATCAATACAGATGTGGGCCATTTTCTCGGCCTTGCGCGGAATCACCCCTTGCCAACCAATAACCCCAACGCCGATGAACCGGACAGGATGAAAGGACATCTGAATGGCGAGCCAGTTAGTGAACCATCCCACCACGGCAGCCATTACAGGCACGGACACAAGAGCAAGGTCAGTCAAGCGTTACCCCGAAATAGAAAAAGCATTCGCTCACACGGCACGGATAATACCCGGGCTTTGATTCTGTTTATGTGACCGATAATGAAGTATCGCGCTTAACAGGCCATTGGCCGTGTAGCCAGGCAAGGCGGGTGTTTCTGGCAGCCGCCAGAGAAGGGGCGACTGCCGGAGGAAGGGTGCAACTTACTGATAGTAAGCGTTTTCGGTATTCGAGTGGTCTGTCACATCACGCACCGCGGAGATTTCTGGTACGCGTTCCTTCAGAGTCTTCTCGACACCCTGCTTCAGCGTCAGGCTGACCGCAGAGCAGCCCTGGCACCCGCCACCAAAGCGCAACACCGCAACCGATTCGTCAACAATCTCAACCAGCGAAACATCACCGCCATGAGCTGCCAGGTTGGGATTGATTTCAGAGGCCAGCACGTAGTTCACACGCTCCGGCAGGGGCGCATCATCAGCCACCTGCGGCACCTTGGCATTAGGCGCCTTGATGGTCAGTTGTCCGCCCATCTGATCCTTGGAGTAATCGACATAGGCGTCTTCCAGGAACGGCACCGAATTATGGTCCAGATACAGAGTAAACTTCTCCAGGTTGACCTGCTCATCGGTTGGCACAACTTCATTGGGCGGACAGTATGCCAGACAGGTCTCTGCGTTGCGGGTGCCGGGCTGGGTCACGAAAATGCGTACGCCCATACCTTCAACGTCCTGCTTTTCAATCAGTTGCGCAAGATAATCCCTTGCGGAATCAGTCACAGTTACCAGAGCCATGCTTCCTACCTGTTATCAAGTGTGACTGACATTTTATGAGAGATCGCCGGAACATAAAAGACCAAGTAAAATAGTCGGGCATTAATGGGGTAATCAATTTCCCTTATCCCAACGGCGGATAGGCAAAACGGAACTTGATAATGATCATCCGTACTAAGACGCCTTTCAGCATTTTTGCTATGATCCCGCGCCAAAACGTAAAACACGACGTTAATAACGACACCCGGAAGAGTTTTCTATGACCGATCGCAATACACGCCTGGAACAGATGCACCAAGCCCTCAAGGAGCGGATTGTCATTCTTGATGGTGGCATGGGCACCATGATCCAGAACCAGAAACTGGATGAGGCCGCATTCCGGGGCGATCGATTCAAGGATTACGAACGGGAAGTTCAGGGCAACAATGACCTGCTGAACCTTACCCAGCCTGCCCTGCTCCGCAACATCCATGCAGAGTACCTGGACGCGGGCGCCGACATTATCGAGACCAACACCTTCAACTCCACCAAGCTGTCGCAGGCCGACTATGGCCTGGAATCGCTGGCACGGGAGTTGAACGTAGCTGCGGCAAAGCTGGCACGGGAAATCGCCGACGAGTTCACCGCGAGGAATCCCCAAAAGCCACGTTTTGTAGCCGGTGCCGTGGGTCCCACCTCACGCACCGCTTCTATTTCACCGGATGTGAACAATCCCGGTTACCGGAACGTGGATTTCCAGACTCTGGTCGACAATTACTACGAGGCAGTTTCCGGCCTGGTTGAAGGTGGTTCAGACCTTATTCTCATTGAAACTGTTTTCGACACCCTGAACGCCAAAGCAGCAATCTACGCAACTCAGCAGTTCTTTATAGACAGTGGTATTGAGCTGCCGATCATGATTTCCGGCACCATCACCGACGCCTCTGGCCGAACCCTGTCCGGCCAAACCACTGAAGCCTTCTACAACTCGGTTGCCCACGCTAAACCGATTTCCGTGGGCCTGAACTGTGCACTGGGCGCGGACGCGCTGCGGCCTTATGTGGAAGAACTGTCGAACAAGGCCGAAACCTATGTATCAGCCCACCCCAACGCCGGGCTGCCCAACGAGTTTGGTGAATACGACCAGACCCCGGAGGAAATGGCCGAGATCATTGAAGGCTTTGCCAAAGACGGCTTTCTGAACATCATCGGCGGCTGTTGCGGCTCGCGCCCGGATCATATTGAAGCCATCGCCAGGGCAGTGGCCAAGTATCCGCCCCGACAGATTCCTGAACGCCCGAAAGCACTCAGACTCTCCGGCCTGGAACCGTTTACCGGTGACGAAAACACTCTGTTCATCAACGTGGGTGAACGCACCAACGTAACCGGCTCCAAGCGCTTCCTGCGGCTGATCAAGGAAGAACAGTATGAGGAAGCCCTGAGCGTTGCCCGGGATCAGGTTGAGAACGGTGCGCAGATCATCGATATCAACATGGACGAGGGCATGTTGGATTCCAGGGAGGTGATGGTTACGTTCCTGAACCTGGTGGCCTCTGAACCGGACATTTCCCGCGTACCCGTCATGATCGACTCGTCCAAGTGGGATGTGATCGAAGCAGGTCTGCGCTGTATTCAGGGCAAGGCCGTGGTGAACTCCATCAGCCTGAAAGAAGGTGAAGAGGAGTTCATCAAACGTGCCAGGGACTGCATGCGCTACGGCGCTGCGGTGGTGGTGATGGCCTTTGACGAAGACGGCCAGGCCGATACCTTCGAACGCAAGACTGAAATCTGCAAACGCTCCTATGATGTGCTGACCGGCATCGGCTTCAACCCGGCCGACATTATCTTTGACCCCAACATCTTTGCCATTGCCACCGGCATTGAAGAGCATAACAACTACGCGGTGGACTTTATCAACGCCACACGCTGGATCCGGGAGCATTGCCCCCACGCCTCTATCTCCGGGGGCGTCAGTAACGTGTCGTTCTCGTTCCGCGGCAACGATGCGGTACGTGAGGCCATTCACTCTGTCTTCCTGTATCACGCGGTCAAGGCCGGCATGAATATGGGCATCGTGAATCCCGGCCAACTGGTGATCTACGACGAGATCGAGCCGGATCTGAAGGAACTGGTGGAAGACGTGGTTCTGAACCGCCGGGATGACTCCACCGATCGCCTGCTTGAAGCCGCCGAAAAGTTCAAAGGTAAAGGCGGCCAGGCCAAAGAAGAAGATCTTGCCTGGCGTGAGTGGCCCGTTGAGAAGCGCCTGGAGCATGCCCTGGTTAAAGGCATTACCAGTTACATTATTGACGACACGGAAGCCTGCCGGCAGAACGCCAGCCATCCCATTGAAGTGATCGAAGGTCCGCTGATGGCTGGCATGAACGTGGTCGGCGATCTGTTCGGTGACGGCAAGATGTTCCTGCCCCAGGTGGTCAAGAGCGCCCGGGTAATGAAGCAGGCCGTGGCGCACCTGATTCCCTACATCGAAGCAGAGAAGACTGAAGACCAGCAGGCCAAGGGCAAGATCCTGATGGCCACGGTCAAGGGCGACGTACACGACATTGGCAAAAACATTGTTGGCGTTGTCCTGCAGTGCAACAACTACGAGGTGATCGACCTTGGAGTGATGGTGCCCTGTGAAAAAATCCTGGAAACGGCCCGAAAAGAAAATGTCGACATGATCGGCCTGAGCGGCCTGATCACACCGTCACTGGATGAGATGGTGCACGTAGCGCGTGAAATGCAGCGGCTGGACTTCAATATCCCGCTGATGATTGGCGGCGCCACCACCTCCAAAGCCCACACCGCCGTAAAAATCGAGCCCCAGTACAAGAATGACATTGCCCTCTACGTGTCTGATGCCTCCCGCTGTGTGAACGTGGCTTCCCAGCTGTTGAGCAAAACCGCCAAGCCGGCTTTCGTGGAAGCAGCCCGCACCGAATATGATGAAATCCGTGAACGCCGGAAGAACCGTGGCGACCGCACCAAACTGGTGTCGCTGAAAGAAGCCCGTGCTCGTGCACCGGAAATCGATTTCGAGAACTACCAGCCACCCAAGCCGGCTTTTACCGGTGTCCGGGTATTCGAAGACTATGATCTGAACGAACTGGTGGACTACATCGACTGGACACCGTTCTTTATTTCCTGGGACATCGCCGGCAAATACCCGGCTATTTTTGACGACCCGAAGCGTGGCGAAGCCGCCCGCACCCTGTTTGACGATGCCCAGAAACTGCTGAAACAGATGATCGGGGACAAGCGGATCTCGGCAAGAGGCGTTATCGGGTTCTGGCCCGCCAATCGCCGGGGTGATGACATTGTGGTGTACACCGATGAGTCCCGAACCGAAGAGCTGACCACCCTGCACCACCTGCGCCAGCAGGATGAGAAGGCTCCGGGCAAGCCAATGATGGCACTGTCCGACTTCGTGGCGCCGGAGAGTCTGCATCTGGGCGATTACGTGGGCGGCTTTGCGGTGACCACTGGCATCGGCGTTGACGAACTGACCACAGAGTTCAAGAACGCCCACGATGACTACAGCGCCATTATGGTCCAGGCCCTGGCAGACCGACTGGCCGAAGCCTTTGCCGAGCGCATGCATGAGCGAGTGCGCAAGGAGTTCTGGGGTTATGCCACCGACGAGCAGATGGCCAACGAGGACCTGATCAAGGAACGCTATCGTGGTATCCGTCCGGCCCCCGGCTATCCCGCCTGCCCGGACCACACTGAAAAGGCCACCCTGTTCAAATTGCTGGACGCCACCGCCAACACCAGCCTGCAGCTAACGGAGCATTTTGCTATGTATCCAACCGCAGCAGTCTCCGGTTGGTACTTCGCCCACCCGGAAGCCAAGTACTTTGCCGTTGGCAAAATTGGCGTTGATCAGGTTGAGGACTATGCTGAACGCAAAGGCCTGACCAAAGCCGAGGCCGAACGCTGGTTGATGCCAAGCCTGGCGTACGATCCGGCGGAATAACCTGAGGCGGATTCCATGAATGACGTGACCGATAACAACAATAACGACCAACGCCCCCGCAGCCCGGGGGTTCTGAAAATCATGCAGAGCATTCTGGCAGGCGCATTCGGTGTGCAGTCCGACAAGCGCCGCCAGGAAGACTTTTCACACCACAGCCCACTGCCCTACATCATTGCCGGCGTTCTGTTTACCGTCGCGTTTGTAGGCGGGCTGATCATCGTGGTTAAACTGGTGCTGGCCGGGCAATAAGCTACTGCCCGGACACCCAAACCACCGCAAAGGCAACTGCCAGTAACACGAGCAATACCGCGGCCACCGCGTCGGCCTGGCTGTCTGATCGCACGGACTTTTTCATGGCATTTCCTCCTTCGTATTCGAAGTTGTTGTTTTTCTGACTTTCCCGTTCAAGTAAAGCAGCAAATTGACATTCGTCCAGTCCCGGGTTCGATCACTTATCACCTGAATCGATAATGTTATGTTGAAATAATCATTTTGAGAATAAAAACACGATGGTATCCTGCCTCGCAGGAATAAGGCCCGGTCCATGAAACCCGGCCGGAAATTTGAGCTCTTCTGATGTAGCAGGCAGGACGTTCCACTATGTACGTTTATGATGAGCACGACCGGCAGATAGCCGCAGAGCGTGTTGCCCAATTCCGCGACCAGACCGAGCGCGCCCTTGCCGGCGAGCTGGCTGAAGAGGAATTTCTTCCACTTCGACTGCAGAACGGGCTTTATGTTCAGCGTCTCGCACCCATGCTCCGTATCTGTATCCCTTACGGCATGCTTCGCTCCGAGCAGCTTCGCCGCTTGGCACGCGTAACCCGGGACTATGATAAAGGCTACGCCCATTTCACCACCCGCACCAACATCCAGCTGAACTGGCCGAACCTGGAAGACGTGCCCGATATTCTGGCTGAGCTGGCGGAAGTGGAAATGCACGCAAATCAGACCAGCGGTAACTGCATCCGGAACACCACCACGGACCCGTTCTCCGGTGTCCAGGTGGACGAAATCGCTGATCCACGCCCCTATTGCGAGATTATTCGCCAGTGGTCGACGTTCCATCCGGAGTTTGCGTTTTTACCACGTAAATTCAAGATTGCCGTGAATGCCTCCGAACACACGGATCGCGCAGCTATCCGGGTGCATGACATTGGCTTGCAGCTGGTACGCAATGACCAGGGAGAACTTGGCTTCCGGGTTCACGTTGGCGGCGGACTTGGTCGTACCCCCATGGTTGGCCCGGTCATCCGCGATTTCCTGCCGGAACTGGATCTGCTGACTTACCTGGAAGCCATTGTCCGGGTTTACAACCGTTACGGCCGCCGGGACAACAAGTTCAAGGCGCGCATCAAGATTCTGGTCAAGGCGCTGAGCCCCGAGGGCTTTGCCGAAAAAGTTGAAGCGGAGTGGGCCCACATCAAAGACTCACCTTCCCGGCTGACACCGGAGGTGGTGAGCAAATTCCAGGGCTACTTTACCGAGCCGGCGTATGATGCACTGGACAATGCTACCGACCTGCTGGCGACGCAGCGCTTCGAGAACCGTGAATTTGACAAGTGGTTGACCCACAACGTCAACAGTCACAAAAAGCCGGGCTACGCCATTGTAACCCTGACGCTCAAGAAGACCGGCACGCCCCCGGGGGATGTCACCGACTTCCAGTTGGAGCAGATTGCCGACCTTGCGGATGAGTACAGCTACGGTGAAGCCCGGGCCACTCACGAGCAGAATGTGGTACTGGCAGACGTCCGCCAGGATCGACTGTTTGAGCTCTGGCAAAAGCTTTTGCCTTTGGGCTTCGCAACGGCGAACCTGAACACACTGAACGACGTTATCTGCTGCCCCGGCGGCGATTTCTGCGCCCTGGCCAACGCCAAGTCGATTCCTGTGGCTGAAGCAATCCAGCGTCGTTTTGATGACCTGGACTTCCTGTACGACCTCGGCCCCATCGACCTGAACATTTCAGGCTGCATGAACGCCTGTGGCCACCACCACGTGGGCAATATTGGTGTTCTGGGCGTCGACAAGAAAGGCGAAGAGTTCTATCAGATCAGCCTGGGTGGATCGTCACACCACGACGCCACCATCGGCAAGATTCTTGGGCCGTCCTTCGCTCGTGAGGAAATGCCAGAGGTCATCGCCAAGCTGATCAATGTTTACGTAGAAAACCGGACGGAAGAGGAAACCTTCCTGGACACCTATCGCCGGGTCGGTCTGGATCCTTTCAAGGAGCGGGTATATGCCTGATGTAATTGCCGCTGACGGCACGATTCGTAATGACGACTGGGTTGTGGTGCCCCGCCCTGCGGCGGGTGAATCCATGGATATTCCTGAAGATAAGCCGGTCTTGATTCCGGCAGATCTGTGGCTGGCCGGCCATGAGCACTTTGCCGCAAAGCCCTCAGTGGGTGTCTGGTTTGACAGCCACGATGAGCCGGAATTGCTTGGCGAGAAAGTGAATGAATTGCCACTGATCGCGGTGAATTTCCCGCGCTTTGTCGATGGCCGTGGTTACAGCATTGGCCGTTTGCTACGTGAACGGTTCGGGTACCGCGGCGAGCTGCGAGCCATTGGCGATGTTCTGCTTGACCAGCTTCAGTTCATGAAGCGCTGTGGCTTTGACAGCTACGTACTGCGCGCTGACAAGGACATTGCAAAGGCACCGAAGTGCCTGAGCTTCTTCACCCAGACCTACCAGGCTGCGACCGACACGGACCAGCCCCTGTTCCGCCGTCGGGCCTCCTGAGACCAATCACCAGCGCATGAATCTTCATGCGCTGGTGTTCAGTTCTGGTTTACTGCATTTTTTGATTCCGAAACGCACTCAACACTTTCCAGACGGTATGTTCGAGCGCCGCGCTGGTAGCCAAACCGAGCTTTTCCGGCAGTGTACGTTTGCGCTGGAAAGACACTGAGATCACGTCTCCCCGCTCACAAGCCTCAATCAGGTATTCGTCAGACGTTTTGATCTCATCGATCAGCTTCACATCCATGGCGCGCTTCCCGAACCAGATATCTCCATTGGCAACCGCCTGAATATCCAGATCCGGACGCCGCTCACTCACATACTCCTTGAACAGGACGTGAGTATCCTCCAGGTCCTCGAGGAATTTCTGGCGTCCCTTGTCGGTATTCTCACCAAAGATCGTCAGCGTTCGCTTGTGTTCACCCGCGGTGAGCACCTCGAAGTCAACGTCGTTCTTTTTCAGGAACCGGTGGAAGTTCGGGAGTTGCGCCACCACCCCGATGGAACCGAGCACGGCAAACGGCGAAGCAATAATGCGATCAGCCACGCAGGCCATCATATAGCCGCCACTGGCCGCAACCTTGTCGACGCAGGCGGTCAACTTGATGCCTTTGCTGCGAACACGATCCAGCTGGGCTGCCGCCAACCCATAGGCATGAACCAGACCACCGCCGCTCTCCAGGCGGATAACCACTTCGTCCGTTTCCGGATTGGCAACACTCAGAACCGCCGACACTGAACGCCGCAGCGTGTCGGTATCGCTGGCTTTAATGTCACCGTCGAAATCGAGCACGTAAACCCGCGCCGTTTTCTCTTCGGTAGCGTCAGGTTCTGGCTGCTTCTTCGCGGCTTTCTTTTCAGCCTTGCCCTCTTTTTTCTTTTTCTTCTGCCAAGCCTTTCGTTCCTGGTCTGTCATCAACCTGGCCTGGATTGACTCTCTGAGCCGGCGATACTGATCGTTCAGCTTGCGTATTTTCAGCTCACCCTCACCTTCGTGATCGTCCCGGTCTTTCTGGGTTGCCGAGACAATGATGGACACGAGCACAATCGCCGCCACCACGAAAGTCGCCACCTTGGCGAGGAACAGGCCGTATTCGGTCAGAAATTCCAAAATGCAGTCTCCACACGTATTTGCAAACCCCGAAGTGTACCGCCTCGGCACAGGCCTGATAAGCCCGCGATAAAATTAAAACAAGCGTTCGATCAAGCTTGACACGAACCGGCTCTAACCATAAAGTCGGATTGCGAGGTTGGCGCTACCCCGGCTGCTGTACAGGCTGCCTCTGCCAGGGATCACTAGTCGTCACCACCATGACAAGACAACCATCAAAAAGGGTAAAACAATGTCTGTAGCTCAGGTATTTGAAAAACTCGAACAGAACTTCAACGCAGACGCAGCACAGGGCCTGGACCTGGTATTCCAGTTCGACATCGAAGACGACAAGACTTACCACCTCGTGATCAATGACGGCACCTGCAAGCTGCACGAAGGCGCACACGACGATCCTTCTGTTACCCTGATCATGAACTCTGAAACCCTGCAGGGTATCGTCTCTGGCGAGACCGACGGCATGCAGGCGTTCATGGCTGGTCAGCTACGCGCCGAAGGCGACATGATGCTGGCAACCAAGCTGGGTGAACTGTTCAACATGGGCTGAGCCCGGTTAAACACCAGCTATAAAAAAACCTGCGCAAACCGCAGGTTTTTTTTATGCCATTCAGAAATTCGGGCCACCCTGGCGTCTACAGACCGACGTCATCCAGCGAACTCTGAGCCAGCTTGAGCAGGTCTACATTCCTGTCTTCCCGCCGACCGACGCCTTCAATGTAGTACTCGAGCGAGGTGAGCGCATCCGCCAGCGCTTCCAGAACCTGAGACGCAGGGGCTTCGCGCGCATCCAGCAGGCGCTCCTGAATAGACGTCGCGACCCTGGCAATGACGTCCGCTGCGATGGGGTCGTCCACCATTTGCAAGCCACCCCAGATACTGCGCAGTGTCCCCGGCAGATTGGCCAGATGAAGCTTGTCGTAATCGGATTCGATAAACGCTGTAATCGCTCGCTTGGCAAGGGTCAACGCACTACGGGCCTCATCCGCCACAACCCAGATGGCTTCCTGCAGGTACACGGATTCGTCCCGGCTCCGGTCTGCACCAGCAAGGGCATCGGTCTCTGAGGTAATGCCACGGGTCACAATCTGCATGACGGCATCCTCTACCCCCAGTACGGAATCCGCCAGACGGTAGAGCTCCTCCTCCGCCGGCAGGCGGTTTTCCTCTTCCCATTTACGCAGTTTGGCCGCTTCTTCACGGGAAATACTGGCCAGGCGGTTCAGATCGAGCATCACCAGCGTATTGGCCAGGCGCTCCAGAGTATCGGCAATCGAGGCAAGTTCGGCCAGATCCGGTTCTATTCCGCGCTCGATGATGTCCAGCTTGTCCTTCAGCTGATTAAGCTCTTCCTGCAAGGCTTCAGACAGGGATTTGAGCACATCCGTGCCAGGGCCATAGAGGCGCCGGGAATGGGCCTCAAGAAGTGCGTCCGGGAATTCGGCAGGACCGAGCTGATAAGCAGAGAGTACCCGCGTCACCTCAGGGTTGGCTGAGCCACTGCGGTAAAGCAGATAGACCAGATCTTTGATCAGCGATTCGGGGGCGTCCTTGGCGGTAGCTACCTTGCCGACATATACCACTTCCCGCGCGTATTTCTCGATTCGCATCAGCAGACGCTTGCGGGCCTTGCTAAAGCCCATGGCACGATCCAGCATGGTATCGGATACCAACGCCAGCAGGCACCACATCTGCCCCATAGGCGCTCCCTGACACAGCCGTGCGAGACCACGGGCAGCCCTGGCAATGAGCTTCTTGCTAACCGCTTCGTTGCGCTCGCGGAGAATGCCGAGCAGTGCCACCTGGAAGGTCAGGCGCATGCGACGGGCCAGGATTTCATATTCAGACTCTGCATCATCCATGGGCCTGAGTCCCAGATCGCTGCAAAAGTCCGGGCGCTCCTTGATGTCGATATCAAAGAAGCAGGATTCGGGATAAGGTTTCTCACGACGGGCTTCACGCAGATCATTGATCACGGGCAGCAGCAGCTCGGGATGATCTTCACGTTGCTGATGGTAGTACTCGACGTAACGGCGGAGAATGAACAGCGCGCTGTTAAGTGCTGTCAGCAGTATATTCTTGTCGTCGTTGGCACCAACTGGCACATCATTGGCGAGATTAACCGCTTCCTGGCAAAGCAGGGTTCCGCCCCGGAGCTCCACCAGAATGAAGATTCCCCGAAGCTGGTTCAGGTAATCAACACAGTTCTGCAGATCTTCCCCGCTCTCGCGGTTTTCCTGAAAGCGCTCAAGGCTGGATTCTGCCTGCTTGATGGTCTGTTCGATTTCACTTTTGACCAGATCAAACGACTGCGATTTCGTCGCCAGAGACGATTGAACCATAAACGCTTCCTGTTAATTTGCGGAGACTACCGCATCCTGTTCATGAACTGCAGCCTGCATACGGGCAGGTCCTTCCTGTTCAGCGAGGCAGCCCTTGCCCATACCTGAACGGTTCGCAAAAAACTGGCGAACTTATCATTACTTATAACACAAAACTCAAGTAGCTCAAGAAAGCCGGAATGTAACAAATGGTACAGCTGAACGTGGTTCTCATTCTGTTGCCTGCAACCGGGACCACACCGTTTCGCCGGCCTGCTTCTCCATCATCGCCATGAACTCATCATGGGCCGAGGCTTCATCACTCGTGGCCCGAACCACCGCCAACGGCGCGCGCTCACCGGAGATTCGGCGAATACCGCCATCGCCACCTTCATCGCCGGAGCCGGCATCCAGGGAAAGCGCGGTCTGGCCGCCGGTCATCAGCAGATAGACGTCTGCCAGGATCTCGGCGTCCAGCAATGCCCCGTGAAGGTCACGGTTGGAGTTATCCACTCCATAACGCTTGCACAGGGCGTCGAGATTGTTTTTCTGGCCCGGGTGCTTTTTCCTGGCAATGGCCAGTGAATCGACAATGCCGCAATGGTCTGCTGTTTTCCGAACCGGTTTCAGACGGGCGAATTCGGAGTCCATGAAGCCCACGTCGAACGCGGCGTTATGGATGACCAGCTCTGCACCCTTGATGAACTCAAAGAACTCGTCGGCAACCTCCGCAAACTTTGGCTTGTCGGCCAGAAATTCGTTGGTGATACCGTGAACGGTGATAGCCTCCGCTTCTACCTCCCGCTCAGGGTTAATGTATACATGGTAGTTGCGACCGGTCAGCTCGCGTTCGATCACTTCCACACAACCAATTTCGATAATGCGGTGACCTTCGTTCGGATCAATACCCGTGGTTTCGGTATCCAGTACGATCTGTCTCATGCAACTGCGCTCTCACTCACTGCTCATTAATCGGTTTTCCAGGGGCCAGGGTTCAGGCCCCGTTCAGTTCGCGGACTCCGCGGTTGGCCAACTCATCCGCCAACTCGTTATCAGGATGCCCTGAATGACCCTTCACCCAATGCCAGTTAACGGTGTGCCTGGCAGTTTCAGCATCGAGCTCCTGCCACAGATCCGCATTCTTGACCGGTTTCTTTGCCGAGGTTTTCCAGCCATTGCGCTTCCAGCCACTCATCCATTCGGTAATGCCCTTGCGCACGTATTGTGAGTCCGTATACAACTCCACCTGGCAAGCGCGCTTGAGCTCCCTCAAGCCTCGAATGGCCGCCATCAGTTCCATCCGGTTATTCGTGGTCTGCAACTCACCACCATGCATGGTCTTGCACGCATCGCCATAGCGCAATACGACACCCCACCCCCCGGGCCCAGGGTTACCTTTACAGGCTCCGTCGGTATACATCACTACCTTACCAGCCATTACTGCTCCTGTTCTGTTCTCCGCCTGTCCACCCTGCCTGAGCTATGGCTGGCACAGCCACTGGATACCCCCACCGTTCCGGGCAAAGATATTACCTTGCTCTTGCGCCAGGATGCCCTGGTCCGGATCCGGGCGTATTCGCGTTTGCGCGCAAGGATACAGTAATAGGCACCCGTGGGCAGTAAATGAGGGCGGCTACTGGCGGCCAAACGCTGCCGTCTTCCGGATGCCCCGTGTTTTCGCTGCAGCGGAAGGGTACAGAAATAGGTGCCACTGTTTTCCAGCTCGAACCCCAGCAACCTGAGCCAGTCCTCCATTCGTGATCGCATCAGGAACCGACCACCCCAGGGGCCAAACCGATGGCGGGAAACCAGCCTGCGTGCGCCCCAGAGACTGAGGGGGTTGAACCCAACCAGAGCGATGCGCCCCTCACCTCGCAACACGCGAGCGGACTCGCGAAGCACCTGGTGCGGATCCGGGGAAAAATCGGCCGTATGATGAAGGATCACAAGATCCATGGAATCACCGGGAAACGGCAACTCGTCGGCGTCACAAACCGCCACGCCCTCCGGCATATGGGCATGCCAGGCCGGGCAGGTAATAATCTTCTGGGCAAAATCGGTACCACTCGCCAAAGGCAATCGGTGACTCAGGCCGACCTGTAGTTGTCTTGCCCCCGTAAGGCCTTGCAGCTCCTTATCAAGTACTGCTCTCTGGCTGGCCAGCAGGGAGCGGCCAAGGGGGGTCTGCACCCAACGTTCAAAACTCTCATGTCGTGCTGAATAGTCAATCACGCCGCTGGTTGTCACGCTGGCTCCCCTACCCGATCTACTAAAGGCTTGATTGCTCGCGCAACCCGCGCCTCCTTGGGCTGTACTCGTTGTTGCATTATCATAACAGGCACATTCATTGAACACATGGGGTGGTCACCTTGCGCATTCATCCGGTTCCGGCATTCTCAGACAACTATATCTGGTGCCTTACCAACCTTGAGTCCGGCAAGACCCTGATAGTCGATCCCGGCCAGGCAAAGCCGGTACTGGACTATCTCAGTGACAGCGGTTTCTCAGCAGACACCATCCTGATCACCCATCACCACCCGGATCACACCGGCGGCGTGAAAGAGCTTCAGCAACAGTATCCGGACCTCCGTATTGTTGGCCCGACGGGTTCGCCCTTCAAGGGTGCCACAAACACGGTCCATGCCGGCGATGAAGTCGTCTGGGAAGGCATCACGTTCGATGTCCTGGCAGTTCCCGGCCATACACTGGATCATATTGCCTATTACAGCCACACCCAGGTAAATGACAAACCCGTTCTGTTCTGCGGCGACACCCTGTTTGTCTGCGGCTGCGGGCGACTGTTCGAAGGCACACCGGAGCAGATGCACACCTCGCTCCAGACCCTGCGGAACCTTCCGGATGACACTGCAGTATACTGTGCTCATGAATACACCTTGGCGAACCTTCGCTTCGCCCGTCACTGGCTACCCGAAGATAAGGCGCTGGCCGAGTTTGAGAACGCCTGCAAAGACCTTCGGGAACGGGGTAAGCCCACCGTGCCGACCACGATTGGCCAGGAGAAACAGCTGAATCCATTCCTTCGGTGGGATGATGCCATGGTCATAGAGGCCGCCGAGAATTACAGCACCACGCACCGCCTTGCCACCGGCTCGGATTGTGCGGTTTTTGCGGCCGTGCGGCACGGCAAGGATAACTTCTGAGCGTGCGGGCGGTCACTGCTTAACAATTTATCTCACAGCCGTAACATGGCTCAGCTTGACCGCCCGGAAAACGCTCCCATAGAATTTCGAGCAATTATCGAACGTAACCCGTTAAATATGCCGGCTATTTTTACAGATACCCGCCGGCTTCACCCGGAACCCTGTGTTTATGCCGGTAAAACGACTGCCCTTCATCCTTCTCGCCTCGACCCTTTTCAGCGGCTGCAGTACCAGCCAGATCGCCGAAAACTGGCATACACCTTCGGCCTGGTTCGGAACCGAGGAAGAGAATCAGCAAAGAGACCCCCTGGACTCACAGCAAGTGGTTGTTGCCAAGGGCGATGAGGACCTCAAGGCTGACGTCGCCGCGGGCATTGGTGAAGATAGCGCCAGCGGGGCACCATTAGATGACGCCATCTCCCCGGAACTCCAGGCCAAGGCCCAGCAAGCTCGGGAAAAACTGGACAATCCCGCCCGGCAAACCGACGCATCCACCAGAACAGACGATCTGTGGTCACGACTTCGCGCCGGTTTCGCCATGGACCACTCCGTCGACAACGCCAGGGTACAGGCCCAACTGGACTGGTACGTGCGCCACCCCCGTTACATCGATCGCGTGGTGGAAAGAGGCTCCCGGTACCTGCATTACATTATCAATGAAACTGAAAAACGGGGCCTGCCCAGCGAACTTGCTCTGTTGCCAGTGGTAGAAAGCGCCTTTGATCCTTTTGCCTATTCCCACGGTCGCGCTGCCGGGCTTTGGCAGTTCATCCCGTCTACCGGCAAATACTTCGGGCTAACCCAAAGCTGGTGGCATGATGACCGACGGGACGTGATTGCGGCTACCGATGCTGCCCTGACTTACCTGGAGCGCCTGGCCAACCGGTTCGATGGCGATTACACCCTGGCCCTGGCCGCTTATAATTCCGGGGGCGGGACCGTATCCAGCGCCATGCGTCGTAACCGCAACGCCGGAAAATCCACAGATTACTGGTCTCTGACATTACCGACGGAGACCCGCCACTATGTGCCCAAACTGATTGCACTGGCAAAAATTTTCGACGATCCGAAAGCCTACGGTATCGACCTGCCACCATTAAAAGACGAGCCTTATTTCGAGGTGGTGGATACCGGCTCCCAGCTGGACCTGGCCCAGGCCGCAGAATTAGCCGGCGTGGATATTGATGAAATCTATCTGCTGAACCCGTCCTACAATCGCTGGGCAACCAATCCGGATGGCCCCCATCGCTTGCTGGTACCCAAGCAACAGGCCGAGGCATTCCAAACCGCACTGGCAGAGTTCCCAAGCGAACAGCGTGTATCCTGGCAGAACTATAAAGTCCGCAAGGGTGACAGCCTGAACACCATTGCCCGCAAGTTCTCCACTACCCCATCGGTCATTCAACAGGTCAACAAGCTCAACAGTGACCTGATCCGGATTGGCCAGCAACTGCTGATTCCGTCTTCCACCAAGGGCTCCGACGCCTATGCGCTAAGCCAGGCCCAGCGACTGGAGCGAACACAGGATCGCAAGCGCAGCGGCAACAAGGTACGGTACACCGTGCGCCGGGGCGATACTTTCTGGGATATTGCCAGGGAGCACCGGGTTTCGGTTCGGGAAGTGGCTGCCTGGAATGGCATGGCACCGGGAGACCCCCTGATTCCAGGCAAAGAACTGGTGATCTGGTCGAAAACTTCGAAGCCGACCATGGTAGCTTCGAATACCCGTGGCAAGGCCATGGTGCGCAAGGTGGGATACCGGGTTCGCAGCGGCGACTCCCTGTCCGCCATCGCCAGCCGGTTTTCGGTGAATGTGCGTGACATCGCATCATGGAACGATCTTAATACGGACCGTTATCTCCAACCCGGCCAAAGTCTGGTACTCTACGTGGACATAAGAAACAGTCCGTAACGTGCGAGAACCATGACAAAAAAACCAGAAGCACCCTTGCTGACCAGAATTACCGCGACGCTGGCTCTGGCAGCGTCTGCCTGTTTCGCCTTAGCCGATGAAGGCGTCACCGAAAACCCCACTCCTGTGCATGGCATCGCCATGCACGGTGAACTGAAGTACCCTGCGGATTTCAGTCACTTCGACTACGTCAACCCGGAGGCCCCGAAAGGCGGCGAACTGAAGTTATCTGTGGTTGCCAACGGCTTCGATAGTTTTAACCCCTTTGTCATCCGGGGCATCTCTGCGGCGGGTATTAACGCCTACGTGTACGATACCCTTCTGGAGTCCTCTGCCGACGAGCCGTTTTCCGAATATGGGCTGATTGCCGAGTCCGTTGAAGTGCCGGAAGACCGCAGCTTTGTCATCTTCAATCTGAATAAAGAGGCCCGCTTCCAGGACGATGAACCAATCACCGCTGAAGACGTGGAGTTTTCCTACCGGATTCTGACCACCGAAGGCCACCCGTTTTACCGCAACTACTACGCGGATGTAGACAAGGTCACCATTGAAAACAGTCACCGGATCCGCTTTGACTTTGCGCAAACCAACAATCGGGAACTACCCCTGATTCTTGGTCAGATGCCCGTCCTGCCAGAACATTTCTGGCAGGATCGGGAGTTTGAAAGCAGCGGCCTGACCATCCCGGTGGGCAGTGGCCCTTACCGGATTGCCTCTTTTGACGCAGGCCGCTCCATTACCTACCAGAGAGTCGACGACTACTGGGCCAAAGATCTGGGTGTACGCAAGGGCCGTTTCAACTTCGACACCATTTCCTACGAATACTACAACGACGACACCGTCGCCCTCGAGGCATTCAAGGCGGGCAACTTCGATTTCCGCCAGGAAACCTCAGCCAAGAACTGGGCAACCGTCTATACCGGCCGCCAATTCGAGAGCGGCGATATTGAGAAAGAAGCCATTGAGCACCACCGCCCCACAGGCATGCAGGGTTTTATCTTCAATACCCGCAAACCGGTGTTTCGGGATCCTCTGGTTCGGGAGGCGCTGGCCTACGGTTTTGATTTCCAGTGGGCCAACCAGAACCTGTTCTTTGGCCAGTACACTCGCACCAGCAGTTATTTTGAGAACAGCGATCTTGCCTCGTCGGGCTTGCCTGAAGGGCGAGAGCTTGAAATTCTTGAAGCCTATCGGGATCAACTAAGCCCCGACGTTTTCACAGAGGCCTATGTCCCACCGGATACCGGAAACGGCGTCAGCCTGCGGGACAATCTGCGTACCGCACTGAAACTCCTGACGGAAGCCGGGTATCAGATCAAGAATGGCAAAATGGTCCATCAGGAGACCGGCAAACCACTGGCATTCGAGATCCTTCTGTTCCAGAAAAGCTTTGAACGAGTGGTTCTGCCCTTCAAACAGAATCTTGGAAAGTTAGGTATCGACGTGTCGGTGCGCCTGGTCGACAGCAACCAGTATGTTCAGCGGGTTCGGAGTTTTGATTTCGACATGATCACCCAGGTGCTGCCTCAATCTGATTCTCCGGGTAACGAACAACGGGACTACTGGCACTCGAGTAATGCCGATGTACCCGGCTCCCGCAATTTCATGGGCGTTAGCGATCCCGTCATCGATGAGCTGATCAACATGGTCATTCAGGCGCCGGACCGGGAAGAGCTTGTACACCGGGTGCACGCGCTGGATCGTGTACTGCTGAATGGCCATTACGTGATCCCGCACTGGCATTTGCGCAAGGATCGGGTGGCCTACTGGAACCACCTGAAACGCCCGGCCAACACGCCCAAGAACGGCATCGACCTTAACAACTGGTGGACTGAACGCTGATACCGTTCGCTATCACGACGCTGTAGTAAGGACTGCTCCCTGAATGGGCATTTACATACTCCGCCGCCTCGCCCTGATCATCCCCACCCTGGTGGGGATCATGCTGTTGAATTTTGTCATTGTTCAGGCCGCTCCCGGTGGCCCCATTGAACAGATTCTCGCGGAGATGGAAGGCCACGGCAGCAGCGCTCTGGCGCGCGCCGGTGGTGGCGATGTCGGCAGTGAAGTGGCGAGCAGTTCCGGAGACAGCCGGGCCTCCCGGGGCCTGCCGCCCGAACTTCTTGAAGAACTTGAGGCCATGTACGGCTTCGACAAGCCTGCGCACGAACGCTTTTTCAAAATGCTGGGCGATTACGCCACCTTCGATTTCGGCGATTCCTTTTTCCGGGACAGAAGCGTCGTCGAACTGATTCTGGACAAGATGCCGGTCTCCATTTCCCTCGGCCTCTGGTCCACGCTGATTATCTACCTCGTCTCCATTCCACTGGGCATCCGTAAGGCGGTCACGGATGGCTCCCGATTCGATGTCTGGACCAGTTCCGCGATCGTGGTCGGCTACGCCATTCCCGGATTCCTGTTTGCCATCCTGCTGATCGTCCTGTTTGCCGGCGGTAGCTATTTCGATCTGTTCCCGCTCCGGGGCCTGACCTCGCCGGGTTTTGACGAGATGACCTGGTACCAGAAGGTTGCTGATTATTTCTGGCATCTCGCCCTGCCAGTGACCGCAAACGTGATCGGCGGGTTCGCTACCCTCACGCTGCTGACCAAGAACTCGTTTCTGGACGAAATCAGCAAGCAGTATGTGGTCACCGCCAGGGCCAAGGGCCTGGAAGAAAAGCAGGTGCTTTACGGCCATGTGTTCCGTAATGCCATGCTGATTGTCATTGCCAGTATGCCCGGCGTTCTGGTGGCGCTGTTCTTTACCGGGTCGTTGTTGATTGAGGTAATCTTCTCACTGGACGGCCTCGGCCTGCTTGGTTTTGAGGCTGCCCTCAACCGGGATTATCCGGTCATTTTCGGCACTCTCTACATCCTGACGCTGATGGGGCTGGTGATGAAGCTGATCAGCGACCTCACGTATGTCGCTGTTGATCCGCGCATCGATTTTGAAAGCCGGGAGGGTGCGTAATCATGGCAACCCTCTCTCCGATTCAGCGCAGACGACTCAATAACTTTACCGCTAACCGGCGCGGTTTCTGGAGTCTCTGGATTTTTCTGGTGCTGTTTGGCCTTTCGCTATGTGCCGAACTGATCGCCAACGATAAACCTCTTGTAGTTTCCTACCACGGCGACTGGTACTTTCCCGTCATTCAGCAGGTGCCCGAAGAAACTTTTGGTGGGTTTCTGCCCACGGAAGCCGATTATCGCGATGACTTCATAGCGGGCGAAATCGAAAGCAATGGCTGGATGCTCTGGCCTCCGATTCGCTTCAGCTATAACACCATCAACTACGACCTGACTGTTCCCTCACCTGCGCCGCCCAGTGCCGAGAACTGGCTGGGAACCGACGATCAGGGTCGGGATGTGGCCGCCCGGGTGATCTATGGTTTTCGCATTTCGGTGTTGTTCGGCCTGACGCTCACCATCGCCAGCTCCATCGTTGGCGTTGCCGTTGGCGCACTGCAGGGCTACTACGGTGGCAAGATCGATCTGTTTGGCCAGCGCTTTATCGAGATCTGGTCCGGTTTGCCCATGTTGTACCTGCTCATCATTCTGTCTTCGATTGTTCAGCCCAATTTCTGGTGGTTGCTGGGCATCATGCTACTGTTCAGCTGGATGGGGTTGGTGGATGTCGTGCGGGCTGAGTTTCTCCGCGCCCGTAACTTCGAGTATGTGAAAGCCGCCAGAGCACTCGGCCTGGACAATCGCAGAATCATGTTCCGGCACATTTTGCCCAACGCCATGGTGGCAACCCTCACGTTCATGCCATTTATTCTCACCGGCGCCATAACCGGGCTCACGTCTCTGGATTTCCTGGGGTTCGGCCTGCCCTCGGGTTCACCGTCGCTGGGCGAGCTGATTGCCCAGGGCAAAGCCAACCTCCATGCACCCTGGCTGGGCATTTCCGCGTTCGTGTCACTGGCCGTCATGCTCACGCTGCTGGTGTTTGTGGGTGAAGCGGTGCGCGATGCCTTTGACCCGAGAAAGAACTGATATGAGTAACCTGCTTTCCATCTCGGACCTGTCCATCACCTTCGACAACGGCCCACGGGTGGTTGACGGGCTGTCATTAAGCATCGACAAAGGCCAGACTCTCGCACTGGTTGGCGAAAGCGGCTCCGGCAAGTCGGTATCTGCCCTGTCGATACTTCGGCTGCTGGATGAACGTCATGCGGCTTATCCCGCCGGACAGATCCTCTACAAGGGCGAAGACTTGCTGCAGGCGAAGGAAAAGCGCCTGCGCCAGATTCGTGGCCGGCACATCAGCATGATCTTCCAGGAGCCCATGACCTCGCTCAATCCGTTGCATACCGTCGAAAAGCAGATTGGCGAGACCCTGGAACTCCACAAAGGCATGCGCGGCCCCCAGGCCCGGAAACGCTGCCTGGAATTACTGGAACTGGTCGGGATTCCGGCCCCGGAGACCCGCCTGACGAGCTACCCACACCAATTATCGGGTGGGCAAAAACAGCGGGTAATGATTGCCATGGCTCTGGCCAATGAACCTGATCTGCTGATTGCGGATGAGCCCACCACGGCACTGGATGTGACGGTTCAGAAACAGGTGCTGGAGTTGCTGAAATCATTGCAGCAGAAGCTGGGCATGGCAGTGCTATTAATTACCCACGATCTGAGCATCGTCCGCCGGTATGCCGATTACGTGGTGGTGATGGAACGAGGAAAAATGGTCGAACAAGGCGCGACAGAAGCGCTGTTCAGGTCGCCCTCTCATACCTACACCCGTAAACTCATTGACGCTGAACCACCGGAGCACCCTCTGCCTGCCGCCAACGGCACCGAAACCCTGATGACCGTAGACAACGTGAATGTGCATTTCCCCATTCGCAAGACCCTGCTGGGCAAGGTAAAGGAAAGCTTCCACGCGGTACAGGATGCCAGCTTCCGGCTGCGGGCCGGTGAAACCCTCGGCGTTGTCGGCGAGAGTGGCAGTGGTAAAACCACACTGGGCCACGCCTTGCTGAAACTCACCCCGAGCACCGGCCAGTTCAGCCTCTGCGGTACCGAGCTGTCGTCCCTCTCCCAGAAAGCGTTCCGACCATGGCGACGGCGCGTTCAGATTGTGTTCCAGGATCCCTTTGGTAGCCTCAGCCCGCGGATGTCCGTTGAAGAAATCATCCGTGAAGGCCTGGAAATCCACGAGCCCGGCAGTTCCCGGCAGCACGAAGCCAAGGTTATCCGGGCACTTCAGGATGTAGGCCTGGATCCCGACGCACGGCATCGCTATCCACACGAATTCTCCGGCGGCCAGCGCCAGCGTATTGCCATCGCCCGTGCGCTGGTTCTGCAGCCAGACCTGATGATTCTGGACGAGCCCACCTCGGCCCTGGATAGAACGGTGCAGAAACAGGTGATCGAGCTTTTACGGGAAATTCAGGCCCGATATAGGCTAAGCTACATCTTTATAAGTCATGATCTGGCCGTTGTTCGCGCACTCAGCCATAAACTGCTGGTACTCAGGCAAGGCCGGATTGTGGAATACGGCGATGCAGAGACCATTTTCCGGGAACCGCAACAGCCGTATACCCGGGAACTGCTGAATGCCGCATTTTTCTATCAGTCTACGACCAATTGAGCGTTACCCGACCCTGACAGGTCGGGGATAATGCGCCGAAACCACGGAACACAGGGAGCAGAAACCCATGGGAATCCTCAGTGGCAAAAAAGCACTGATTGTTGGCGTCGCCAGCAAACATTCCATTGCCTACGGCATTGCCGAGGCCTTCGCTCGTGAAGGCGCCGAAATGGCCTTCACCTATCAGAACGAGAAACTGCAGTCCCGCGTTGAGAAGTTCGCGGAACAATGGGGCAGCAAACTGACTTTCCCCTGTGACGTCGCCAGCGACGAGCAGATTGACCAGGTATTCGAGCAACTGGGCAAACACTGGGACAACATCGACATCATCATCCATGCGGTTGGTTATGCCCCAGCCCATGAGCTGGATGGAAACTACGTGGACGTCACCACCCGTGACGGATTCCGGATTGCCCACGATATCAGCTCATACAGCTTCGTGGCCCTCGCCAAGGGCGCGCGTAAGATGATGCACGAAGGCAGCAGTCTGCTGACCCTGAGCTACCTGGGCGCCGAGCGGGTGCTGCAGAACTACAACGTGATGGGTCTGGCCAAGGCATCTCTCGAAGCCAACGTACGCTATATGGCCGCCAGCCTGGGCAAGGAAGGCGTCCGGGTGAACGGTATCTCAGCGGGCCCGATCAAGACCCTGGCCGCTTCAGGCATCAAGAGCTTCCGCCGCATGCTGGCCGAGAACGCCAAGCAGGCCCCCCTGCGTCGTAACGTGACCACAGAAGAAGTCGGCAACGCCGCCGCCTTCATGTCATCCGACCTGGCCTCAGGCATCACCGGTGAAATCCTGTACGTGGACGGTGGTTTCAACATCACCGGCATGGCGGAGATGGACGCCTGATCGGTTCCTGACTTCCGCCATAGCAAAAGAGCCGGCGCGATGCCGGCTCTTTTCGTTCAGCTTTCCGATAGCGCCCTGGCAACCGCCTCGATCCAGTCCAGGTAGTCGGTTTCATCGGACTCAAGTACCCGGACACCAATCAGGTAGCCCCACTCAGCCTCGCGGCACCACATCACCTCAACACTCAGCCGGAAGTGCTGTGCGTGTTCGCCCAGACTTACTTCCGCAATCAAAATCGACCCGATACTGAGCGACTCCTCGCACAAAAGACTGATTCCACGCGCTGATATGTCACGCACCTGGCATTCCAGTCTGCCGGACACGCCATCCGGTGTAGTCGGCTCGACCTCTGGTTCCGGAGATTCCGGCAGTATCCAGGCCCGAGCCCGGGCCGTTAACCGATATTCCTCCCGAAGGTCTTTCCCTGACGGCAACTCGTCCTCTATTCCGAACCCATAATCATCATCGATCATCGTTCACCTCAGTTCCGACCAACACGGATACGCCCGACAACACGGCTCAGGGTGTCATCAAACTCGGCCGAACTGCCAAGCACACGAATTCGCCCTTCCACGATCCCGTTAACCAGTTCGTCCTGGAGAAATTCCCGGCGATTGAGCCCCAGGCGATCCACAAACACATATTTCCGCGAGGCAGAAATCTTGACGGCAAGCTTGAGCCGGACAGGGTCGTCATCCCGGGTTTCCTGGGTAAGCACAATCCAGCCACCGAGAGCGATACCTTCAACCTGTTTGGTGGCCACCAGCGCGGCCTCTTTTCGCAAACGCTCCTGCTCCGCCTTCTCATCCGCCACCCGTTGGCGCTCAACCTCTTCACGCTCCCGTTCAAGTTCCTGCTGACGTGCGAGCTCTTCTTCCCGACGGCGCTGCTCGGCCGCTTCCCGTTCCTTCCGAAGCGCTTCGGCCCGGGCACGGGCTTCCTTGGCCGCCTTTTCCCGTTGTTCCAGCTGCCTGGCGCAGACTTTCGATAGCACTTCGAGGGTTTCTACAAGTACCTGACCGAAGGCCGTTGGTTCTGGAAGCGGCCTGAGCGCACCGCGGCCAAGCTCGGCCTGGAACTCGGCCCACGGCTGCAGTCCGAGTTTAACGCCGGCACCATTGGTCCAGAGCACTTCCCCGCTATCAGACAACAAAGCAAAGAAAAAACGTCGCTGTTCCCTTGCCCCTTCACCCTCTACAAACCACTGACCGACCAGAGGTTTGGCGTGGTCGGCCGAGACCGGCTCATTTGCCAGCCAGGTGCTGTCCCAGGCAAAATCTGAACCGGTGGCGAGCGCGGGCTCCAGTTCTGGTGTCTCTCCTCGAATTCGAGCCACAATTACCGCCTGGATCTCGTGTAATGCCTGTTCAGGAGCATCCTCACCCAGAGCGCGAGTCCAGACTTCGCGCACACGGTCGCCGAGTTGTTCCCCAACGTGGTACAACCGGTTACGATCCCGATCAGAAAGCTGGGGGTCGCCCACCCAGACCAGCCACTCCAGTAATTTGTTGGCGTGCCGATGCACTTCACTGTCCGCGCCTTCGGCCCAGACACTCTGTTTCAACACCTTGTACCAGTCGGTCAGGATAAAGCGGGTAATGGCCGGCGGTAGCTGACGGCCCGTCAAGGCGCGGCCGATCAGAGCCCTGGCCACCTGATCTGACAAACGCTGGCGTGAAGCCCCCTGCTCGGTTTCCAACAAACGTTCCCGTAGCCGCGCCACCTGATCATCCCGCTTTCGGGTATCAGCAAGCCATTGGCTGCAGTAGTGCTCCAGCGGATCGCGGCTGCCAGCCTCAAAGCTGCCGGATACAGTAATAACCAGGCTATCGAGCTGATCCAGCAATACGCGGGATGATCGACCACCGGTATCACTCCAGCCACGCCATTCCTGAAGGTTATCGAGCCAGTCCAGAAGCACCCCGCTGAACACCTCCGCACCACACAGATCCAGTTGCCATGCCAGCCAGAACCGCAAGCGCGCTATGCGCCCCACCAGGGCGGCATGCAGGCCTGAGGTTTTCAGGAAGACATCCATGATCCGGTCGGAGAGGTAGGCCGCATTCACCTGTCGGACGGTCCACTCAATCTGAACCGAACGTAGCACTTTGGTTACCCGCTCATCCCGCTGTTCCGTCCAGCAGGACATCAATAAGGGACGCCAGTCCGGTTCCTGCTCCAGAGAAGACTTACTGGCGGGGTATGGCAGATCGGGCACCCGGATCCCGGACAGAACCTGGGTAATCCTTTCTGAAACCACCTTTCGGGAGGGAGCGACAGCCTGTGGTTTCGTTGATGAGGGCGACATCCGTTACCTGTTGTCCTGAAGCGTTGAGAAGCGTTGAAAAGGGCCTGCAAATAACGCAGTATAACCAACTCGCCGGGGTTTACTGCAACCTAGTATCCCACTCGCACTTATTATTCAATCATCCGGACAAAAGAATGAATATACCGGATGAGGTAACGACAAGATTCGGGGAAGCACAACAAGATGTCGGGTAAGAAACTGGAAAACCTGAACGTGGCCAGCCAGGAAACACTGATCACTCCTGAAGCACTGAAGCAAGAGATGCCACTGTCAGACAAGGCAGCCGAAACCGTTGCCAATGGTCGGCAAGCCATCTACGACATTATGGATGGCAAAGATCATCGTTTGTTCATTGTCGTGGGCCCCTGCTCGATTCACGATGTAGAAGCTGCCCGCGATTATGCCGCCCGACTGAAAAAGCTCGCCGATGAAGTCAGCGATACACTGTTGATCGTCATGCGCGTGTACTTCGAGAAGCCACGCACCACCGTAGGCTGGAAAGGCCTGATCAACGATCCGCACCTGAATGATACCTTTGATATCGAGCAGGGACTGCACATTGGTCGCCGCCTGCTGCTGGACATCAATGAGATGGGCCTTCCGGCCGCCACTGAAGCCCTGGACCCAATATCTCCCCAATACCTTCAGGACACCATAGCCTGGTCTGCTATCGGTGCCCGTACCACCGAGTCCCAGACCCACCGGGAAATGAGCAGCGGCCTGTCCATGGCCATCGGCTTCAAGAACGGCACCGATGGCAGCCTCGACGTTGCGGTAAACGCCATGAAGTCAGTCTCTCATCCCCATAGCTTCCTGGGCATCGACCAGCAGGGCAAAGTTGCCATTATTCGCACCAAGGGCAACAACTACGGCCACGTCGTGCTTCGTGGTGGTGGCGGCAAGCCAAACTACGACTCCGTCAGCGTAGCCTTGTGTGAAAAGGCACTGGATAAGGCCAAGCTGCGCAAATCCATCATGGTGGATTGCAGTCACGCCAACTCCAGCAAGGATCCGGCTATTCAGCCTTTGGTAATGCAGGATGTGACTCACCAGATTCTGGAAGGCAATCAGTCTATCCAGAGCCTGATGGTGGAAAGCCACATTAACTGGGGTAGTCAGTCTATTCCGGAAAACCTGGCTGACCTGAAATACGGCGTATCCATTACCGACGCCTGTATCGACTGGGAAACCACCGAAAAAGCCATTCGCGACATGCGTGAGAAGCTGAAAGACGTTCTGCCCAAGCGGACCGCCTCTGCCTGAAGTCTGAAGCCGGGCCTCAGCGCCCGGCTTCTGCTCCAAGCCAGTCCAGACGGTTTCGAAGAGAAACCACATTGCCGATAATCACCAACGTCGGCGCCTGAGCCCCCTTCTCCTGAACCCGATCCACAATCGTTTCCAGAGTGCCGGTAATCACTTCCTGTTCCGGCGTGGTGCCGCGGGATACCAGTGCCACAGGCATATCCGCCGGCATGCCGTGTGCCATCAGCTCCCGACTGATGATCGGTAAACCGACCAGGCCCATGTAAAACACCAGCGTCTGGTTATTCTGAACAAAATCCTTCCACGGCAGATCACAGGTGTCATTCTTCAGGTGCCCCGTAATAAACCGCACTGACTGGGCGTGATCCCGATGGGTCAGCGGAATACCGGCATAAGCAGCACAACCTGAGGCGGCAGTGATTCCCGGTACAACCTGGAAACGGACGCCGGCCGAGGCCAGGGTTTCAATCTCCTCGCCGCCACGGCCAAAGATGAACGGATCGCCGCCTTTAAGACGTACCACCCGATAGCCTTCCCGGGCCAGATCCACCAACTGTTGATTGATCTGATCCTGCGGCAGCGTGTGGTTCGAACGCTGTTTGCCAACGTGGATCTTCTGGGCGCCTTCAGGAATAAGAGCCATGATTTCCGGGGAAACCAGGCGGTCGTACAACACCACCTCCGCCGACTGGATCAAACGCCAGGCTTTCAGGGTGAGCAGTTCCGGATCACCAGGGCCGGCACCGACCAGGGCCACTTCCCCGGCCGAGTTGTTTGGGTTATCCGTAACCGGGTTGGTCCGGTACCTCGCCGGTGCAGAGCCGACGGGTACGCCCTTAACTGGTGCATCCCTGGATTGATCATTCATTGAATACGCTCGACGCCTCCCATATAGGGTTTGAGTACCTCGGGCACCAGAATACTACCATCCGCCTGCTGATAGTTCTCCATCACCGCAATCATGGCGCGACCTACGGCCAGCCCGGAACCATTGAGGGTATGGACCGGTTCGGGCTTTCCAGTGTCCGGATTACGCCAGCGGGCTTGCATACGCCGTGCCTGAAAATCACGGGTGTTGGAACAGGAAGAAATCTCACGGTATTTACCCTGCCCCGGCAGCCAGACTTCCAGGTCGTAGGTTTTCGCGGCGGAAAAGCCCATGTCTCCGCCACAGAGGGTGACGACGCGGTAAGGCAGTTCGAGCAGTTGCAGGATCTTCTCGGCGTGTCCGGTCAGTTCCTCCAGCGCCTGCGTGGATTCATCCGGCCGAACGATGTGCACCAGCTCCACTTTGTCGAACTGATGCTGACGAATCATGCCCCGCACATCCCGGCCATAAGACCCTGCCTCACTCCGGAAACACGGCGTATGGCAAACCAGGCGCAACGGCAGTTCAGCATCATCCAGAATGGTATCCGCAACCAGGTTCGTGGCCGGCACTTCCGCGGTAGGAATCAGGTACAGAGGATTGTCGCCGGCTGTGCGGAAAAGATCTTCTTCAAATTTCGGCAGCTGGCCCGTACCAAACAGAGTGTTGGCATTCACCAGATAAGGCACATAGGCCTCGGTGTAACCATGCTGCAGAGTATGCTGATCGAGCATGAACTGAGCCAGTGCACGGTGCAGGCGCGCCAGCTGTCCGCGCATAACAGCAAAACGGGAATGGGCCAGCTGAGTGGCCTTCTCAAAGTCCAGGCCTTTCAGCTGCTCACCCAGGGCCACGTGATCCTTAGGCTCAAAATCGAATTCACGGGGCGTACCCCAGACACGCGTCTCGACGTTGTCGTCTTCACTGGCGCCCGGTGGCACGTCGTCGTCGGGAAGGTTGGGAATACCGGCAAAGAAGGCATTCAGGGATTCCTGCACGGAACGCAGTTCGTCCTCGGCGTCACCACGTTGCTGCTTCAGGCTTTCGACTTCTTCCAGCAACGGTTTGATATCCTCACCGGCCGCCTTGGCTTTGCCGATGGATTTCGACCGTTTGTTCTGCTCGCTCTGCAAGTTTTCCGTACGAACCTGAATGGCCCGGCGGCGTTCCTCAAGCTGCTCGAAGGTGGCAATATCAAACTCGAAATTCTTGATAGCCAGCCGACGGGCGATCTCTTCAGTCTGTGTACGGACACGTTTCGGATCGAGCATGTTGTTCCTGATTTCCGGTTAACGAATGAATGGTTATGCGGGCATTATACCTGCCGTGAATGCGCTGACCACCACCGGCCGGGCACAGGCAGGAAAATTGGCAAGGGATGGGGCTTAGTATCGCTTTTTCGGGCTGTTGGCATCCAGCGAGTCCAGCCGTTCGCGCTTCTCAGCCAGCTTGATTTCCAGTCCCCGCTGGACCGGTTGGTAATAGCGGCGCTGGTAGATCGCCTCCGGCAGGTAGGCTTCTCCTGCCGCATAGGCATCCGGCTCATCGTGGGCGTACCGGTACTCTTCTCCGTGCCCCATGCTTTTCAGCAGTTTGGTGGGCGCATTGCGCAGATGTACCGGAACTTCATAGTCCGGATCGCTGCGGATGTCCGCCATACATTGATTGTAAGCTTTGTAAACGGCATTGCTTTTCGGAGCAAGCGCCAGATAGGTGACCGCCTGCGCCAGGGCCAGCTCGCCCTCCGGGGAGCCCAGGCGTTCCTGAGCATCCCAGGCCTGCAGGGTAATCTGGAGCGCCCTCGGGTCGGCATTACCGATGTCTTCACTGGCAATACGAACCAGGCGCCGGGCGACATACAGCGGGTCGCAACCTCCGTCGAGCATCCGGCACAACCAGTAAAGTGAACCGTCCGGGTTGGAGCCCCGCACCGATTTGTGCAGCGCCGAAATCTGGTCGTAGAAGACATCCCCACCTTTATCGAAACGGCGGAGACTGGTCTGCAGTACCTGTTCGAGAGTTTGAGCGGTAACCCGATTATTCCCGTCATCGTCCGGCTCAGCGAGGTCGGCGGCCACTTCCAGAATGTTCAGCGCTCGCCGGGCATCGCCACCTGACGCTTCCGCCATGGTCGCCAGCACCGACTCCTCTACCCGAAGCTGGCCAGCAAAGCCCTGTTCGCTCTCAAGGGCACTGTCCAGCAACCGTCGTATATCCGCTGCCTCCAGGTTTTTCAGGACATAAACACGGGTACGGGACAGCAGGGCGCTGTTCAGTTCGAAGGATGGGTTTTCGGTGGTTGCGCCCACGAAAATAAAGGTGCCATCTTCGATGTGGGGAAGGAATGCATCCTGCTGGCTTTTGTTGAAGCGATGCACTTCATCCACGAACAAAAGCGTATCCCTGCCCTGGGACTGTTTACGGTTGCGAGCGCGCTCCACCACCTCGCGAATTTCCTTAACGCCACTGAGGACTGCAGAGATGGTTTCGAAGGAAAGGTCGCCGACATTGGCCAGCAGGCGAGCAAAGGTGGTTTTTCCGACTCCGGGCGGACCCCAGAGAATCATGGAATGCAGCTGCCCCTGTTCCACGGCCCGGCGCAGGGGTTTGCCAGGGCCGACCAGATGAGCCTGGCCGACATAGCCTTCAAGAGAGGTCGGCCGCATACGAGCGGCCAGGGGCTGAAAGCCGGTCTCAGTCTGAAACAGGCTGTCCTGCATCAGGCACCATCCCGAATCACGTCAACCCCCTCCGGATAATCGAGGCGGAAGACACTGGAATCGAGTGCCTGATTCAGTTCAATATGGTCGAAGCTGAGAATGCTCATCTGGGACAGTGAATCCCGCATGCGCATTTCCTGCAGCTCTCCGTCATAGAAGCTGAGTCGCAGAGAGGTAAACAAAGAATCCTGGCTACGGGGTACCAGAGTGAACTCACGGGTGCTTTCGCCAAGATCCCGAACGCTCACTTCGTAACTCTCATCCAGGTTCTCCACTTCCCCGCTCAACAGCAGTGCCGGCGTGGTCTGCACCCGCTCATCAAGGGAATGAACGGTTACCTGCTCCAGGTCCGGATCGTAGACTTCGACTTTGTCGCCATCGCTGACAATAAACTGGGACAAGGGTGCACCGGTCTCCCAGTAGAACAAACCAGGCCGTTTGGCTTTGAGCGATCCACGGGTTTCCTGAACCTGACTGCCATTCTCGTTGACCACAATCTGTATGAAATCCGCCTGATAGGTCTCGTAGCCTTTCAGAATCGAGGTCAACTGCTCAGCCGCGCCCCGGGATGCCTGTACGCTCTCAGCCTGGGACAGGCCAGACCACGTTGCTGCCAGCATCAACAGGATTCCTGAAAACATTCTGATCATCTGATAACTCCTAGTCTCTGGGAGGCGGCGGTGCGAGAACTTCTCTGGCACCGTTGTGGCCCGCCGGGCTGACTACCCCCGAAGCTTCCATGGCATCCACCAGATTGGCGGCACGGTTGTAGCCGATCTTGAATTTACGCTGGACCGACGAAATCGACACCCGCCGGTTTTCGGTAACAAAGGCGACAGCTTCGTCAAACAGGGCGTCGCCCTCTTCGCCACCACCGGCGCCGCCCTCGCTAAGCGTGGGCACGCCAGGAAGGTGCTCGCCCTCGGCGCCATTCAGTACATCATCCACGTACTCCGGCTCACCCCGGGCCTTCCAGGCACTGACGACGCGGTGAACTTCGTCATCATCGACAAAGGCACCGTGCACCCGCACCGGTAAACCTGACCCGGGTGGTAGATAAAGCATGTCGCCATGGCCCAGCAACTGCTCTGCACCGCCCTGGTCGAGAACGGTACGGGAGTCGATCTTGGAGGACACCTGGAACGACATCCGGGTGGGAATGTTGGCCTTGATCAGGCCGGTAATCACATCAACGGAGGGCCGTTGGGTTGCCAGAACCAGGTGAATGCCGGCCGCCCTTGCCTTCTGGGCAATCCGGGCAATCAGTTCTTCCACTTTCTTGCCGACAATCATCATCATGTCGGCAAATTCATCGATCACCACCACAATGAACGGCAGTGTATCCAGCTCAGGGCGTTCCTGCTCATCATTGGCCAGGTATTCATCCGGCTTCCAGATTGGATCCAGCAGCGGTTCTCCCTCCGCCCGGGCATCTTTCACCTTTTTGTTGTAGCCGGCAATATTGCGAACCCCCAGGCTGGCCATCAGCCGGTAGCGGCGCTCCATCTCGGCCACACACCAACGCAGGGCATTGGCGGCCTCTTTCATGTCGGTGACTACTGGCGCCAACAGATGCGGGATCCCGTCGTAAATGCTCAGTTCAAGCATCTTCGGGTCAACCATGATGAACCGGACCTCGTCCGGAGTGGCCTTCAGCAACATGCTCAATAACATGGCGTTCACCCCCACCGACTTACCGGAACCGGTGGTGCCGGCGACCAGCAGGTGGGGCATCTTGGCCAGATTGGCAACCATGGGGTTGCCCCCGATATCATTCCCCAGAGCCAACGTCAGTGGAGAGGAAGATTCGGTGAACACTTTGGCACCCAGCACTTCGCTCAGGCGTACAATTTCACGCTCCTCATTGGGAATCTCGATGCCGACCACGGATTTGCCCGGAATCACCTCGACCACCCGCACACTGAGCACGGCCAGGGATCGGGCCAGGTCTTTTGCCAGATTGGAGATCTTGCTGACCTTGACCCCGGGCGCCGGTTTGATCTCAAAGCGGGTAATCACGGGGCCGGGATTAACCTCGACTACCTCAACCGACACCCCGAAATCGCTGAGCTTCTCTTCGAGCAAACGGGACATGTGCTCCAGAGACTCTTCCGAATAGCCTCTTTCCTTGTGCTCCTCGGGAGGATCCAGCAATGAAATCGGCGGAATCGGGCTTTCTATGTCTTCCAGCAGAGAGCCCTGGCGGTCATCACCCTTTTTCGGCGCACCGCCCTGCTCTTCTTTCTTGAACGGAGAAATCTTCAGGGAACGGGCCTTTGCCTTTTTAGCCGGGGGAGGCGATGGCTCTGACTTTACATCCCGAGAGCTGAAACTCTCCAGGTGCTCTGGTTCCGCTATGGATGCAGGCAGCCCTTCGATAGCCGGTTCTTTCCGCTCGCGCTGGGACTCCCAGGTCCTGGTATCCTCCGCGGGTTTTGCACGACGACCAAATATCCGCTGCCACCAGCTCCGCCGGCCTGACTTTTGGTCATTCTTACCCTTTTCGCGAGCCCGGACTTTGTCCCGCACAACCGGGGGTTCCGGTTCCGGCTTTGGTGCTTCCGCCCTGGCTAATGGGGTTCCCTGGCCGGTGTTTCTTTCAGCCTTCTTTCCAGCGCCGGCGAATAAAGCTTTGGCGGCCAGGGCAAACTTCAGAGTCAAGCCTCCCACCTGGTCCATCAGTCGGAACCAGGACAAGCCGATCGTCACCGTCAGGGCAAACAGAAAAATGGCAATCAGCAGTAGCGTGGTCGCCGGAAGATTAAAAAACCGCACCATGGCCTCAGACACCGCAGTGCCCAAAACGCCACCAGAGGAAGCTCCCAGGCCAAAAACGGAGTAGAGAGAAAGCAGACTGGTCGCAGACAGCAGAATAAGAACAAAGCCACCAAAGCGAACCATGAACAGTGGCCAGTGCATATCGAGCGGTTGGTGCCGACGGCGAATCAGCATGATGGCGTAACCGGCAACCATCACCGGAAAAAGCCACGACACATGGCCGAAGAAGTCCATGAACAGGCTCGCCAGCCAGGCACCGGTGCGGCCTGCGTAATTCTGCACACGGATATCATGGCCAATACTGGCCCAGCCTGGGTCAGCCGGATTGAAGGTAAACAGGGCCATGGCGAGATAGATGCACAGCACAATCAGCGCAATAACCGCGCCTTCTCTGGCTCCCTGGGCCATCAGGCGACGAAATCGCTTCTGCTTGTCGGTCAGTTCTGTGGCTACTGCTTTCTTCGCTTTCGCGGATTCCGCCATGAATGCTCAAACCGTCCGGTTGTTAGTCTTTCAACGCCTGGAAACCTCTGTCCAGATCGGTTTTCAGATCCTTGATGGATTCGATACCGACGGACAGACGAATCAGATTCTCGGTAATGCCTGCCCTCGCCTTGTCCTCGGGAGAGAGGCGTCCATGAGTGGTTGTCGCCGGATGAGTGATGGTGGTTTTCACATCTCCCAGATTGGCGGTGATGGAAATCATCCGGGTCGCGTCAATGAACTTCCACGCCTGTTCCCGACCACCCCTTATCAGGAAGGAGAGCACGCCACCAAAGCCGTCCTGCTGTTTTTTCGCCAGCTCGTGCTGCGGATGGCTCTGCAAGCCTGCATAGTAAACTTTCTCCACACAGTCCTGCTGTTCCAGCCACAAAGCCAACTCTAACGCATTGTCGCAGTGGGCGCGCATACGAATCGGTAAGGTTTCCAGGCCCTTCTGAAACACCCAGGCATTGAACGGACTCATGGTCGGGCCCGCGGAACGGATGAAACCATAAATCTCGTCCAGGTACCTGGCCGGCCCAACCACCACGCCACCGACACAACGGCCCTGGCCGTCGAGATACTTGGTGGCTGAATGGATAACGATGTCGGCGCCCTGCTCCAGTGGCCGCTGCAGCACAGGTGTGCAGAAGCAGTTGTCGACCACCAGCAAGGCATCGTTTTCGCGGGCGATCGCAGACAAGGCAGCAAGATCCGCCACTTCACACAGCGGATTGGACGGGGTTTCCAGAAACAGCATCCGGGTGGCGGGACGAATCTCAGCCTTCCACTCATCGGTGTTCGTCAGGCTGACAAAGCTGGTTTCTACGCCAAATCGGGCCATGTACTTCTGAAACAGGACATTGGTCGTCCCGAACACACCTCGGGAGCAGATGACATGGTCGCCCGATTTCAGTAGCGACATACAGGTACTCAGGATGGCAGCCATACCCGAGGCAGTCGCAACACCACGCTCCCCTCCCTCCATGACCGCTATTCTGGCTTCAAATGCCTGCACCGTCGGGTTGGTAAACCGGGAGTAGATATTACCGGGCTCTTCGCCGCCAAAGCGGGCAGCCGCCTGGGCCGCGCTGCCATAGACAAAGCTGGAGGTCGGGAAGATTGCATCGCTGTGTTCGAGCTGCCCGGTACGGATCTGCCCTGCCCGCACGGCCAGGGTATCAACCGACATGCCTTCAAGGTCCGATTCGGGAATCCAAACTTGCTCATCTCGGCCGAACGTCATGGCAGTCTCCTGGCGCAGTTGCGGGTGTCAGTCTTCATCGTTGTGCAGGTCAATAATGGCATTGTCGGCATTGGCGACCTGGCTGGTTGAGCGCGTCTCATCCTTGCGAAGATCCTCCAGCCTGGTCAGGTAAGCTTCATCCACGTCGCCGGTAATGTAATCCCCGGTGAATACGGAGCATTCCCACCCATTAATATCTTCGTTGACATCGTTGACACAGGAAATCAGGTCATCCAGATCCTGATACACCAACCAGTCGGCGCCGATCAGATCCCGAACCTCTTCCACCGTGCGGTCATGGGCAATCAGTTCGCTGGCAGAAGGCATGTCGATGCCGTAAACGTTGGGATAGCGCACGGGGGGCGCAGCCGACGCGAAATAGACATTACGTGCTCCGGCATCCCGGGCCATCTGAACAATTTCCTTACAGGTAGTGCCCCGCACGATGGAATCGTCCACCAGCATGACGTTCTTGCCACGGAATTCCAGGTCAATCGGGTTGAGCTTCTGGCGTACCGATTTCTTACGCATTTTCTGGCCGGGCATGATAAAGGTACGGCCAATGTACCGATTCTTGATAAAGCCTTCGCGATACTTCACGCCCAACTGATGGGCCATTTGCATGGCGGACGTACGACTGGTGTCCGGAATGGGAATGACTACGTCGATATCGTGGTCGGGCCGCTCGCGCAGGACCTTGTCTGCCAGCACCTCGCCCATCCGGAGCCTGGCCTTGTAACAGGAAACGCCGTCCATGATCGAGTCCGGACGGGCAAAATAGACATGTTCGAAAATACACGGATAGAGCTTGGGTGATTCGGCGCACTGTTCTGAATACAAGGTGCCATCGGTTTCAATATAGACAGCCTCGCCCGGAGCAATGTCACGAACGATGCTGAAACCGGCAGCATTGAGGGCGACGCTTTCCGACGCGATCATGTATTCCTTCTGGCCCTCTTCATTTTCCCGGACACCGTAGCAGGCGGGCCGGATACCGTTCGGGTCCCGGAAACCGACGATGCCATAACCGGTGATCATGGCGATAACAGCATAGGCGCCTTTGCAACGCTTGTGCACTGCGCGCACAGCGGAAAAGATCTCGTCCTTGGTGGGGTTCAGCTTACCCAGTTTCTGCAGTTCGTGGGCGAACACGTTCAGCAGAACTTCAGAATCCGAGTTGGTGTTGATGTGGCGCAGATCGGTTCGGAACAGATCGCTGCTCAGCTCATCGGCATTGGTCAGGTTGCCGTTGTGCGCCAGAGTAATGCCGTAGGGGCTGTTCACATAGAAAGGCTGGGCCTCCGCTGAACTGGAGCTACCCGCCGTAGGATAACGCACATGCCCGATGCCCACGTTACCCACCAACCGGCGCATATGGCGAGTATGGAAAACATCCCGCACCAGTCCATTGTCTTTACGCAAAAAGAATCGGTTGTCCTGGAAGGTAACAATACCCGCCGCATCCTGGCCACGGTGCTGAAGAACAGTCAGTGCATCATAAAGAAGCTGATTGACGTTGGAAGTACTGACGATACCGACAATGCCGCACATGGCTGGATATATCTCCGAGTGTTAAAACTGAATGTTAACGGGATGCAGACGCGGGTTCCACGCCTTCAGGTTCTGCGGACGCCTCCGGGGCTGTCTGAGCGCCCTGCTCCGGACCGAGGAAGCGGGCAAACTCGTCGCCGAGCGTGCGCCTGGACCAATCCTCAATTACCGCAAGGCGTTCAATCATGACCGACGTTCTCCACCAGGTATCCTCGGCCAGCGGCGTGTAGCGCGTGAAGGCAATGGCGACAATCACAACCACAACCCCTCTGAGAAGGCCAAACCCCATGCCGAGTACCCTGTCCGTTGCTGACAGGCCGGTCGCACGCACCAGGTGGCCGATCATATTGTTGATGATCGCGCCAACGATCAGGGTGCCAAAGAAAAGGATGGCAAACGCTGCAATCAACCGCACCAGCGGTGTTTCCACCGTGGACTCCAGAAGAGATTGCATCTGGGGGTGAAACGTCCGGGCGATGATAAATGCACCAACCCAGGTAACCAGCGACAGCGCTTCACGGACGAAGCCCCGCTTCAGACTGATAAGCGTGGAGACGGCAATGAGGGCAATGATGACCCAGTCTATCCAGATCAGCGCTTCCATGGAAAACCCGGTGGAGAAAACGAAAGGCGGATTCTAACAGGAAACCGGGTGACACCAAACTGCCGAAGCCAGATTAAATCCGGCAACGGCCAGTTATTTGTCGCCGGTGGTGACCAGGCTGTTCAAGCCGAAGGCTTTATCAAGGGCCGCCTTGGCTTTCTGGGCATCGTCTTTGTTGACGAACGGGCCGCTGAATACCCGGGTCAGGGTGCTATCGCCGCGATCAACCTGTTGCAGGTGGGCGCCGTACCCCATGTCGAGAACCTTGTCCCGCAAACGCCGGGCGTTGTCCTGGTTACCAAAACTGCCAAGCTGCACCACCCACGCACCTTCAAGTGAACCGGTAAACTCGGCCTTATCGCCAGGTTCTGCAGCGCCTGTGGAGGCAGCATCTTGTTTTTCGGCTGGCGCCGCAGGCTCCGGCTCAGCGGAGGATTCTGCCGGTACTGGTTCCACCTGTTGGGAATTTGGCTCCGGGGCGGGCTCCTCCTCGGCAACAGCGTTTTCCTCGATGATCCGGAAACCGGCCGCCGGCTCGTCGTTAACAGGCGGCGCGGAACTCCTGGGTGCCTCTGCGCCGACGGTCTTGTTATCCGGATACTGAGATTCAGGCATCTCAACTTCGGGGAACGGAGGTTCCTCGGGAATGGTGATGGGGGTTGACTGTCTTTGGGAATGGGGCTCGTCAAAAATCATCGGCACGAAAATAACCGCGAGTGAAACCAGCACCAGTGCGCCAATGATCCGCTGCTTCAGTCCATCCACCTGAGAGGGCTCCCGTTAACAACCTGTTTGATCACGATACTAACCGGCCACTCGCCAGAACTCAAAGCTTCCCAGGGGCCTATGGACAAACTTTAAGACGCTTCCGAAGCCGGCAGAAGCTCTTCCCTGGCCAGAGCAACCGTGAAGAACGAACCGAACACCACGACCCGATCACCGGACATTGCCTCGCCCATGGCGGCTGCGAGAGCCTCGGACACAGAACCAAAAACGCCGGGCGTTCCATGAAGTGGCACGGTTGCGATACGCTTCATCAGGCTGTCGAAATCAAGCCCTCTGGCAACATTCAGGCCCGCCAGGTACCACTGATCAACGACGGACGACATGGCACCGACCACACCCTCCACGTCCTTGTCTCCCAACGCGCCGTACACAGCCAGGATACGCCCGTGGCCATCACCATCACATCGAAGGCTACGGAGGTTGTCAGCGAGCCAGGCAGCAGCATGGGGGTTGTGACCAACGTCTATAATGACATCCGGATCGTGATGAATGGTTTCAAACCGGCCTGGAACCCGCACGCTATGTATCGCATGCTGAAGGCTTTCCAGTGAAAGCTCCGGTACGAGTTGCCGGGAGAGCACCGCCGCAGCCGCCACACTCTGGACAGGCAAGGGGCCGGCTGGCAACTCTATCTTCTCGTCGCCAATAGTGAGCAAAACCTGTCCGGGAGCACCGGGCGCAAGCGTATAATCACGACCGGTGAGCTTCAGCGCCACCTTCTGCGCCGCGGCCTGTTGAAGGACCGAGGATGGAGGATTTGGATCCGCACAAACGGCGGGTATACCCGGTCTGAGGATCCCCGCTTTTTCAAAACCAATGACTTCCCGGTTATCCCCCAGAAAACCAATATGATCGATATCTACTGACGTGATCACCGCGTAGTCCGGGTCCAGCACGTTGACTGCATCCAGGCGACCTCCCAACCCGACTTCCAGCACCCAATTCTCAACGCCGGCGTCTGCAAATGCGACAAAAGCGGCCAGCGTTCCGAATTCAAAATAGGTCAGAGTCACCCCGCGGCGAGCCGCCTCCACCCGCTCGAAGGCGGTCACCAGGGCCGCATCGGAAATCTCCTGGCCACCAATCCGAACCCGCTCGTTATAGCGGAACAGATGGGGGGACATATAAGCCCCGGTGCTCCTGCCGGCTGCCAGCAAAATCGACTCAAGTGCCGTAACCGTGGTGCCTTTGCCATTGGTCCCTGCCACGGTAATGATGCGAGCCTGAGGCTTGCGCGGGAACAACCGCCGCAGAACCACCAGCACCCGGTCCAGGCCGAGATCTATTTCTGTGGGATGAATGGCTTCGAGCCAGTGCAGCCATTCTTGAACAGACGCCCCGAGGGCCGGAGGCCCAACGGGGGCTGAGGAGGATTCAGTGCCCTTCTGGTTCATCAACGTCCGGCTTTTCAGTAACTTCAAATTCGATGGGGGCTTCGGTGCCGGGCTTTTCCTGGGCAGTAAACTTGGCCAACAGATGGGCGATGCGCTCACGCATCTGATGACGATGCAGAATCATATCAATCGCACCATGTTCCAGCAGAAATTCGCTGCGCTGGAAACCTTCCGGCAGTTTCTCGCGCACGGTTTGCTCGATAACCCGTGGGCCCGCGAAACCGATCAGAGCGTAAGGTTCAGCAATATTGAGGTCACCCAGCATAGCGAGGCTGGCCGATACACCACCAAAGACCGGATCGGTCATAACCGAAATGTACGGTATGCCTTCCTGCTTGAGCTTCTCCAACACCGCCGCGGTCTTGGCCATCTGCATTAAAGACAGTATGGCTTCCTGCATGCGGGCACCGCCACTGGCGGAAAAGCAGACCAAGGGAATCCGGTGCTCAAGAGCCACATTCGCTGCCTGGACAAACTTCTCGCCAACCACCTGACCCATCGAACCGCCCAGGAAGTTGAACTCGAACGCGCAGGCAACCAAAGGGACACCCATGGTTGTGCCACGCATGGCAATCAGCGCATCTTTTTCGCCGGTCGCTTTCTGCGCCGCCGCGAGTCGGTCCTTGTAGCGCTTGCTGTCTTTGAACTTCAGCCGATCTGACGGTTCGAGGTGAGCTGCCAACTCCTCACGCCCGTCTTTGTCCAGAAAAATATCCAGTCGACGACGTGCAGACACCCGCAGATGGTGATTACACTTGGGGCAAACGTCCAGGTTCTTCTCGAGCTCCGGCTTGTACAGGAATGCGCCGCATTTGGGGCATTTCTTCCATAACCCTTCCGGCACTCCGGTACGTTGCCGTGATTCCGAGCGAATCTTGCTCGGCATGATTTTGTCCAGCCAGTTACTCATGCTCTCGTCCTGTCCTTTGATGCCTGGATAATGCCCGCTCAGTGAGCGAGGCCGTCCAGCGCTTCGCGCATCGGGTGCAGCAGATCCGTCAGTGCGTTACGCAACGCGTCAGGATCTGTCTGATGTCGGGCTATTGTATCGACCAGAACACTGCCAACAATTACACCATCGGATACTCTGCCTACTGCAGCGGCAGTTTCCGCATCCCGGATACCAAAGCCCACACCCACCGGTAACGCCGTGAGCTCGTGCACGTGGGCCACTTTCTTCGCGACTTCATCAACATCAATGGTTGCGGACCCGGTCACGCCCTTGATAGAAACATAGTACACATAGCCGGATGAGTGCTCGCTGATCGCCTTAATCCGGTCATCCGTGGTTGTCGGCGCCAAAAGGAAAATCGGATCCAGATGGCGGTCGGCAAACAGCGGTGCTACCTGATCAGCCTCTTCGGGAGGCAGGTCAACCGTCAGAACGCCATCGACACCTGCGTCCGCTGCCGCATCTGCAAACGCTTCATAGCCCATGGCCTCCATCGGGTTCAGATAACCCATCAGCACCACCGGGGTATCCGGATCGGTCTTGCGGAACTCCTTGACCATCGCCATCACCTGACGCAGCGACGTACCGTGCTTGAGCGCCCTTTCACAGGCGAGCTGAATCACCGGACCATCAGCCATCGGGTCCGAGAACGGCACGCCCAGCTCGATAATATCAGCACCGGCAGAGACCAGGGTATGCATAAGGCTGACCGTCTGATCCGGATGTGGATCGCCCGCGGTAATATAGGGAATCAGCGCCTTGCGGCCCTGTTCTTTCAATGCTTTCAATACGCCTTCAATTCGGCTCATGCCTGCTCCTGATACCTTCAGATCTCAATGCCATCAAGCTGGGCAATGGTGTGAATATCCTTGTCGCCGCGACCGGAGATGTTGATCACCAGCATTTGGTCCTTGTCCATGGTTGCGGCCAGCTTCACGCCATAAGCCACGGCGTGCGCGGTTTCCAGCGCCGGCATAATCCCTTCCACGCGTGTCAGTTTACGGAAGCCATCCAGGGCCTCGTCATCAGTCACCGACACATAATTGGCTCGGCCAATGTCTTTCAACCAGGCATGTTCGGGCCCCACTCCGGGATAGTCCAGACCAGCACTGACGGAATGCGTTCCGGCGATCTGGCCATTCTCATCTTCCATCAGGTAGGTCCGGTTACCATGCAGCACGCCGGGGCGACCGGCACAAAGCGGCGCCGCATGTTGTCCGGTTTCAATACCCAGACCACCAGCTTCAACACCATAAAGCTCCACGGACTCATCCGCCAGGAACGGATAGAACATACCAATGGCGTTAGAACCGCCACCGACGCAGGCCACCAGTGCGTCCGGCAGTTTACCCACTTTTTCCATGGCCTGTTTACGGATTTCACGCCCAATCACCGACTGGAAATCACGCACCAGTAAGGGATAGGGATGCGGCCCTGCCACTGTGCCGATGATGTAGAAAGTATCATCCACATTCGCGACCCAGTCGCGCATGGCATCATTCATGGCGTCCTTGAGGGTTTTCGTACCGCTCTGGACGGCGTGGACGGTCGCGCCTAGCAGTTTCATACGGTAGACGTTCAGGGACTGACGCTTGACGTCTTCTGCCCCCATGAATACGTGACATTCAAGGCCCAGACGGGCACACACCGTGGCGGTGGCCACACCATGTTGACCGGCGCCAGTTTCGGCAATAATGCGCTTTTTACCCAGAAAACTGGCCAGCAGGGCCTGGCCAATGGTGTTATTCACCTTATGGGCACCGGTGTGGTTGAGGTCTTCGCGCTTGAGCCAGATTTGTGCGCCACCGGCTTCCCGGGTCAGGCGCTCTGCGAAATACAGCGGGCTGGGACGGCCAACATAATCGGCGAGGTCATTATCAAAAGTCGCCTGGAATTCCGGATCCTCCTTCAACCGAAGGTACTCCTTTTCCAGGGTCATCAGAGAATCCATCAGGGTTTCTGAAACAAACCGTCCACCAAAGGCACCGAAGTGACCTCTCGCATCAGGAAGCGCCTTCAACATTTCTTCAGTCAGTTTTACAGACACGGTGAACCTCTTTGAAAAATTGAGACAATTTGGTGGCGTCTTTCTTACCCTTGCCCTCTTCCACCCCACCGCTGACGTCAACAGCCCAGGGGCGTACCTGCTCAATCGCGCGGGCTACGTTATCAGATGACAACCCACCGGCCAATATCAGGGGCAAGGGCCTGCTTTCAGGAATCAGTGACCAGTTGAACGACTGGCCGGTACCGCCATAGCGGTTTGGATCCCAGGCGTCCACCAACAAACCGGAAGCCTGATGATAGTCGGCAAACGCCTGTTCGATCTGTCCGGGCTCACGCACCCTGACGGCCTTGATCCAGCGCCGGCCAAAAGACTGGCAGAACTCCGGACTCTCATCGCCATGGAACTGCAGGAGATCCAGTGGCACAGCATCCAGAACTGCTTTGACATAATCCCGCTCAGGATTCACGAACAGTCCGGTAACCGCCACGAACGCAGGAACCTTGGCGGCCAGGATTCGGGCCTGCTCGAGATCGACCGCTCTCGGGCTGGGCACATAAAACACCAGACCTATGGCATCGGCGCCACAGGCTACCGCGGCTTCCACATCCTGCGGGCGCGTCAGGCCACATATTTTCACGCGGGCAGTCATGCAGGAGCCTTCCCCTGTTTCGGGTGTATGTGAGTTGGTGTGATCGGCGCGTTGCTGGCCGGGTCAAACCAGGGAGTAACGAACGCCGGTCCACACAATGCCTTGGGAATCCCGAAGGACTCAGGATAACCGACATCCACCAGGTAGAGCCCGTAAGGAGGGGCGGTCACACCGGCAAGTTTGCGATCACGGCACTCCAGAATATCACCAATCCAGTCTTCAGACTGCTGACCATTACCAACCGCCATCAAGGCACCGGCAATATTGCGTACCATATGATGAAGAAAGGCGTTGGCCTGCACATCTATTACGACAAACTCTCCGCATCGGGTTACCGAAATCTGCTCCAGAAACCGAACCGGGGTCCGGGACTGGCAACCGGCAGCGCGAAATGAGGAGAAGTCATGCTCGCCGACCAGTGCCTGGGCTGCACGATGCATTCTTTCGGCATCCAACGGACGAAAGGTCCAGGACACCTGTCCACGCTGGATCCCCGGGCGCACCGGATGATTGTAGATCACATACCGGTAACGTCGGTAAATCGCGGAAAACCTGGCGTGAAAATCGCCCTGGCCGTTCCCTGCCCAGTGCACAGAAATGTCATCAGGCAATGCCGTGTTCATTCCCATGACCCAGGAACGAAGGTTTCGAACCGATGGCGTGTCAAAATGGGCTACCTGAAAACTGGCATGCACGCCGGCGTCGGTGCGGCCTGCACACACCAGGTCGACCGGATGGTCAGCAACGCGGGCCGCGGCCCGGGAAAGTTCTGCCTCCACCGAACGCACGCCACTCTTCTGCAATTGCCAGCCATGAAAGGCCTGACCGTCGTACTCAAAGATGATGGCAACCCGTCCATTACCAATGGCGGTATCTGTGGTGAGAGGCTGAGGCGTGAGGAACAAGTGCTGACCCGATTGCTGTCCACTGAAAAAGCAAAACGCCGGCTCAATGGCCGGCGCTTGCCGCGGTTAGTTGATTATAACGAATCAGGAGAGATTTTTAAGAAGCTCTTGTGCTTCTGCCTTCTGTTCTTCGTTACCCTCAAGAGCAACTTCCTCCAGAATATCCCTGGCACCGTCGCTGTCACCCATTTCGATGTAGGCTCGTGCCAGATCAAGTTTGGTGGCGGCTTCATCGGTACCGGCGAGGAAGTCAAAGTCATCCTCGTCGTCCAGAGCGCTCTCATCAATATCCAACCCGCTATCACTGCGAGTGGAGCCTTCATCGAGTGAGTCTGACGCCACAGGCACTACTTCGTCCTCCAGCTCTTCAGGAGCCGGTTCGGCCTCAGCAACCTCTTCTGTCTGCTCCGCCAGCTCTTCCGGATTCTGCTGGTCAACGCCCGGCTCATCAGCCTCGGATTCGCTGAGTGCATCTTCCAGCCCAAGCTCATCTTCCAGGGATGGTTCGTCTTCCTGAGGACCTGCAGGTTCTCCGTTATCAGAGAACTCTTCCATCAGCGCCAGATCTTCATCAGATACATCCAGCTCCAGGTCATCCAGATCGGATTCTCCAAGCTCCAGTTCAGAAGGCTCATCGTCCTCGCCTGCAACCTTATCCAGCTCCGCATCAAGCTCGTCCAGGAAGGACTCGTCAAGCGAATCAGACTCCAGGTCCAGATCCGATACTTCGGTGTCTTCCTGCTTAACTGGCTCTTCTTCCGTCGACTCAAGGTCGTCATCAAGATCGAAGCCCAGCTCAAGATCGTCTTCCTGATCCGAACCGGTACCAGACAGATCCGCCTCAACCGGCTCCGCTTCATCGGCTTCCAAGGAGGGCTCATCTGAACCGGCGAGCGCGTCGTCTTCAAAGGCCGACTCGAAATCCAGACTGAAGTCATCTTCTTTGGACTCGGAAGTCCCGGCTGCCTCATCCAGACCGGAATCCAGATCCAGGGAAGCGTAATCGGTTTCGGTGGCGGACTCGTCTTCAGACTCCGATTCTTCACCAATGCCGGACAGATCGTACTCAATCATGTCATCCCGGCCATCGGATTCTTTGCTGACATCGGATTCCAGCTCACCGAACTCATTTTCGTCAGCGGGCCCTGAAGTGGCTTCAAATTCGTCCGCTTTCAGCTCGTCGGAGATATCCCAGTCATCCGAAGCCTGCTCGGTGGCCGGCTCTTGCTCAGGCTGACTGCCGAACGAATCCGAACGCAGTTGAGATTCAAGGTCGTCGATGCTGGGCATCGCTTCAGCTTCAGCAAGGCGCTCCCGGAGGGATTCAGCTTCCTGGATAGCTGCCTCATCATCCAGCGCTTCAACTTCACGGTACTGCTTTTCAAACGCGTCACGATCCTGATTGTCCGCATATACAGACAACAGCTTCAGGCGCAAATCAGCGCGGCTGGGCTCACGTGAAATGGCGTTTTCGAGCACCTGGGCTGCCTGATCGTGACGACCGTAGGCAACATAGGTTTCTGCTTCGGCAATGGCATCACCGGCTTCCGCCTCTGCCTCACCCTCATCTTCGAGACTGAGGTCGAACGAATCACCGCCTTCGCCCTCATCACTGTTCAACTGGTCGTAGAACTCTTTCTCGCGATTGGCATTGCGTCTTGCCACGAGCAGCAACAACAGAAGCAGAAGGATAAGGCCACCACCGAGGGCAATCTGATACATCGGATTGTTCAGAATACCGTCAATAACGTTACCCGGAAATGCCTTTTCAGGCGCCGTTACTGGCTGCTGCGGTTTTGGCTGCTGAGCCTGGGGGACGGCCGCTGGCTCAGGTTCAGATGATGATTCCTGCTCGGTAACGGCAGGCTGCTCTGCCACCACCTCATCCGCAGCGCCCGCGTCGATATCACCACCAAACGGCTCTTCACCTGCAATATCTGCTTCGTCCGGGGCCATGGCGCTCTCTTCTTCCGCCATCGCTGTGTCGGCCGATTCACCATCAGCGGCTTCATCAGCCTGGCCGTCTGCTACCGGTTCTTCGCCGGTGCTGGCACCCAGATCACCTTCTACAGGTGCTGTCGCTGGGTCAGCGTCAGACTCGGTCACGCCAGTGTCGGTCGGGGCCGGAGACTCTTCCTCCGACACCATACCCTGCATGTCCGCCAGTTGGCCGTTCTTCAGCTCCAGCAACCGCTGCAGGGTCTCAACCTGGTCCTGCAGATCCTGGACACGGGTATTGAGCTCGTCATTTTCGCGTTTTGCGGCTTCCAGCTCTTCCATCGCAACTGCGGAACCGGCATCAACACCGCCAGGCAGATCACCATCACCACCGGCAGAACCACCGTCTTCGGTAGACCGGGATTCCGATTCATCGGCAACCAGCAGGCGCAACTCATCACCCGCTGCCGCCTGAGTAGCACCCTGGCCTGCTGCGGCCTGGGCGGTATCCGTTGCATCAACGGTTCTCGGAGACTGGAATTCCTGATTCTGCTGTGCAACTACCCGGTTGGCTTCAGCGCGGCTACGGCTCCGAATCTGGTCCAGAGAGGGAATCCGCAACACCTCACCACGCTTCAGGCGGTTAATATTCCCACCAATGAACGCGTTAGGATTCTGATCCTGAATCGCGAGCATAACCTGCTGCATGGAAACCGAACCATCCGGACGTACCTGCTGGGCAATAGTCCAGAGTGTGTCGGAGGCACCTGTCGGACCAAACGTATCTGCCTGATAGCCCCGCGACACTGAGCCTTCGGCTGCCGCCTGACGGCGGACAGATTCCTGGCTGCGCGCCGGCTGCTGTCGGGTGGCTGTCGTGGCCGGAGCACTGATTTGCTCCTCAACACCAGATTCCTCGGCGTAGACCGGAGGATCGACCAGCACGGCATATTCCCGCATCAGGCGACCATTGGGCCAGGTCAGCTCGAGGAGGAAATTCAGATACGGCTCGCGTACCGGCGCCCGGGAAGAAACATTGATGGCCAGATTGCCATCCGTCCCGGTAACCACTTCAAACCTCAATTGACTCAGAAACTGGTGGCGGTCCAGGCCGACGCGCTCATAGGCGGCCTCCGGTGCCACATTGACGAACACTTCACCGGGATCAACACCGCGACTCTGATTCAGTGATATTTCTGCATCCAGTGGCTCATTCAGCCAGGACTGGAGCTCAATTTCTCCAAGTCCAAGCGCCTGAGCCATTCCAGAGCCGAGCCCTCCCGCCAGCGCCAGGGCAACCGCAAGCTTGCGTACCTTCATGCTTATTCCTTTCCAGTCTCCGTTATTCTTTACTGCCGTATCTCAACAGAATCGGACGAGGTTGGATGACTTTCGCCTTGTTATTTCTCGTTTTTATATCGCAATTATACCGTTCGGTTTGGCAAGTATTGTTGATAAAACCCGTTTTATCAATCAATCAGCTGCAATCCTTGCACCGTTTTTTTATCTATCGGGCGGAACTCCTTAGCGCCCTTGAAAATAACAGGGGCGGACGCTGAAATCAGCCTCCGCCCCTGACCGGTTTGCTGAAAACCGGACACAGTTGGCATTAATTGCCCCTGCGTAACATTTCTTAACGCTCTTGCAGAATCCGCAGCATGCGGCGCAGCGGTTCAGCGGCGCCCCAGAGCAGCTGGTCACCCACAGTGAACGCTGAAATGTATTCCGGCCCCATGGCCAGTTTCCGGATGCGCCCGATGGGAATACTCAGGGTACCGGTCACCTTGGTCGGGGTCAGTTCCTGCATGGTGGCGTCACGATCGTTCGGGATCACCTTCACCCAGTCGTTGCCCTTGGCCAGGATGCTTTCGATTTCAGAAACCGAAAGGTCCTTCTTGAGCTTGATGGTCAGCGCCTGGCTGTGAGAACGCATGGCGCCAATGCGCACGCAGATTCCATCAATCGGAATCGGATTATCGCTGCGACCCAGAATCTTGTTGGTCTCAACGCCCGCTTTCCACTCTTCCTTGCTCATGCCGTTATCGAGTTGCTTGTCGATAAACGGAATCAGGCTGCCCGCCAAAGGCACACCAAAGTGCTCGGTGGGGAAATCGCCGGAACGCATGGTGTCGGTCACCTTGCGGTCGATTTCCAGGATGGCGGATGACGGATCGGCCAGTTCAGATTTCACGCTCTCGTTCAGGGCGCCCATCTGGTTCAGCAGTTCACGCATGTTCTGGGCACCAGAGCCGGAAGCCGCCTGGTACGTCATCGGGGAAACCCACTCGATCAGGTCCTGCTCCAGCAGGCCACCCAGGGCCAGCATCATCAGGCTGACGGTGCAGTTACCACCAACGTAGTCCTTCACGCCTTTATCAAGGGCGGAGTCGATCACGTTACGGTTAACCGGGTCCAGCACGATCACGGAATGATCCACCATCCGCAGGGTGGATGCGGCATCAATCCAGTAGCCGTCCCAGCCCGCATCACGCAGCTTCTGGTAAACCTCGGTGGTGTAATCGCCGCCCTGACAGGTCACGATCACATCCATGCCTTTCAGGGTGTCGATATCAAAGGCGTCCTGCAGAGGAGGAACACCTTCCTTGCCTACGTCCGGGGCCGGCTTCCCTGCTTGGGAAGTGGTGAAAAACACCGGATCGATATCGGCAAAATCGTTTTCTTCACGCATGCGCTGCATGAGGACTGAGCCTACCATGCCACGCCAACCTACAAGTCCAACTCGCTTCATGTGCGACCTTTGAACCTCACATTATGCCCGCCCATTACCGTTATCGCTGGCAGGGACAGGATGGATGATCCCGCAGCGGCAGCATCGCGCCGCTGTCGGGTCTCGGTTTGCCGGATCAAGCCTGGCTTAAAGTGCGTTCAGAACCGCCTCACCCATTTCGCGGGTGGAGACCTTCTGGCCGCCGTCAGACATGATGTCTGCGGTACGCAGGCCCTGATCCAGCACCTTGCTGACCGCCGCTTCAATCGCTGCTGCGGCTTCTTCCTCATTCAGGCTGTAACGCAGCATCATGGCTGCACTGATGATGGTGGCCAGCGGATTGGCAATGCCCTTACCGGCGATATCCGGTGCCGAACCGTGGCAAGGCTCGTACATGCCCTGCTTTTCAGAGTTCAGCGACGCAGACGGCAACATGCCGATAGAGCCGGTGAGCATAGCTGCTTCGTCAGAAAGAATATCACCAAACATGTTGCCAGTCACAATCACGTCGAATTGCTTCGGCGCACGAACCAGCTGCATGGCAGCGTTGTCCACGTACATGTGGGACAGCTCCACATCGGGATATTCCCGCTTCAGGTCTTCCATGATTTCCCGCCACAGCACGGTCACTTCCAGCACGTTGGCTTTGTCTACGGAACACAGCTTCTTGCCCCGTTGCTGGGCCGCTTCAAAGGCAACCCGGCCAATCCGGCGAATCTCGGATTCGGTATATTGATAGGTGTTGTAACCCTGGCGCTCACCGTTCTCCAGCTCACGCACACCACGGGGTTGGCCGAAATAGATACCACCGGTCAGCTCACGCACGATCAGGATATCCAGCCCGGAAACCACTTCCGGCTTCAGGGAAGACGCAGACGCCAGCTGCGGGTACAGAATGGCCGGGCGCAGGTTGGCAAACAGCTGCAGGTTGGAGCGCAAACCCAGCAACCCCTTCTCCGGGCGCTTGGCCATCGGCAGGCTGTCCCACTGGGGGCCACCTACTGCGCCAAGCAGAATGGCATCGGCTTTGCGGGCCTTCTCCAGGGTCTCGTCCGGCAGCGGAGTATCATTGGCATCGATGGCCGCACCACCAACCAGCGCGCTGTCAAAGCTCAGGCCAAGACCAAACTGTTCGTTAACCTTGTGCAGAACCTTTTCTGCCTCGGCAACAATTTCCGGACCAATGCCGTCACCCGGCAGAAGCAATACATTACGGGACATATCCAAATCCTTGTTAATCAGTTTCCAGCGTTAAACAGCCAGGGAGCCGTCTTGCGGCGAGCCTCTTCGTAGGCGCGAATGGTATCGGCATCTTCCAGCGTTACACCAATGTCGTCCAGACCATTCAGCAGGCAGTGACGACGGAAGTCATCCACGTCAAAGCTGAACGACTCCCCAGACGGTGTCGTCACGGTCTTCGCTTCCAGGTCAACGGTCAGCTGATAACCTTCGCTCGCTTCGGCTTCCTTGAACAGCTTGTCGACAACTTCTTCATCCAAAACAATGGGTAACAGGCCGTTCTTAAAGCAGTTGTTGTAGAAGATATCGGCAAAGCTCGGGGCAATGATCACCCGGAAACCGAAATCATCCAGCGCCCAAGGCGCGTGCTCACGGCTGGAACCGCAACCGAAGTTGGCCCGGGCCAGCAGTACACTGGCGTTTTTGTAACGGTCCTGGTTCAGCACAAAATCCGGATTCAGCGGACGGCCAGCACAATCCTGATCCGGCTTCCCCTCGTCCAGGTAACGCAGTTCATCAAACAGGTTCGGGCCAAAGCCCGTGCGCTTGATGGACTTCAGAAACTGCTTGGGAATGATCATGTCCGTGTCCACATTGGAACGGTCCATGGGGGCTACGATGCCCTGGTGTTGCGTAAATGCGCGCATGGTCTCTCTCCTGTGGCTCAGTGCATCAATTCACGGACATCAACGAAGTGGCCAGTCACCGCTGCCGCGGCGGCCATAGCCGGGCTCACCAGGTGAGTCCGCCCACCAAAGCCCTGACGACCTTCGAAGTTCCGGTTGGAGGTAGACGCGCAATGCTCGCCCTGCCCCAACTTGTCGGCGTTCATAGCCAGACACATGGAACAACCCGGATCACGCCACTCCAGACCCGCCTCGATAAAGACCTTGTCGAGACCTTCCTTCTCCGCCTGGGCTTTGACCAGACCGGAACCCGGAACCACCATCGCCTGCTTGAGGCTCGCAGCCACCTTGCGGCCCTTAACCACCGCCGCAGCTTCCCGCAGATCCTCAATCCGGCTATTGGTGCAGGAACCGATAAACACGCGATCCAGCTTGATATCGGTAATTTTCTGGTTCGGCTGAAGGCCCATGTACTTCAACGCGCGGACGATCCCCTCGCGCTTGATGGGATCCTCTTCCTTCGCAGGATCCGGCACCGCGCCCTCTACACCAACCACCATCTCCGGCGACGTGCCCCAGCTCACCTGAGGCTGAATGGCGGAACCGTCCAGCTCAACCACTTTGTCGAACACCGCATCATCGTCGCTGTGGAGCGTGCGCCAGTATTCAACCGCCTTGTCCCAGGTATCACCCTTGGGAGAAAAAGGACGACCTTTGACATACTCGATGGTGGTGTCATCCACTGCCACCATACCCACCCGGGCACCGGCTTCGATGGACATATTACAAATGGTCATCCTGCCTTCCATGCTCAAACCACGGATGGCCTCGCCACCAAACTCAATGGCGTAACCGGTACCACCGGCGGTACCAATCTTGCCGATGATTGCCAGAACCACATCCTTGCCGGTCACACCCGCGCCCAGCTTGCCGTTCACCTTTACCAGCATGTTCTTCATCTTCTTCTGGACCAGGCACTGGGTCGCCAGAACATGCTCCACTTCAGACGTGCCGATACCATGAGCCAGACAGCCAAAAGCGCCGTGAGTAGAAGTATGAGAATCACCGCAGACAATGCTCATGCCCGGCAACGTCGCACCCTGCTCCGGCCCAATCACATGCACGATGCCCTGGCGCTGATCCTTGATCTTGAATTCGAGAATCCCGAACTCGTCACAGTTCTTGTCCAGCGTCTCCACCTGGGTTCGGGAGACCGGATCCACAATGCCGTCGATACCTTTATCACGATCCGTGGTGGGAACGTTATGATCCGGCGTGGCGATGTTGGCATCAATCCGCCAAGGCTTGCGGTTAGCCAGACGAAGCCCTTCAAAGGCCTGAGGTGATGTCACTTCGTGCAACAATTGACGATCAATGTAAATCAACGCAGAACCATCGTCCCGCTGCTTGACCAAATGGTCGTCCCACAATTTGTCGTATAAAGTCTTGCCCGCCATGATTCTCTCTCACTCTCTGGGGGTTTCTGTTTCTGCTTCGAATGGTGACATCATACCCCTACGTCACGAATAACCTCAATTCATGTTTTTTATGCTTTGCATTCCCAGCAGGAATCGACAATAGTAGAGCCATACTAAGGTGCAGGTCACGAACGGGCGGGTAAGGCTTTTCAAAACACGCCTACAAGCACATCCCTGTGGGCTCGTTTCGGGCCGTCCTTGGCCCTCAACGGTTTTGAAAAGCCTTACCCGCCCGTTCGCTCCCCCAACATGAGTCGGGAAGTCCTGAAACCTGCACCCAAGTATGAGGAGCAGATTCAGGAACCCCCTCCCAAAAATGTCGGAGGCCATGGATGGCCGGAGAGAAGCGCACACGGACGTGCTTGTAGCGGTTTTTGGGAGGGGGTTTCTGAATCTGATCCCTGCACCAACTTGGAATCCACCCATCAATTGGAGCAGCAACTATGGACGCAAACTCCCTGAAAGCATTCCTGACAATCGTCGACCAGGGCTCCTTCTCAGAAGCCGCTGAAACCCTGCACCTGACACAGCCAGCCATCAGCAAACGCCTGGCCGCCCTGGAAACCCAACTGGACACCCGACTGATCGACCGCAGCAACCGGGAAATCCGCCTGACCGAAGCCGGCACAAGACTCCTCCCCCATGCCCGCAAAATCCTCGATGAAATCCACAACGCCCGCATGGCCCTGACCACCAGCGCCGACAGCATCGGAGGCGAACTCCACGCCATCGCCAGCCACCACATCGGCCTGCACCACCTGCCCAACTGGCTGCGCCGCTACCGCCGGGAATACCCTCAAGTAGATCTGCATCTGCAATTCATGGAGTCCGATGCCGCCTACGACCAGATGAATAAACGCAATGCTGAACTGGCCTTTGTGACCCTCAGCGACAGCATGAATCCGGAGTTCTCCATCCTCGCCCAGTGGCCAGACCCAATGGCCTTCGTGGTTGGGAAAGAACACCCTCTCGCAGCACTGGCGAGTCCTGAACTTTCTGACCTCGCGCCACACCCGGCGTTGCTACCGGACACCAGCACCGCCACCTACCGGGTGGTCAGCCGTCTGTTTCTGGAAGCCAACCTCACCCTGAGACCCCTGATGCCAACCAACTACCTGGAAACCATCAAAATGATGGTAAGCGTTGGCCTTGGGTGGAGCATTTTGCCGGTTAGCATGCTCGATAACAGCCTGAAAGTGCTTGAAGTGCCCCACCCTGTTACCCGGGTTCTGGGTGCCGTGGCACTGTCCCGACGACAACTGGGCAGTGCCGCACAGGCATTGCTGCAGATAGTGGAACAGGAAGAAACGCGACCAGAGTCCGGTCAATGAGCTAGCTGGGGTTCCGGCGGCAGCTGCAAGCCCCGCCAGGTCACGATAATCGCAAGGGCCATTGCGGCGGCACCACCCCAGAACGCCGCGGAGGTACTGAAACCATCCACCAGGAAACCGGATAACCATGCACCGAGCGCCCCGCCGGCGCCGAAGGTCAGGCCACTGTATAGAGCCTGACCCTGGCCATGATGGTGCTTACCGAAAAAGCCCTGAATGTATTGGACGGATACTGCATGCAACGCGCCGTAAGAAGCCGCATGCAGCAGTTGGGCAAAGATCAGTACCGGCAATACCGACGTAAGCTCGGCAATCAGGCCCCAGCGGATCATCGTCAGCACCAGCGCCCCCAGCACCACCTGCCGTACACTAAAACGCCGGGATAGCCTGTGCATAATCAGAAACAAGCCTATCTCTGCGATGACTCCGAGTGACCACAGCAACCCGATGGCCAGCTTGCCGTATCCATGCTGTTCCAGGTGGATACTGAAGAAGGTGTAGTAGGCACCATGTGATACCTGAAGCAGAAAATTCATCGCGAAAAAAGCGATCACAGCCGGATGAGTGACAATTGCTTTGAGGCTGCCGACAGGTGCAGATTGCTGCTTGCGCTCGCCACGCTCGGAAGGCACCAGGAATGCCGACACGGCGATCCCCGCAAACACGGGCAACAAAAGCCAGGGCAAATACTGAATCTCTACTAGTTCCAGCAGCCCGCCTACCAGAGCCACGGCTCCGATGAATCCGACGGAGCCCCAAAGACGCACCTTGCCATACTTGTCACGGTGTTTGCCGAGCACCCGCAAGGTAATGACTTCATAAAGCGGCAGGATGGCGTTCCAGAAGAAAGTGAACACCAGCATGACCAGCAACAGACCGTAGAATCCGGGTTCCAGAAACACGCCGGCGAAAAACAGCGAGCCGAAAATATCACCAAATCGTACCAGGCGGACCCGCTGGCCGGTCCGGTCACCGATGTAACCCCAAACGCTGGGTGCGACGATCTTGGTTAGCTGGATGGTCGCCATCAATGTGGCAATCTGGAGATAGGAGTAGCCCTGCCCCTCAAGATAGAGGGACCAATAGGGCAAAAGCCCTCCAAGGAGGGCGAAAAACCAGAAATAGAGGTTCGACAGCCGCCAGTAGATGGTAGCGCCTCCCCTGAATCAGAGCTGGCCGAGGACCGGCGTGGTGACTTCTACATCGCCGTTCTGGCCGCGATGACGCAGGTAATGGTCCATCAGGACGATCGCCATCATGGCCTCGGCGATGGGCGTCGCGCGGATACCGACACAGGGGTCGTGCCGACCAGTGGTGATCACCTCCACCGGATTGCCGTCTACATCAATGCCCTTGCCGGGCAACCGCAAGCTTGATGTTGGCTTAAGGGCAATACTGGCAACAATCGGCTGGCCGGAGGAAATGCCGCCCAAAACACCACCGGCATTGTTGGAAAGGAAGCCTTCCGGCGTCATCTCATCCCGGTGCTCTGTCCCTTTCTGCTCGATGCAATCAAAACCGGCACCGATCTCCACACCTTTGACCGCGTTGATGCTCATCAGGGCGTGAGCAAGATCGGCATCCAGACGATCAAAAATCGGCTCACCAAGACCTGGAGGGACCCCCTCCGCAACCACATTGATGCGGGCGCCAATCGAATCCCCTTCTTTACGCAAAGCATCCATGTAGGCTTCCATCTCGGAGACCTTGTCTGCATCCGGACAAAAGAAGGGATTCTGGTGAACCTGATCCCAATCCAGCTTATCTGCCTTGATCGGTCCTAACTGGGAAAGATAACCCCGCACTTTGATCCCGAGACGCTGCTCAAGAAACTTCCGTGCGACCGCACCGGCAGCAACCCGCATGGCGGTTTCTCGCGCGGATGAGCGGCCACCGCCCCGGTAATCCCGGACACCATACTTATGGTGGTAAGTGTAGTCAGCGTGGGCCGGACGGAACTGGGCAGCAATCTTGGAATAGTCCTTGGAGCGCTGATCCGTGTTCTCGATAATCAGACCAATCGGTGTGCCCGTGGTTTTGCCCTCAAACACACCAGACAGAATCCGAACCTCGTCCGCCTCACGACGCTGGGTCGTATGCCGGGAAGTACCGGGTTTGCGGCGATCCAGGTCCCGCTGCATATCTTCTTCTGACAGCTCCAGGCCCGGAGGGCAACCGTCGATAATGCAGCCCAGGGCCGCGCCGTGACTCTCACCAAAGGTGGTGACGGTGAACAGCTTTCCGAATGTATTTCCCGACATAATTCAGCACTTTATACAGGTTTTGTAATTTACGATCTTAGCTTTTTCGGGCCTGCCATTCACGCAGATCCCGGGCAGTGACCAGGAATACGCCATCGCCGCCGTTCTCGAATTCCAGCCAGGTTAACGGCAAATCCGGGTAGGCATCATCCATGGCACCCCAGGAGTTGCCAACCTCCACAATCAGGAGTCCGTCGTCGGTGAGGTAATCGGCAGCCTGGGCAACTATGCGGTGGGCAATGTCCAGCCCATCGTCTCCGGCGGCCAGGCCCAGTTCGGGCTCATGGTGATACTCGGCCGGCATGTCTGCAAGGTCTTCCGCATCCACATAAGGCGGATTACTGACGATCACGTCGTAGCGACCTTCAATGTTGTCGAAAACATCCGACTGAATCGCGCGTACGCGACCCTCCAGTCCATGAAGTTCAATATTGGACTCAGCTACGGCGAGGGCATCCGCCGAAATATCAGACAGATCCACTTCCGCCTCGTCAAAAACCGTCGCCGCGCCAATACCGATACAGCCGCTGCCAGTACACAAATCCAGAATTCGTTGAACCTGCGTCGCGCCTAACCAGGGCTGAAGACCGTTCTCCAGCAGTTCGCCAATCGGCGAACGGGGAACCAGAACGCGCTCATCAACGTTGAACGGCATCCCCATAAACCAGGCTTCGCCAAGCAGGTAAGCAATCGGAATACGCTCGTTGACCCGACGCTCTACGCGCTCGAGAATCAGTTCCCGCTCTGAACGGGTCAGTCGCGCATCCAGAAACAGATTGTTGTTTTCCAGCGGCAGATGCAGGCTGCGCAATACCAGCTGAACGGCCTCATCCCAGACGTTATCAGTGCCATGGCCAAAGTAGATTGGCGAAGCCGCAAAACGGGAAACCGTGAACCGAAGCAGGTCACGGATGGAGTGCAGGTCGTCAACGGGACTGGTCAAAACTTAGCTTCCTGGTCTGGCTAATGGTGCGCGGCATTATACGCGCATTGCGGCGCGGGCTGCAGCTCTTGTGGCTCAGAGAGCCAGCGGGCCGGAGCTGCTGCGGCTTTGTTCAAACCGGTCCAGGGCGGCCAACATCCGCTCCCGGCCCAGTTGTATCAGCTCCGGGGCCTTGTGATAGTCGTAGCTTCTGCAGGCATTCTTGGGAATGTTAACCAACAGATCCGGTGGGTAGCCGGCAATCTTGTACTGCACTAACGCGCTTTGCATGGTCTCGATGGTCAGGTTCATTACATCGAATTTGCCAATGCCCAGCTTGTCCCAGTCGATGGTCTCGTGCTCGTCACGATGTCTGGACCGCCCCGATTCGTCTTCACGCTTTTTCTCGGGCGCCGTCTTTTTTGCCATTTCCCGGCTTATTTTCTGTTCCGGCGACTCACCACTTTCCGGTTTTCGGGAACCCAGCGTTTTCAGGGTATCCCAATCAAACCAGCGGGACGCCTTTTCGCGAATGGCATCGACCCATTCCTCCATATCGCTACTGGTTTCTTCCGGAGCAAACGCAGCGTCTGGAATGCGCCTTTGTTGATCATCCTCACCGCTCAGGTTAACGGCCATCACCAGATCTGCATGGGCTGAGATGGTGGGAATAATAGGCAATGGATTGAGCAGTGCGCCATCCACCAGTACCCGGCCGTTGAGCACCAGAGGCGTCACCACGCTGGGTATGGCAATGGAGGCGCGGATAGCCTGGTCCAGCGGGCCTTCCTGAAACCAGATTTCCTTATGGGCCAGAAGATCTGTTGCTACGGCGGTGTAAGCAATGGGCAGATCCTCAATACGCGTATCGCCCAGAATATCCCGAACCACAGAAAAGACTTTTTCTCCACGAATAGCGCCGACAGAAGTGAAGGTCACATCCAGCAATCGCAAGACATCAAACTGGCCGAGCCCGGTCACCCAGTCCTTGTAGTCTTTCATCTTACCGGCACCGTACATGCCACCGATCAGGGCGCCCATGGAGCAGCCGGAGATGGCAACGATCTCGTAACCACGCTCCTGAAGGACTTCAATCGCACCGATGTGGGCATAGCCACGGGCGCCGCCGCTACCAAGGGTGAGTGCAACGGTTTTGCCCTTACCAGGCAATGGCTCCATGCGCTCGGTACTGGCCGGCGCTGACGCCGCAGAAATACCAGAACTGGTCACTACCGACGTGACGCCGTCCTGCGCGGCTGCGGTTCTGCCGGACGCTTCCTTTTCCGGGCTATCCTTTTCTGCCATTTCCTTACCTCTTGATAACCAGCACCTCAACCCGGTTACCCTGCCGAGTCGGGTCATTCATCGGGACGGCCGGCCCAACCGGAACAATGCGTATCTGACTCAGCGAAATACCCGTCTTGCCCAGCAGCGCGGCCAGGCTTTCGGCCGCAGCGCGGGAACGCTCCAAAGCCGCTTCGAGCGGCTCATCCTGCTCGAGATCGGTGAACGAGGCCAGCACCACTTCCGCATCATCGCCAGCCCAGTCATTCAGGGTTCGCCGATCATCCGCTGACCACTCAAAACGAAACGTCACTCCGCCGGACCAGGGGATCACCAAAGGCCCCTGAATCGGGCCAACTCCAATGGTATACCCGGGAATGGCCGCACCGAAACCAACATTCAGATGCTCAACCCAGACATACTCCCTCAGGTTACCTCTTGTCACGGTGTAGACAAGGGTCAGCCATTGCTGTCCGTCCTCAGCGGTTGTCGCCGCAACCAGGTAATCCTGGGTGGCGTCCCGTCCCAGCAGTCGGGATTGCTGGAAAATCTGGTTGGCCCAGACATTACTGCGGCCACAGGCGATGCCTGCACACTCAAACAGAATCTTTGCGCCACCAGCAGACAATTGCTGGAAGTAATGGGCCCTCGCAGCCTGACGATTTGCATCCTTGGAGATTTCAAACAGCTGGCCCTGCCCCTGCACCGGCAGACGAGCCATGGTCTCGGAGCGGATTTCATCACGAATTTCCCGAACCGGACTAAAAAGCACCAGATGGCCAGCAGACTGAATTTCGACCGTGGATTCAAGCGTTGACTGCGGGAACGGGGCTGGCGCCTCTTCCGGCCAGGCAGCCATTGCAGGATTGGTGAAACCTAACAATATAAGGCCGGCCAGCGCACCGACCGTCGAAGAAAAGCCACGATCAGCCATGTAAGAGGAACCTGTTAATCGCTTCGGCAACGGGAGTGACCTCGCCGTCAAGATGACAATGATGCCCACCGGGCACATCGACTGTTTCAAGGTTGGGAACCAGATCGGCACGGCTATCGAGCCCGGTGCGCGAAACCAGCAATCCTTCTTCTGCCCTTACGAATAAAGCGGGAGTCTGGATGGCAGCCAAAGAGGCCCTGACTTGTTCTTCGGTCATCATCAGCGGTGTCGGATGTCGTAAACGGGCATCCGTGCGCCATATGAATCCACCAGGCTCCGCGCGCATGTTTCTGGGCACCAGCGTTTTTGCCGCCTCGGGGCTCAGAGGACTTAGCCCGCCCTCCCGGATTCGGGCCGCGCTCTGAACATCCGGATAGACCGCCGGGGCAGCAGAACCGGCCCTGCGTTTCTGTAATGCCCGCCGCAACTGGGGAATGGTCTCACGGGCTGGCCGACTGAGAGCGCCCAGACTGTCAATCATCACCAATCGACGCACCCGTTCCGGGAAGGCGGCGGCGTAGAGTGCGCAGACGATCCCGCCCAGAGAATGCCCCACAAGATCCAGAGGGTAACGTTCGCTTTCAGGAAAATGCCGTTCCACCAGTTCGGATAGATCCCCGACGTAGTCCATCAGCCAATAGCTGTAACCCGGTGGCCGATGGCCCGAGTGTCCGTGCCCTGCCATATCCACCGCATGTATCGTGGTGCTCTCGGCCAACAACGGCGCCAGTCGGGCAAAAGACATGGCATTGTCGAGCCAGCCGTGCAGAAGGATAGCCGGTGGTCGTGAGCTTTCCTCGCTGGAGCTCGGCCAGGTCAGACCCGAAAGAGTTATGTTATCCAGGGGCCAGTGCATTTCATGGCAGCCGGCCTGTGGTTCTGGAACGCTACCGGGCAACGAGGTCTCCGTCATTCGGTAGCGGCCTTACATGGTGTGGGTGGGACGATCGGAACTCAGCGAGCCGGCCAGGTAGGATTCAATCTTGGTGCGGGCAGTTTCGTCATCGCCATTGAACTGCACGCCAATGCCTGCGGCCCGGTTTCCCTGAGCACCCTTGGGGGTAATCCAGATCACCTTGCCAGCCACCGGGATTTTCTCCGGCTCATCCATCAGGTTGAGCAGCAGAAACACCTCATCGCCCAGCTGATATTGCTTCTGGGTAGGAATAAACAGGCCTCCCTGGCGGATATAGGGCATGTACGCCGCATAGAGAACCGCCTTGTCCTTGATCGTCAGGGTTAGAATACCGCTGCGTGCTCCGAATCCGGGCCCCATATCAAATACCTTTTACGCAAATTTACTGATATTTCGCAATGATAGCAGTTGATCCTGAACAACGCTCACGTTGTCTGCCGCTTCCGGGGCATCAACTCCCGCCAGGCCAGTAGAAGCTGAGTGGCCTCAAGCTCCGGGCTTGCGTTATATATGCCCGCACTCCGGCTTTCCCGAACCCGCTCCATCAATTGATGAGCGCGCCACGGCGGGTTGGCTCTGGCCAGATAGCCCAACATGTCTGCTGCCTCCGGGTCCTGAACTTCGCCCCCGGCACTGCACCGGGCCAGGTCCGCGGCCCAGCTTTCAAACAGCCATAATGTATCGTCCAGTCCCAGCGTTTTGAAGCGGCGGGCGGCGTCCCCTACCGTCATCTGGCCTTTCATGAACTGTCGAAATGCCTCGAAGGCCTCATCCCTCTGCGCAAGAAACTCGCCAGTGGCATACTCCAGCGCCAGCCTGGGAGCATTACCCGCCAGCATCAGGCTTTTGGCCAGAGTGTCCGGCGACGGGCGGATGGATTCCTCCAACTCGGATACCCGGGCAGACAGCCATCGCCCGGCATCCTCGGCATCAGGTAACGGTATGGTCAGGGCCTGGCAGCGGGATCGTATGGTGGGAAGTACCGGCCGCCCGGATTCCTGGAGCAGCAACAGGGTCACATCCGGCAAAGGCTCTTCCAGGGTTTTCAGCAATGCGTTGGCGGCGTTGATGTTGAGCTGATCCGCCCGGTCGACTATGGCCACCTTGCGGTGTGCAACCTGTGGCGAGGCCACGGCAAACGTCGAGAGCGCGCGGATCTGATCCACTTTCACCATCCGGGACTTTTCCGGTGAATACACCCGGACATCAGGATGGCTGTTCGCCGCGATCAACTGACACTGACGACACTGACCGCACGCAATCGGTGCTCCGTCGTCGAGGCCGACCTGCTGGTCGCACAACAGCAGCCCAGCGACGGCTTCTGCCCACGCCCTTTTCCCGACGCCCTGCTCACCAACGACCAGCAGCGCGTGAGGCAACCGATCCTGGGCCAGACGTTGCTGCACCGTGCTCCAGGCGCGGCCGAGCCAGGGCATGTCCTTCGCGATATCAGTCATGTCGGAACGTCCGTGAAGCGGGTTCAGGTTTACGACGGAGCTGTCGTTTCATCGTTTTCAATAGCCGGGTAAGCCTGCGCGCTTCGTGCGCGGAAGCTTCCTGTGTTGAGGCCGTATAGTAATGGCTGTTTACCGCCCGGGCAAAGAGGCGGACCGAAGATTCAACCTCCGGGCGCGCATTAGCCAGGCGTTCTGCCAGCGTCGCAGGGGTTTCACCGGTACGGACCGGCACGCCAACCTGTTCGCACAGCCGATGCCAGGCCAACACCACCCGACCGAATGCATCCTTGCGGGCGCCGCGGCGAATCGAAAGAGCCGAGACAACCCCTGCGATCAGCAGGGTGAAGCCAACCACTCCGGCCGTCAGGTAGCCAAGTTCCTTGAGCCCGAAATTGCCCGGCAACCGGGACATCAGATCCATCTGACTCTGCCCCTGGTAACCTACCACCCATCGCTGCCAGTGATAATTGATGCGATCGAGCTGGAGCGACGCCCATTGCAGGATCGCGACATCACCGTAGCGCTGCGGCGAGGTCAAATCATTTTCCAGGAACGAGCCCTCATCGGCCACCGCATCCCGCAATCCGGATTCAATCCTGCTTGGCGCAATGGCAGCTGTCGGGTCTACCCTCACCCAGCCCTGGCCTTCCAGCCACACCTCCACCCAGGCGTGGGCATCGTACTGACGGACAATGAGGTAATCTCCACCCGCCCCGGCGTCGCCGCCCTGATAGCCGACCACAATTCGGGCAGGAATCCCGGCGGCCCGGAAGACAAAGGTCGCCGCACCGGCATAGTGAGCACAAAAGCCCCGTTTTTCATCAAACAACAGCGCATCAATACCGTCGTCTGGCATGGTGGGCGGGCGCAACGTATAGAAATAGGCTTGCTCCCGAAAACGCCGGAGCAACGTGTTGACGACTTCCCAATGGGACAGATCTTCGGACAGTTCTCGTGCCAGCTCCCGGGCCCGGGGGTTGCCGGATGGAGGAAGCTGGAGATAGCGCCGAGTTTCTGCCGGGGAAAGGGCTTCAGCCGGCGCTGGCACAGCGGAAACCCGGGCCAGGCGATAACGCACCGGGCTGTCGGCGGGGCGCTGAAAGCGGAACAAATCCTCCGGCGTACTTACCACGTTGCCCGAGACGGCTACCGAGTTCTCCAGAGCAAACGCCCACCGCTGGTCTGTTGGCTCCAGCAGGATATCGTATTCATTACTTCGCAACGGCCCGACACCACCGTCGTTGTCTACCCTGGCTGGCCGTCGGAAACCGTCGGGGTCGCTCTGGCGCCAGGTCTCATCATCCAGATAATCGAGAATCAGACCCCGCCAGTAACGTTCCCGATATGGTGGCGACTCGCCCCCGAAGGTTACCCGGAACGCCCTTTCACTACTCTGGGCCAGATTGGAAATGTCGCCTGGTCGCATGGTATCGGAAATCCCGCTGCGGGCCTGACCGGACACCAACGGAACACTCCAGAGCGGCGCCATCCGTGGGAAAAAGACAAACAGCAGGACAACCACTGGCAGGGTTTTCAGTAGCAGCACACCCAGCCGCTTCCAGCCAGCCCTCAGGCTGCCGGGTAGATCCGGTGCATTGAGAATCTGAAGGCCCACCATCAGGCACCCAATGGCGGCGAACGTCAGCAATGCCCAGGCAATGTCCTGTTTGAACAGGAAGTTCACGGCCGCAAGATAAACCTGAATAAAAAACAGCACATAGAAATCCCTGGCGGACCGGGTTTCGAGCCATTTCAGCCCAACGGCCAACACGAAGAACGAGGCGGCGGTATCCACTGTGAAGCGCCCCTGCACGGTGGCCACGTAGACGCCAATCAGAGCCACCATGATTCCGGTGCGCAGCAGCCGCCCCGGCAGTTTTACCCGTCCCTTTTGCGCCAACCAGCGCCAACACGCCAGCACGGCACAGGCTGCAATGAGCCACCAGGGCAGCCGGTCCCACTGGGGAACCAGAAGCAGCGCAAAACTGGCAATCAACCACAATAGCGCGTTACCGGGGATGGCTTCGATCGGTGCCTGTTCTGCCGGTTTTGCGGAGAAAACTCTGGCCATGATCGTGCTCATGCCGACACTCCCGCTTTCGCATTCTCGGCCTGACGGGTACCAAAAGGCTGACCGTCAGGATCCCTCGGCGGTTGCTCGCCCCACACCGCTAGCGCGCGCAGACAACGCTCTCCATGCAGTGAACCAGTGTCCGGCTCAATGGTATCGCCGGGCAAACTGAGACCGAACCTTGCGTTTTTCTGAACCCGATCTGCCACCATCCAGGCCAGATAACTCAGCCGCAACTCGGCATCAACGCCGGGAAAAGCCTGGAAATCCAGCCAGTGCGGGCTGCCCTGCTCGCCCTGCCAGTCGGCCACAATCATCTGGCCTGTACGGGCAAAGCGCTTCCACATGACCCGCTGACTCATATCGCCTTCACGCCAGGGACGAAGGTCGGCATTGTCCTGGCCGGCCACAGGCGCAGACGACGCGGCTTCGCTACTATCCTGCACGGTTCCGGCAGCATCGGGTGCCGCTAAAGGCCTGGGAAAGGCCACTCCGGCAGACAAAGGACGCAACCAGGACCAGGCCTTTAACAGCCCGAACGGAAAACGGGTTTCGATACGGATCCGATCCGGACGAAGATAGCCGCGATGGGCAGACGGCACTGGCAGCACCACGTCCCGGGATTCACCCGGCGACACATGCACGCTCTCAACCGATGAATCCTCAACCGACAGGCTCAGGCCAAGGCCTGAATCCTTCCCTGCAGTCACCCGCAGCACAAACGGAATGTCATCACCCGCCCGACCTTCACCGGGACGGACCAGGGCAACAGAAAGACCGGACAGATTTCTGTGGGTCTGGTGCATGGCTCCCACAAACAAGGCGCCGAGAATAAACGTAAGCAGATAGATAAGGCTGTTCTGGTAATTGATTCCGGTAATCAGCATGACCAGCAGCAACAAGCCGTACACCACGCCGGCCGCGGTGGGCAGAATGAAGATGTTCTTCTGGCTGAGGGTCTGGCTGTCTGCTCTCGGGATTCGGCGATTGATCCATCGTCGCCAACGGGCGTTTAAAGAGTTTCGCATCATGCTCCTGCGACTGGGTTCAGGCCCAAAAGTTCATGGAATGTGGTTGCAAGTAATCCGGACATAAAACCATAAACATAATGGTTCCTTAACTATTTACCCTCGAGCACCGGATTCTGATCACACACCAGGCACTTTACGGTTGAAAAACTGTCGGACAAACCGAATACTGAAAAGTGATATTATGAAGCGTATTGACTGAAGCAGTACACTCAGCAGCGCCTCTTTTGAACCGATTCAGCATGAGGCAATCCCAAATGCGTCGCACACTGCTTGCAGCCGCGATCACGGCCACCACATTCACACCGGCCTGGGCCGGCGTACAAACCATGACCTCCGACGAGATGGTAGAAACCTACGTGGAGGATTCCGCCGTTATTATTGTCCCACGCCAGCAACAGAAGTCCGAAGCGGATCGGGAAAAGATCATCCGCGCCCTCACCATCTCGCCGGGCGAGCCCGTTCTGAGCGAAGCGGAAGAGGAAGCGTATCGGGAAGCCCTTCAGCGCTATCTTGATGAGGGCAAGAAAGATGCGCTGTCCGATGCCGAGGAGGAGTTTCTGCGCAGAGCCCTGCTGCTCCCGGTCGACGAACTGGCCAGAGCACAGCCACCTGCCGACTTCACCCCGAGAACACTTCCCATTATCTTTGGTCAGCAACCGGAAATTCCGGACGACCCCTTCACCCAGACTTTCCTGAACGATCAGTTGGGCATTGGCTTCGATGGCCAGAATCTGAATTTCAGTATCGGCAATCCGCCGGGCATTGACCAAATCCAGATCCCGGAAGCGATTAACGAAGGCCCAATTACCCTGACGCCGCGCCCGGGCGGTGGGTTTGACCTTTCCATTCAGGTACCCGATCAGTAATTGATCCAGCCCCTGGAATGAAAAACGGCGACCAGAGCGGTCGCCGTTTTTTTGTCTGACTGAATCAGCGCAAAAAAAACGCCCCGCAGCGCGGGGCGTTATCACCATTTTACGGTGTCAGGTCAACTTACTGGTGACCGTATACCTTCATGGTGGTGTTGGTCACAGCCAGGTTGTCCACTCGGAAGGAACCGATGGACTCACCGCCGATCTCAACCGCGCCTACACCGATGTCAGCTACGAAGGAAGGAATGCTGATTTCCAGAGCGTCGCCACCAGTGGCAGCAGAAGTGCCCTTGCCAACCGTAACAGTGGCAAATGCAAACATCGCCGGAGCACCAGTGCCTCCCTCATAGAACTGCGCGCCCATTACGGTCAGGTCACGCACGTTAACACCCCGGAAGTCCACGTCCATATCCATATCAGTCACGTTGAAGCCAACGTTCATGATCAGGTCGTCAGTGGCGGTATCCACACGGATGTTCAGCAGGCCGATGTTACCCTCGATACCGATGTTGCTGGCCAGCAGAGTGGAGTCGCCGCTGCCGTCAGTGGCGTTCAGAGAGACAGAGCCAACAGCCACGGCGAAGTCGATCGGAGCGCCAGAGATGCTGTGAACATCAATCACGGCATCGCCGTCTGCTTCAACATCGATGTCAATCAGCAGGTCGTCCAGCATGCCGGATACGCCAGTTACCGCGCCGTTGGCATCACGCTCAACGGAGCCGCCACCGATGGAGATGTCGTTAACTGCCAGGTAACCTTCGTCAGTGTAGCGGAACTCACCGATGGAAACTTCGGTTTCCAGTTCGATGGTCACACCGGCCTGACCGGTCACGTTACCCATGGTGGTGTCGTCAAGCGCTTTCAGATCAGCTTGAGCGGCAAAAGGAGCTGCAGCAACGGCCGTTGCCAGTGCGATTTTTTTCAGGCCTTTCATAACGTTCTCCTAATTGGAACAGTTTGTTGTTATTTCCATCTCGTGCAGACTGTTTGCTGTACTTTTGTATCTGCACGGCTACAGAGTACTGCAGGAGTAACTGAATGTTCCGTGACCACCTTCACGTAATCGATACCTGGATTGTCGGACACCTGACATCTATTCCTCAGACTCTTCCCCGACATTGATGTTAAAAATCTTTTTCTCCATCTCAACAACAACCTGCTCGCCAAAACGAGCTTTTCCATCGGTGACGTTAAAAGGTACAAGCTGAGCCAGCGTTGGACCGAAAATATGTTCCATTTCAACCACCAAAACCCGATCAGCTTCAGACTCTTTGTTGGGGTTTGCCGCCGTGTAAAATACCGCCGTCGCACCAATCTTGCCTTTCTTCACCAGGGCAATCAGCGAGCGCCGTAGCACTTCAATTGCCAAATCTGCCGGCATTTCCTCAATCTGCTTGATCCGAATCGTTTTGGTCTTGTCTCCAGTGTCGGTTACCACGGCAAACGGTTTTACCCCGCCAGTCACCACGATCCGGTTTTCAAGGTCATCGACCCCCTTCTGGTACATCCGCACAAACTGCTCCTGAATCATCTCCTTGATTTCAGTTTCAGACGGCTGCTGGGCATTGGCGTATCCGGGTGCCATGAGCAGGGGAACCAGAAACATCAGGAAGGTCATCAAACGGGATTTTAACTGTGTCATACCTACTCCACTTTCCTCAAAAAGCTCGCGCAACAGGAGCGCGCGGCTTTCACATTGTTTTTATGCTGGGGGTGCCCTGCTATCTCGGTTAGAATAGCCACCGGCTTTTTCTCTCCGTCCGAACAGGACGCTATTTCATTAGATCAGTGCCGCCGCAAACGCTACAACGCTGTTTTTGTGGCCTGTTTATCATTTCAGCAAGATTCCGGAGGACCCTTGGGCCGGGCAACAACGCGGGAACTTACCCGAGCGACCTACCACCAGCTTCTGATGCATGCCTGCCGGGCGTCCGATTTCGTCTTTCTTGGTAGCACAGCCGATAGCCCTGGCCGAGGCACCTTATGTGGCTTCTCTGCCATGGCCGTGCGCTCGCAGGAAATAGCTGGTGATAGTTCGGCCCCCATTGATACCGCTAGGCTCGCCCGGGAAATGGAAGAGCTTGCTGCGCCTTTTCAAGTCGAGCATGTTACCGACCCGAATCATCTCCCTGGCGGCTGGATCGGCTATCTGGGTTACGAACTTGGCTACGCCCGGGAACGGCGGCTGGCTCAACTGCGCCACGCCTCCACCGTTCCGTTAATGCATGCTGGGCTCTATCTCTGGACCGCGAGTTTTGACCGAAATAGCAGTCGTTTCTGGCTCTGGATTCACCCGTCATGCCCTGCTCCGATTCGCGATCAGGTTGAACAATGGCTGTCGGCCCCGGAAAACCTCCAGATGCACTGGCACATGGAAGCCCCATTCGCGCCGGCGCAAACGCCAGACCAATTCAAATCAGGTGTCGAAGCGATTAAACGCTACATAGAGGATGGCGATTGCTATCAGGCCAACCTATCCCAGGCATTCTCTGGCAGATTCTGCGGCCATCCCTGGCTGGCCTTCGAGAAGCTCACTGCCGCCAACCCGACGCCCTATAGCGCCTTCCTGAGCGTCGGTGACACCTCGGTTCTTTCCATATCGCCAGAGCGGTTTCTGAAAATAGATCAGGGCGTAGTCGAGACCAGCCCCATCAAAGGTACACGCCCCCGGGGCTCGTCGCCGGAATCCGATATCAATTTGGCGAATGAACTTCAGGCATCCGAGAAAGACCGCGCCGAGAACCTGATGATTGTGGATCTGTTACGGAACGATCTCAGCGTTCACGCCGAGGCCGGTAGCGTAGAGGTTGAACAGCTGTTTGCCCTGGAGTCCTACGCCAACGTCCACCACCTGGTCAGCCATATCAAGGCCAGGTTAAAACCGGGTATCAGCCCACTTCAGGTGTTGTTCGATGCCTTTCCTGGCGGTTCCATCACGGGTGCTCCGAAAATCCGGGCGATGGAAATCATTCGGGAACTGGAGCCACACTGGCGCGGGCCCTATTGCGGGTCTGTCTTCTATTACGGACTTGATGGTCGGCTGGACAGCAACATCGCGATACGAACCCTGCTGTGCGAGTCCAACGGTACGATTCGTTGTTGGGGGGGCGGAGGCATTGTGGCGGATTCGGACCCGGAGGCCGAGTATCAGGAGACACTTACCAAGGTCAAACCGCTGATGAATTTTCTGGAAAAGCTGGAACTCTGATCTGCACCACTGTCGCAAAGCCGCGGCGCAGATCAGCGATTCGAACGATCAGGCGCTGTGAATCGCGCTCGCCTTCAAAAATTCCTGTTTCAGATCGTCAAAATTGTGCACCGCCGGGAACTGCGGGAACTCATCGATAACGTTCTGGGGCGCGTGGAACAGAATGCCCGCCTCTGCCTGGCCCAGCATGGTGGTATCGTTGTAGGAATCGCCAGCGGCAATCACCCGGTAGTTCAACAACTGGAATGCGCGTACGGACTGGCGTTTCGGATCCCGCTGACGCAGCAGATAGTTGGTGATCTGGCCGCTCTCCGCCACTTCCAGTTTATGACACAGCAACGCCGGGTAGCCGAGTTTCTTCATCAGCGGCATGGCGAACTCGTAAAAGGTGTCAGAGAGAATCACCACCTGGAAGCGCTCACGCAGCCAGTCGAGGAATTCCCGGGCGCCCGGAAGCGGGTCCAGAGTGCCAATCACTTCCTGAATCTCCGGCAAGCCATAGCCGTGCTGATCCAGAATGCCCAGGCGCTGCTTCATCAAGACATCGTAATCAGGAATATCCCGGGTGGTTGCCTTGAGTTCTTCAATGCCGGTTTTTTCTGCAAAGGCGATCCAGATTTCCGGGATGAGTACGCCCTCAAGGTCAAGACATGCGAGTTCCACAACGGTCTCCTGAACGATAAGTAAAAAGGCGGGGCAGCTGCGCCCCGGTTGGTGGGCGTATGATATGAAAAAGCGCGGCCAAATGCATCGTGTATCCGGTTTTTGCCTCGACCTGAAGGCATAAAGATATAGATCCTCATTCCTTCAGGATATTAAAGGTTTGCTGCTAAGCTAGCCGCACAAGCTATTGATACAGACTGGATGATTATGACTGACATCGATTCTCTCCGGGCAGAACTGGACGGCCAGAGCCCCAGGGCGATCCTGAAAGCCGCCCTCGCCCACTATGGCAACATTGCCATTTCTTTCAGTGGCGCCGAGGATGTCGTACTGATCGAAATGGCTCACAAACTGACCGACAACCTCCGGGTGTTTACCCTGGATACCGGCCGACTGCACCCGGAAACCTACGAGTTTGTCGATCGGGTGCGCAAACACTACGGCATCGATATTGAAGTCCTGTTCCCGGATGCCAAAGAAGTTCAGGACATGGTCAACCGCAAAGGCCTGTTCAGTTTTTACGAAGATGGTCATTCTGAGTGCTGCGGTATCCGCAAGGTTAACCCGTTGCGCCGGAAGCTCGCCACGCTGGATGCCTGGGTCACGGGCCAGCGTCGGGATCAGAGCCCTGGTACCCGGAATGAGGTGCCGGTGGTCCAGCTGGATACCGCCTTCTCAACCGACGATAAGCCATTGGTAAAATTTAACCCGCTGGCAAACTGGAGCTCCAAAGAAGTCTGGGATTACATCCGCATGTCTGAGGCGCCCTATAACCGGTTACACGAGCAGGGCTTTGTCAGTATTGGATGCCAGCCCTGCACCCGCCCGGTGCTACCTGGTCAGCACGAGCGCGAAGGACGCTGGTGGTGGGAAGAAGCCACCCACAAGGAATGCGGTCTGCATGCCGGCAACCTGATCGGCAAGTCTGGCTGAACTGCCCGAAGCTGTGCCCACAAAAAAGCCCGCGTCGCCTTAACGGCCCGCGGGCTTTTCATTGGCCCCAACCTCAGTAGGTAGGCAGCTCGATATCCTTGAATAGCTCCTGGATTTCGGAACGGCTTCCCTGATGGGCCACGGCTTCATCCACCTTTTCCTTGGTGAGATGGGGCGCGAACCGTTCCATGAAGTCGTACATGTAGCCCCGCAGGAAGGTTCCTTTGCGAAAACCAATACGGGTGACCGATGCCCTGAACAGCTTGCTGGCATCCAGCGCCACGAGATCAGTATCCACCTTGGGATCGAACGCCATACTGGCGATAATGCCGACGCCCAGACCCAGTCGCACATAAGTTTTGATAACGTCGGCATCCGCTGCGGTAAACACCACTTTCGGGGTCAGCCCCCGTGACTGGAATGCCTCGTCCAGCTTGGATCGCCCGGTGAACCCGAACACGTAGGTAACCAGGGAGTACTCTGCCAGTTCTTCAAGCGTCAGTTCCTGACCTTTTGCCAGAGGGTGATCCTTGGGAACGATCACGCAGCGGTTCCATTTATAGCAGGGCATCATGATCAGATCGTTGAACAGGTCCATGCCTTCAGTGGCAATGGCAAAATCCACCGCCCCGTTGGCGGCCATCTCTGAAATCTGCATGGGTGTGCCCTGGTGCATGTGCAAGGACACATCCGGATACTCCTCAATAAAGCCCCGGATGACCGGCGGCAGCGCATAACGCGCCTGGGTGTGGGTGGTCGCGATGCTCAGGTCGCCTTTACGCTGGTTACTGAACTCCTGGGCAATTTTCTTGATGCCCTCGACCCGACGCAGGATCTCCCCTGCCTCCCGGATGATGATCTCGCCGCCGGGGGTAATGCGGGTCAGGTGCTTGCCGCTGCGGGCAAACACCTCAAGCCCCAGCTCGTCCTCGAGCAAACGAATCTGTTTGGAAATGCCCGGTTGTGAGGTGAACAGGCTCTGGGCGGTGGCGGACACATTCAGGTCGTGGTGCGCAACTTCCCAGATATAACGCAGCTGCTGTAATTTCATTAATCTTGTCGCTCCCTGGATTTCCGGCCCTGAGTCAGTGCCTCAGGCTCAACTCGTGAACGCTGGTGGATTCATAACCGGATAATACGCATAAAGGATCAATTTTTCATTCTTTTTTGGTATACAAGGCAATCTGTATTCAGTGTAGACCAAATCTCTGGTTTCGCTGGCCCGACAACACCTTGCGTCAACACAGCCCTTGACTTGTGTGTGACAAAGCACACAATCGCTAATCAAACGTGCCCAGATCCCGGGAAGCCATGCTGCTGACAACCAAATTCCTCCGGCCAACACCCGATTCCAGAGCCGTTCAACGTCAACGGCTGGACACCCTGCTGCAACCGGAATCCGGCAAACGACTGAATCTGGTTATTGCACCGGCGGGTTACGGCAAGACCACCCTGGCCAGCCAATGGTGCGCCGGCAACAGCATGCCCACCGCCTGGCTCTCACTGGACGAGCACGACGACAAGCCAAGGCAGTTCTGGCAGTACGTGATTGGCGCCTTCGAGCATGCCGGGCTAATCGGACTGGAGGACTGCAAGAAACTGTTGGCCAGGCAGGACGCCGACGAACTTACACCCGCCATTACCGGCCTTTTGAATGTTCTCGCGGCCGATGGCAATGCCTGGTCTCTGGTGGTGGATGACTACCACGTTATCAGTAACGACACCCTCCATCGCCAGCTCGCTTGGTTTCTGGACTATCTGCCACCCGGAATTCTGGTGACCCTGGCGTCACGAACAGAGCCACCGCTGCCCCTGGCCCGCTGGCGCGTCCACCGCCAGGTTCAGGACATCCACCCCGGTCTGCTGGCGTTTTCCGAAGAGGAATGTCAGGAATTCTTCCGCAGTACGATGGCCATGGAGCTGTCAGAGGACGACATTCGGTCGATATGCCGTAAAACCGAAGGCTGGGTCGCCGCCATGCAGCTTTCAGCATTGGCCGGCAAGAAAGAAGCCGTCCTGCCCGGTCAGGCCCTGGGCTCACCGGACAGCCGACTGATTTCCGATTATGTCCTTACAGAAGTGCTTGAGCAGCTTCCCGAAGATCTGAAGGACTTCCTGCTGGAAACCGCGTGTTGTCCGCGCTTATGCGCCCCTTTGTGCAATGCCGTCAGGCAACGCCAGGACAGTCAGGAAAAGCTGTCCAGCCTTTTGTCCCAGAATCTCTTTCTGATCCCGCTGGACAACAGCAACGAGTGGTTCCGTTACCACGACCTGTTTCGGGAAGCCCTGTTACAGCGAATCCAGAGTGCCGCCCCCTCCCATGCCTCGGAACTTCAGTCCCGTGCCATTGACTGGCTACTGCGCCATGGCCATGTGCAGGAAGGGATTGCCCAGATTGTCCGGCGCAACGATACGGACCATCTGGCGGCGGTTCTGGCGGAACACGGCAACAATCTGATTCATGGCGGCTATCACCTTCCGGTACTGGAATGGCTGGATGCGATCCCTGCCCACAAGATTCAGGACAGCCCACAACTGCAGATGCTCAGGATCTGGGGGCTGTTTTTCGCAAACCGGGTGGAAAGCCTGGACCCGCTTCTGCTGGAAGTTGAGGATCTGCTGGACCGCCGCGTTGCCGATTCCCACCCGGATGCTGAAGGCGCCCTGGCGTTGCACAGCGAGATTTCCCTGGTGAGATCCTACCTGGCCCGCACCCGCAACGACGAAAAAAACGCCTCGGATCTTACCCGGCAGGTGCTGAAGGACATTGATCAGATCAGCATTCCCCTGAAGTCCGTCACCTATTACGGCCTGGGCCTGGATTATTTCGGCAAGGGCGAACTGAATGACGCCGAGGAGGCTCTGGAGTCTGCCGTTCATTATGGCCAGGTAGAGCGCAAAGCAAGTACCGTTCTGTCATCCGGCGGCCTGCTCGCCTGGATTCAATACCACCGTGGCGATACCGATCTTGCTCTTGAGACGACGGGGCGAGTCCGACAATGGGTGGACGAACACTATTCGGACCCCAGCCAGCCGAGACTGATCTCCTGCTGGCAAAACAGTGCATTGACAGAAATCTATCGCGAGCGAAACCAGATCAGCACCGCCGACGGATACCTGGCCCCCCTGCTCGATCATGTACGAAAGGGTACCGAACCGGGCCAGCATGTGGTGATCCAGTATGTACGGGGACACCTCGCCTTTACCCGGGGTGACCTGGAAACGGCGGTTGAGGCACTGGAAGATGCCGTGACCACCGGCCGGCGCCGGAGGGAACACATTGTATTCGAGCCCCCGGCCGCTTCCGCGTTGCTGGCAAGGTGCTACCTGAGTTCCGGCCATGCCGACAAGGCTCGCGCCTGTTTGCAGCCCACCCTGGATCAACCAGCCACCAACCCGCTAAACCGGGAGCAGAACCAGATTGCCCTGGCCCGGGTGCAGAATGCACTGGGCGAATATCAGCAAGCCCAGGACACCCTGTCCGCTCTGATTCCAACGGCGGAACGCAACGCCCACAACCGGCATCTGGTGGAGATTCTTCTGGTGTACGCCGAGGCGCTTGCCCACGAGGGCCGTGCCGACGAGTCCGATGCCATGCTGGAGAAGGCATTGGACCGGGCCGAAAACGCGGGTTTTCTGCGCCTGTTCGCGGAAGAGAGCACTGCCCTGCGGGACATGCTTCTGGATTTTCCCAGACTACGCACCCCGGGCCGGTGGAACCGGGAGTTGCTCGCAATGCTTCGGGAACTTGCTGCAGAGCAGCCTGGCGAACCGTCTTCCAATGGCGCCCAGGAAACCAGTCGTACCAACGAGACTGCCCGTTCGGGGGGTGAGGCTGCAAATGTTCTGGCGGAACCGTTGAGCCAGCGTGAGCAAGAAGTGCTTGTGCTGATCCATCAGGGACTGTCCAACAAAGAAATCGCTGAACGCATGTCCGTTGCCCCGGCAACCGTGAAGGCGCACATCAGGAATCTGTACGGCAAGCTCGGAGTGAGCCGGCGCACCGAGGCGCTGGCGAAAGCAAGGGAGGTGGGGTTGCTGGAGGATGTCGCAAAAACGTGATGAACATCACATTTGATACCAATTAAGCCTGGTCACTACGCCCTTTGGACGATCCGTTTACGCCCCTTTAAGCCCTATCATTTAACCATGGTGAGGTTAACGCCTTACCTCGAAATCTGAAATTCAGGCCTTCAGACTTCTTGTTCCGCGTTGTTTCGACGCCCGGGTTCGTTAAGAACCCCTTCCATGAGAGCCACCCCTTGCGGGCTGGCTCTTTTTTTATGGGTCAATTTACAGGCATGAGAGAAATCTAGTGTTCAATGATGCGGCGAAACGGCGGGAGTGCATCCAATAGCAACTGCCCGTAGCGTCGAGCCACAATCCTGCGGTCCAGAATGGTCACCCGCCCCGTGTCCTGTTCTGTTCGCAGCAGGCGGCCAACGGCCTGCACCAGTTTGACAGAAGCATCCGGCACCGTGATTTCCATGAATGGATTGCCTCCGCGCTGGGTCACCCACTCTGCCAGGCTGGCTTCAATGGGGTCATCCGGTACCGAAAAGGGTAATCGGGTGATGACTACGTGGTGCAGATAGCGCCCCGGCAGATCAATCCCCTCCGCGAAACTGGCCACACCAAACAGTACACTGGGCTTACCTTCGTCAACCCGGCTGCAATGCACCCTGAGCACCTCATTCTTGGCCATATCGTCCTGGGTCAGGATCAGTTCCGGATACTCAGGCGCCAGGGCATCACGAACCTGCTGCATCTGACGGCGCGACGTAAACAGAACCAGTGTCGCCTTTTCTCCGGCCCAGAGCTCCGGTAAACGCTTCACCAGGGCATCGGCAAACCCATCGTCGGTAGGCATCGCGACCATGGCCGGAACTTCCACCGTCGCCATTTCGGCATACCGGAACGAACTGGGTACTACCAGATAGCGGCTGGCTTCAGGCAATCCGGCCCGCGAACGCAGGCGATCAAAGCGTCCGAGCGCCGTCAGAGTGGCACTGGTCAGCACCGCCCCATAAGCCCTCGACCACAATCTCGAATACAGCAGGTTATCGGCCAGTACCGGCGAGCTGAACAGAGTGATGTCCTCAGCATGGTCCCAGCGCTGGCGCACCGCCCATCGTGCCGCAGGCGGGCCTTTACGGGCGGGGGCTTCGACCACAGGCTCCTGTTCATCGCTGACGGTGGCGACGCCTTCGCTCCAGGCGATCCATAACCGCAACTGATCCTCGGCCCTGGCATGAAAGGAACCTACTACCGGGTACCAGGAATCTGCTGTGTCCCGGTCCAGCTCCGGATCCTTGCGCTCATCGAATGCGCTCTGGAGTTCATCGACCAATGTTCCGAGGTGCCGACAAAGCCCTGCCGTGGCGATTCGTGTTTCCCCAGCCAGTTCGGCCAGCTTCTCGGGCAAGGCACCATCCGGATACCGCCACTGGGCACTGCGGCGCTCTTCGTTAAATTCCCAGCCGGTATTCTGCTCAACCTCTTCGTACACGCGAGTGAGTGCCAGATCCAGATCCCGACCCGCGGCACTGATCTTTTCAACCGCTTTGGCGGCCTGGGAGCCCGCTGGAAGCCAGGGCTGCATCTTGACCAGCGCCTGGGAAAGCTGTTTCAGCCATTGCCGGGTGGAGTTCAACGGCACCGACGCGGCGAAATGGTTCAGGGCCTTGTCGGGCAGATGATGGGCTTCATCGAAGATGAACAGCGCGTTCTCCGGCTCCGGAAGAATGGCGCCACCGCCCAGGGCCAGATCCGCCAGCACCAGGTCGTGATTGGCCACCACCACATCGGCATCGTCCAGATCCTTGCGGGCATCAAAGAACGCACAACTGTCAAAGTAGGCGCAGTGCCGGTTGGTGCACTGGCGATGATCAGTCGTCACCTGACGCCAGATTTCATCGGGAATCTGTTCGGGCCAGTGATCCCGGTCGCCGTCCCAGTCCCGGGAACCATAACTGGCAAGCATGTTCTCGAAGGTAGCCCGGCTACGGGCCTCGTCGTCTACCGGCTGATCCAACAGAAACAAGGGCATGGTATCGCTGTCACCATGGCCTTCATCGTGCAGCCTCGCTTCCAGTCGAGACATACACAGGTAACGACCACGGCCTTTGGCAAGAGTCCAGCTGAAATCCAGCTTGCTGTGTTTACGCAGGTCCGGCAGATCTTTCAGAACAATCTGATCCTGAAGCGCCACCGTGGCGGTGGAAATCACCAGAGTCTTGCCAAGGGCTTTCGCCACCGGAATGGCGGCGATGAGGTAGGCCAGCGTTTTACCTGTCCCGGTACCAGCCTCCACCACGCAGGTAGCCGGCGGGGAAGTGCGCTGGCCATCGTTGTCGGTGATTTCCCCCATGTACCGGGCAATCTCCGCAATCATCAAGCGCTGGCCATAACGGGCACGGATATCCTTGCCCGCCAGCACATCCCGATAGGCTTGCTGAATTTGCTGTTTAACGTCCTCTGTCAGCGCCATTATCTCGGGCTCACCCAGTCACGCACAGTACCGACACGGAAAAACTGACCGTTCTTGCTGAGCACCACGCCGTCTTCGGTAATACGTTCTACCAACAGCGACCCAAAGCCGTCTCCCGGCTTCAGGTAATGGCCATTGATCATGACACGACTGGCGGAGGGGTCAGATGCAAATATGTGACTGTTAAAGGTCAAATCAGGGACACTCTTCTGAAAAGAAAGGGGTAGTTCCACAAGGTGAGGCACCCTGCCCTGCGGCACCCGTTCCGTCAAGGCAGATTGTGGCGACGGCTCACTTTCGGACCGACTTGGAACAATGACGACAGGTTCGTCCCAGGACTGCTGGTTGACGCCGGACTCATCTGACATGGCATCATCACCTGCCTCAGTGACCACGCCTGTACCTGTTGCCTGAGACAGGTCCTGCCCTCCGGAAACCCGGACCGGATCCGCTATTTCAGTCTCTGCAAGCGGCTCAGGATCAGGCTCAGGCTCAGCCGCCGGCACATCGGGTACCGGTTCGGACTGTTCCTGGGCTACAGCAGGAGCCCCCTGCACCGTCACGATCTTTGCGTCTCGCTCCGGCCAGAACAACCAGGCAAGCACACCCGCGTTCACTAACAAGGCCAGTGCAACCCACACCACGGCCGATACCGGCTTACGTCTGGGGCGGTATACCATCTGTACCGGTTGTCCGAGATCAGGCGCTTTGCCCTGCCGGCGCTCCGCTTCGGATTTTCGGAGCGCATCGAGAATATACGACATACGCTACCCGCTCCTGACCATCACCGACGAAACCAGACGTGGAATATTCTCGGCCAGATCGTTGTTCATCTGGATAATGGTCATGGCGCCTGCAATACCATCCACAGTGAGCCCACGCTTTTCCTGATACCAGCGCACCTGGTCGGTCATCTCCATACGCTTGACCCGGGCCGCCTCCTGCCCACCGCTGCTCAGACGCTCTGCAAGCTCCATCATCCGTGCACCGATCCATAACTGCTGGCCAGAGTCATCGCCGTAGAATCCATCGCCGGTCATGAATTCAGGAATTCGCCAAAGTACCCTGAAATCACCGTACCAGTAGTCTTCAATCTCCCGGAATGGCACTTGCTGGCTGCCCCGGGGCGTCGCAATCACGGCCAGATCGCCATCCAGTCGTTCCACAACCACCTGGCGAGTGCGGCCGCTTTCATCCCTTAACTGAAGGATGGCCGGCCGATTGATGAACTCCAGGCTTCGTCGACTCCCCTGGCGTTCCAGGCAGGCCAGCCCCACCGTTGCGGCGTAATCACAGGCGATCGGGTTGGCCGACGGTTCATAATTCTTGCCCCACAGATCAAACAAAGCGCCGAAGGCCTCAGCCAACGACTGGGTGTGCTGGTTAAACACGAACCCCGGCGCTGTTGGCTCCGGCGCCACGATTACCGGCTGGTCAGAATCTGATACCGTTTTCGGCTCAGGCTCTGCCTCCCGTTCAATCACACCTTCAACGGACCGTTCTGCCTTGGGCTCGGCGAGTGCCGGGGTCGGTGAGCCAGGAAATTCAAGCAGCCACAAGGTGCCAATGATGGCCAGTATGACCGAGGCGACAACCAACCATACATGACTGCCCCGGCTTCGGAACGTCCCGCCGGCCGGGGCCATCGCCAGCCCGCCATTGACCTCTTTTGCCGCTTTGCGAATGTGGGTGACGGAGATCAGATGATCTCCCTCCGCATAGGCGCCGAGCAGTGCCCGGTCGCTGATCAGATTGATAAGCCGGGGTACGCCCTGACTTTCCCGATACAATCTACGGACCGCCCCGGGGGTAAAAATATCACCCCGCATACCGGCAACATTAAGCCGGTACTGCAGATAGGCAGGCAATTCCTGCCGGTCTATTGCATCCAGGTGGTAGCGTGCCGTGACCCTTTGATTAAGCTGGCGAAGTTCCGGCAGAGCCAGGATCTCCTGCAATTCCGGCTGGCCAAGCAGAACAATCTGCAGCAGTTTCTTTTCCGAGGTTTCCAGGTTGGTCAGCAAGCGCAGCTGTTCGAGCACCTCAGCGGAGAGGTTCTGGGCCTCGTCAATAATCAAAACCTTGTGCCGGCCCGCAGCGTGGGCTTTCAACAAATCCTGGTTGATGCTGTCGACCAGGGTTTTGATACTGGCATCAGGTTGATGCGCTATTTCCAGCTCATCACAAACGGACGACAACAGTTCCCTGGCGGACAGGCGCGGATTCAGGACCAACGCAATATCCACATGTGCCGGCGCGTTTTCTATGAAGCAGCGACAAACCGTGGTTTTACCAGTGCCCACCTCGCCAGTGATCACAATGAAACCGCCCTGCCCCTGCACACCGTACATCAGGTGCGCCAGTGCTTCCTTGTGGCGATCGCTGAGGTAGAGATATCGGGGGTCGGGAGCGATTGAAAATGGCGGCTCACGAAAGCCGAAGAAATCGTAGTACATGGTTCCTCAGGGCCTGGCCGGGGTATCACCGCTTACCAGTTTGAGTTCCGCTGCGCGCCGGTTTTGCTGTTTCAGGCGGCGAACGCAACGCTCCAGGGTTTTCGAGATCCGTGCGTGGGAGCGGATCATGGATATCTTGGGCCAGGTCGCCCGCTCACCTTCCAGAATCATCTCACGAACATACTCAGGGCTCGGGTTGGCAAGCATACGCCGAAAATGTCGCAGGGAATAGTTTGGTGCGATGGTCACATCGCCGGAGTATCGCTGAGCCATAATGGTATACATCTGGCCGGAAAGCTGCCGCAGGATCTCTGGCCGAACACGTTTTCGAAGGTAATCGAATACGCCTTGCCCGTGGAACTGTATCTCGGATTTCAGCAAGTGGGACGGCAGATTGGTCAGCGACAGTTTTTCATCCTGGCCACGATCCGTCAGAAACGGCACCACGTGAGGGTTGGTCTGGCTGACAATGGTGAAATTCACATCATAAAGGTGCATCAGTCGTTCAATAGGCAGATCGCTCACAACAGAGCCGTCTACAAACTTGAGCCGCGGCATGTAGGGCAGCGAATTACCGTTAAGATCTTTTTTCATCAGCGTTACTGGCGGGAAAATACCCGGTACAGCGGCACTGGCCAGGGCGGCACTCCACACCAACAGGTACGGTGACGTGTAACCGCACAGCAAGCGGGCTTTCTGATGCGCCTGCACCGGAGACACACTGACATTAATACTGCGCCCCGTGCGCTGGTAGGCTTCCTCAAAGGTATAGTCGCCAATATTCTCCCGCAGGCATCGGCGCAATGTGTCCTGGTCCATCAGACCGGTTCCGCGCATGGCGCTTAACAACCCCCGCCATTTCCATGCTTTCAGGTTATGGCTTTCAGGCACCAGCATTTCAGGAATTTCAGCATCGGTATGAACCCCCAGAATGCCGGCGATAATGGCGCCGATGCTGGAGCCGGCAATCACCTGCGGCAACAGGCCTTTCTCCCACAGCGCCTTGATAACCCCGAAATGGAACATGCCCAGGCTGGCGCCCCCACTCAACAGCAAGGTGGGCCGCCCGTAGCTTGTCAGGGTGTCGCGGAAAAACTGCAGTTTGTCATACACCGGGAAACCAGGGACCGGGTGGTCACACAGGTAATCCAGCGACTCACAGACCTGAGTGATGTATTCTTCAATTAGGTGTTTGGTACCGACGCGGGAGCGGGTGTACAGCGCCGGATTCCCCATGTTGCCAAGGTCGTGATGCAACCCTTCCCTGAGCGCGCGCTTCAGGCGCTCGAAATCATTCTGTTGGCGATACTGCTTGAGATTGGACAGGCGATCATAGATCAGCTCGTAATGGTAAAGATCGGAGGCAAAATCCTCTTTCCATTCGGCATTGCCCTCAAGAAAATCCAGCTCCAGTGCGGCCGCTTTCCACTGTTCATAATTCGTGGCCTGCGCCAGCATTTTTCGGAAACGGGTTATTCTCGGGTCCTTGATCACCTGTCGCCTCCCGGCTTGTACACTCAGAAATCGTCGAGCATCAGATCGTCATCATCACTCGCGAAAGGATCTTCGGTGATCTTACCATCGTTAATCAGGAATTCACGACGCTGCAGGAAGGCATTGCGCATAAACGTGTACCGATCCCCGGAAATGAAATTCTCCGCCGGGATCAGGTCTGCCCGCTTATCCACAATCTGGAGCATTCGCAGGTAATACCATTCGGGATTCTCGACCGAGTCCCACGCCGAAGGCAGCATGAACCCGTCCGCCGCCATACCCGTGAAATACCGGGGCGTGGACGGCCCAAGCAACGGCAGCATCAGGTAAGGACCGGAATCCACTCCCCAGGTTGCCAGGGTCTGGCCGAAATCCTCCGGCCGCTCGGGCAGCTCGAAGGCGTTGGCAACATCAAAGAAACCACCAAGGCCGAAAACCGTGTTGTAGGTAAAACGGCCAACCGCCACAACCGCAGACTCACCCTTCAGCTGCAGAAGGCTGTTGGTGAAGTTACGGATTTCGGTCAGGTTATTGAAAAAATTGGTAATCCCCCGGTCCACCAGATCTGGTGTGACGGTGCGATAGCCCTTGGCTACCGGCCGGAGAAACCACCGGTCAATAGCATCATTAAAGGCGAAGACCTTTCGGTTCCAGTTTTCATAGGGATCGCCGGTTTCAACCGGCATAGTCTGTTCACCCGGGGGCTCCTGGAGATTCTGGGCCGTGGCCGGATTAAAGACCGCCAGGGCCGGGAAAACTGCGATGACCATCCAGGATGACCAGCGCCGGGACTTACGCTCTTTCATGTCGCTCTCTTGGGTTGTTTAACCTGTTCAGTTTCGTCAACAATACCGGCGCTTTATTATTATTTTTCAACCTTCCGGAGGAAATCCGATGTCAGTACCGGGAAATCCCGTCAGCTCCCTCACCATGGCACTGCGATGGGGTGATATGGATGCATACGGCCACGCCAATAACACAGTTTACTTTCGTTTCTTTGAAGAAGCCCGGATTGTCTGGCTTGCCTCACTGGAACTCGGTGGTGCCGAAGATGCCACCGGGCCGGTCATTATAAAGACCAGCGCCACATTCCTGAAGGAGCTGACTCACCCCGCCAATGTGGTGGTGGAAACTTACGCGGACAAAGCCGGAAATACCAGCCTGGACACTTACCACCTGTTGAAAGACAAGGATACCGGAGATATCTACGCGGAAGGCTATGCGAAAATCGTCTGGACGGACCGGGCGACACGCAAATCCACCCCGCTGCCAGACACCTTGCGGGCGCTGGCAGCGAGATAAACCTGCTCAGCGGTGGCGGACCACAACGCTGCCAATGGAATAGCCGGCGCCGAATGAGCAGATCACGCCCAGATCGCCGGCTTTCAGATCGTCCTTGTATTTGTGGAACGCGATGATGGACCCTGCGGAACTGGTGTTGGCGTATTCGTCCAGAATCACCGGAGCCTCTTCCACAGTGGCATCACGGCCCAGCACCTTGCGCGCGATCAGCTGATTCATGTTCAGATTGGCCTGATGCAGCCACATCCGGGTGAGATTACCCGGGCTAAGGGAAAGGGATTCCAGATGGCCCTGAATGGTCTCGGCCACCAGGGGTGAGACTTCCTTGAACACCTTCCGCCCCTGCTGGACAAACAGTTTGTCTGGCTTGCCAATGCCGGATTCATCGGCACGATTGAGGAAGCCGAAGTTGTTCCGGATGTTATTGGAAAACTTGGTTTTCAGACGAGTACCCAGAATTTCAAAACCCTGGCCGGCTTTGGTGTCTTCCTCACGCTCAACCAGTATCGCCGTGCAGGCATCACCGAAGATAAAGTGGCTGTCCCGATCCCTGAAATTCAAGTGGCCGGAGCAGATTTCCGGGCTGACCACCAGCACCGAACGTGCTGCACCATTTTCGACCGAGTTGACTGCCGCCTGCAGGCCGAAAGTGGCAGAACTGCACGCCACGTTCATGTCATAGGCAAAGCCTTCAATACCCAGGGCTTCCTGAACTTCAATGGCGATGGCCGGATACGGCCTTTGCAGGTTGGAACAGGCAACAATGACGGCATCGACATCGGCCGCCGTTTTACCCGCCTGGGCCAGGGCTTCCTTGCTCGCGGCCACAGCCATATCGCACTGTACCGACGGTTCATCGTTGCTGCGCTCCGGAATGTAGGGGGTCATCCGGTGGGGATCAAGAATACCATCCCGATCAATAACATGCCGGCGCTTGATACCGGAGGCTTTTTCAATAAAGGCAGAAGACGAGGGTTGCAGGGCAGCGACCTCACCACGGGCAATTTCGTCGGCATGCTCGTTGTTGAACAGCTCCACGTACTGATTGAACGCTTCAACCAGTTCATCATTCTCGATAATGGCGGGCGGCGTATACAGGCCGGTTCCGCTGATGACGGCTTTAATCACAATAACCCCACGTCACAATTATAAAAACGGTTTCTGACATCACGATGTCAGAAATACTAACACAGTCCGGCAGAATTGCCCGTGGGACTATCGTCCAGTGGCCCCGTTATAGTGCATCCGAAAACGTTATATACGGGTCTTTTCCCATTGTTTATCCAACCGCTTCGCCGAAACCGTCATTACCGTGCCCAGTTGTTGGGCAAAAAACGACACCCGGAACTCCTCCATCATCCAGCGGTAGGTTTCCAGCTCCGGGTCTCGCACGCCCTGGCGCTTCTGTTGCTCCAGTTTCGCGGCATACCGCGCCCATAATGGCTCAATGGTGTGAAGAAATTCCCGCTCACGCCCCATTTCCCGCGCCATTTTTTCCAACCGGATGTCCGCCGCTTCAAAGTAGGTGCCGAACCGTTCCAGCCACTGAGCAGGGGTATTGACCAGGAATCCCGGGTACACCAGATGTTGCAACTGGAATTTGAGGTCGGCCATGCTTGCCGCCAGCGCCAGATTGATCTTGCCCTTGAGCTGTTTCGCGACTTTCTGGTAGCCGTTCATAGCCTGAAACAGACGCTCGTCAGCAGCTTCCAGAGCAGGAATGAAGTCCCCCCGGTGGCGGTCGAACAGCTCTGCGAACGCCTGTTCGGTTCTGGGCAGTTGGTCCGCCAGAAAATGCTGCATAACCGTCGACAACACCAGATCATCCAGCAGTCCCTTTGCCTGGCCGATCGGTGCAAACATCAACGCAGACTGCTTGAACCGGGGCAGCTTTCGCTCAAGATCCGCCAGGGTATTGCCGAACCGGTTCACAATCAGCCGCGCAACGCCGCGACGATGAGTATCCTCGGCCGTGAGTTTGTCCAGACACCGAGTGGCACGAACCTTATTACCCAGATCTTCCAGAGCCGGGTAAACCGTGACCTGCATACCGCCCTTTTCTGTTTGAACCTGCTCCGGGAAGGTGCCGAATTGCCAGTCGGTGTATTCACCCGCCTGTTTTTGCCCGGGTTCATCCCTGGTCGCCGATGCCAGCGCTTCTTCGGCCCGACCCTCCAGTCTGGCCTGGAGTTCACCAGTATCACGACTTTCGGCGATGACCTTGCCTTTATCGCCAGTCACCCGCAGGTTCATCCTCAGGTGGCGGGGAAGCTCCTCTTCCGGCCAGGCATCCGGATCAATCTGGACCCCGGTCATTCGTCGCAGCTGTTCACCCAGTTTGATCGCCAGAGGCTCGTTGTCCGGCTGCAGGTTGGCCAGAGCCGCGTCGACAAAGTCCGGTACCGGCACAAAATTCCGGCGCAACGCTTTCGGCAATCCCTTGACCAGGGCAATGCATTTTTCCCGAAGCAGCCCCGGCACCAGCCATTCCAGACGTCGGGCGGGGATCTGTCGCAGAGCCATCAGGGGCACATTCAGCGTTACGCCATCGCGCTCACTGGTTGGCTCAAATTCGTAACTCAGAGGGTACTTCACCCCCTCCCATTCCAGGTAATCGGGATACTGCTGGGCCGAGGACTCATCCAGAGGCCTTTGCAGAACGTCGGCCTCGGTCAGCTCCAACTGCTTCAATTCCTCAGCAGATAATCCTTTCCACCAGGACTCAAAATGCCGGCCACTGACAATATCCGCTGGAAGTCTCTGGTCGTAAAACGCCACCAGCACTTCATCATCCACCAGAAGATCCCGCCTCCGGGTTTTCTTCTCCAGATTCTCGACGGTATCCAGCATTTCGCGGTTACGGGCAATAAAGGGCGCCCTGGACTGGAAGTCCCCCTCAACCAGGGCGCGGCGAATAAACAGATTGCGGCACTCCACGGGGTCGACCTTGGCGTAAGGAATGCGGCGCTTGGGGACCACATCCAGGCCATACAGTGTGACCTTCTCGTACCCCATCACCTGGGCACGCTTCTGCTCCCAGTGGGGTTCAAAATAGTGGTGCTTTACCACGTGGCCTGCCAGCGGCTCCACCCATTCGGGCTGAATGGCCGCCACCATTCGGGCAAACACCTTGCTGGTTTCGACGATCTCGGCCGCCACAATCCACTTGGGTGCCGTCTTGCCGACTTTGGAGCCCGGGAAAATCATCACCTTCCGGTTTCGGGTGGCCAGATACTCCCGCTTTTCCACTTTCACCGCCACCTGGCCAAGCAAGCCGGCCAGAATGGCTTTATGCACTGCGTCGTAGTTGGCCGGCTGGTTATTCACTGTCAGCTTCTGTTCCCGGCAGATCAGGGTGAGCTGGCGGTGAATGTCCCGCCACTCACGCATTCGCATCCAGCTCAGGAAAGTTTTCTGGCACAGTTTCTTGAGCTGGTTCTGGGACAATTCCTGGCGCTGCTCTTCGAACCAGTTCCAGATATTCAGCAGGGTAGCGAAATCCGATTCCTTATCGTTGAACGGTGCGTGAGCCTGGTCGGCCGCCTGCTGCTTGTCCTGTGGGCGTTCCCTGGGGTCCTGAACGCTCAGGCCGGCAATCACAATCAACACTTCCGCCAGACTGCCCTGCTCTGCTGAGGTCACCAGCATACGGGCTAACCGGGGATCCAGTGGCAATCGGGCCATGGTGCGCCCGAGCCTGGTGACACGCCGTTTGTCGTCGACGGCGCTGAGTTCTTCCAACAGTTTGTATCCATCGTTGACCTGGCGACGGTCCGGCGCCTCAAGAAACGGAAAATGCCGGATCTCACCCAGCCCGGATGTCGCCATTTGCAGGATAACGGAGGCCAGGTTAGTTCTCAGGATTTCGGGATCGGTGTATTCCGGGCGGTTCAAAAAGTCCGTTTCGTCGTACAGACGGAAACAGATCCCCGGCGCCACACGGCCACACCGGCCTGCCCGCTGGTTGGCACTGGCCTGGGAAATCGGTTCAATTGGCAGCCGCTGTATTTTCGAGCGCACACTGTACCGGCTGATGCGCGCAACGCCGGTATCAATCACGTAGCGAATACCGGGCACGGTCAGCGAGGTCTCAGCCACGTTGGTGGACAACACAATCCGCCGTCCCTTGTGGCCCTGAAACACCCGGTTCTGTTCCTGGTTACTCAGGCGGGAATACAACGGCAACACTTCGGTATGACGCAGGTCGGCGTGGCGCAGCACCTTGCTCACGGCCCGGATCTCCCGCTCGCCTGGCAGAAAAACCAGTACATCCCCCGGAGGCTGCTTTTCCTGCCGTTCATGCTGTTCAATCTCGTCCAATGCCGAGAGAACACCGTCGGTCCAGCCCTGATCCCTGTCGTCCTCGTCTCCAACCAGGGGGCGATATCGAATATCCACCGGGAAGGTGCGACCGCTGACTTCGATTACGGGCGCTTCGTTGAAAAACTCGCTGAAGCGTTCCACCTCAATCGTGGCCGAGGTGATGATGACTTTCAGATCCGGGCGCTTCGGCAACAGTTGCTTGAGGTAGCCGAGCAGAAAATCGATATTCAGGCTGCGCTCGTGGGCCTCATCGATAATCAGCGTGTCATAGCGATCCAGAAAACGGTCGTGCTGCACTTCCGCCAGCAGGATACCGTCGGTCATTACCTTGACCCGGGACGATTCCGAGGTGTTGTCGGTAAACCGCACCTGGTACCCGACCTGCTGGCCTACCGTCTCACCCAGCTCTTCGGCAATCCGGCTGGAAACACTGCGCGCGGCAATCCGCCGGGGCTGGGTATGGCCAATCAGGCCGCGGATACCCCGCCCCAGATTCAGGCAAATCTTCGGAATCTGTGTGGTTTTACCGGAGCCGGTTTCACCGGCAATGATGACCACCTGATGGTTATTGACGGCGTCACTGATATCCTCGACCCGATCGCTAACCGGCAACCCGGCGGGAAAGGTCGCCGGCTTGTGCAGTTCCTGACGCTTACGCACCTTGTCCAGCCCCTGATCCAGCCATTGCGCCATCTTTTCCAGGTCCTTGTTACCAGGGTTACCCTTGCAACGGCTTACACGACGAATGATGCGGGCGGCCTCCTGCTGGTTACAGGCGTCCAGCTGGTTCATCATCGCTTTGACAGCGGCCCGGGAATCAACGGGAGTTTCGGAACGAGTGTTGTCAGTCATTAACAGCTGCAGGCTCATCAATGGATAGGTGGAACGTCAGGGCGAAACAGTCTAACGAAATCCGGAGCCAAGAAACACAAAGACCCCGCCGAAGCAGGGTCTTTGGTTGGTATGCGGGCCTCGCCTGTTACTTGGCGTTGGCCTCGTCCCGCAGCTCACGACGCAGGATCTTGCCCACGTTGCTCTTTGGCAGTTCATCACGGAACTCAAAGTGCTTGGGTACCTTGTAGGCGGTCAGACGCTCCCGACAGAACTCCTTGATTTCGTTAGCGGTTACACCTTCTTTGGTGGGCACGACATAAACCTTCACCGCTTCGCCGCTCTTGGCATCGGGGATCCCCACGGCGGCACACTCCACCACTTTCGGGTGTGTAGTCACAACATCTTCGATTTCGTTCGGGAACACGTTGAAACCGGACACGATGATCATGTCCTTTTTACGATCCACAATGCGGATGTAGCCGTCTTCCTGGATCAGGGCCACATCGCCGGTCTTCAGGAAACCGTCATCGGTGAACGACTTCTGTGTATCATCCGGACGCTGCCAGTAACCGCGCATCACCTGCGGGCCTCTTACACACAGTTCCCCCGGCTCGCCGACCGGTGTTTCGTTGCCGTCGTCGTCAATGGTTTTGACCACAGTGGACGGAATCGGCAGACCGATGGTTCCAATCTGGATGGCGCTGCGGGGGTTGAAGGTAACCACCGGCGAGGTCTCGGTCATACCGTAGCCTTCGCTGATTTCGCAACCGGTCACACGCTGCCACATTTTCGCGGTATCACTGGTCAGGGCCATACCACCAGAGGCAGTCAGCTTGAGGCCAGAGAAGTCCAGATCCTGGAAGTCCTCGTTGTTGCACAGGGCCACAAACAAGGTATTCAGGCCAATAAAGGCAGAGAACTTCTGCTTCTGCAGCTCTTTAACAAAGCCGGGGATATCACGCGGGTTCGGAATCAGAACGTTATGGGCACCTGCTTCCAGCATAATGCCGCAGTTCAGGGTGAAGGAGTAAATGTGGTACAGCGGCAGCGGTGCAATCACCACTTCCTTGCCCTCTTCCACCTGATCTTCCAGCATTGGCCGGACTTGTGTCAGGTTGGCCACCAGGTTGGCATGAGTCAGCATGGCACCCTTGGCAACACCAGTGGTGCCGCCGGTGTACTGCAGCACGGCCAGATCATCCAGCTTGATGTCGACCGGGGTAAACTTTTCACGGGCACCGGCGCTGAGTACCGCCGGCAGCTTATGAGCACCCGGAATGTTGAACGCCGGAACCATCTTCTTGAGGTGCTTCACCGCGGCATTCATCAGGGTACGCTTGATGGGGGAATGCATATCGGCAATCTCGGTCACGATCACGTGCTCGATGCCGGTATGGGGCAACACCTTCTCCGCGTTGTCGGCCATATTGGCCAGAACAACCAGAGCCTTTGCGCCAGAATCGTTAAACTGGTGCTCCATCTCGCGAGTGGTGTACAGGGGGTTGGTGTTCACCACAATCAGACCAGCGCGCATGGCCCCGAACACAACCACCGGATACTGGGTAACGTTCGGCATCTGCACCGCAATGCGGTCGCCCGGTTTCAGGTCGGTTTTGTTCTGCAGCCAGGCCGCGAAGTTACGGCTCTGAGTATCAAGATCCCGATAGGTCAGGGTAACGCCAACTGCTGTAAACGCAGGCTTGTCTGCAAACTTCTGTACCGCCTGCTCAAAAACATCCACCATGTTCTTGTATTTATTGAGATCGATTTCCCGAGGGATGCCAGCTGGGTATTTGTCTTGATAGAACTGCTCAAAATCCATCACCATCTCCTGTCTGATTGGCGCTGTGGGGTATTACCGGATGGGTTCAGAAGCCCCCTGATTGTAATGTTTTGCCAAGGCCGATCGCTCGGGAAAATCAACCCGACTAAAGTATCAGCCTCAAAAAAGTGGGGAGAGAATAGCAGTTTTGTTAACGATGAGGTAGTTTTCAGATCAGCAAACGGTACAACCGTACTCGAACACTGAATCACCGGAGCCTGTGATGAGCGACACCCTGGATACGCTGGAAAACATTACCTACGACGAACTGAACGAGGGCGATTCAGCCACCTTCACACGCACCCTCACCGAAGATGAGCTGGTGCTGTTTGCTGCGGTATCCGGAGACGTAAACCCGGTACACCTGGATTCCGAGTTTGCCGCAGAATCCATGTTCCGGGAGCGCATCGCTCATGGTATGTGGAGTGGCTCACTGATTTCTGCCGCCCTGGCCACAGTAATGCCCGGCCCCGGCACCATCTACCTGGAACAGAGCCTGTCCTTCAAACGACCGGTCAAGCTGGACGACACACTGACCGTCACCTTGTCGGTGCTTCGCAAGGAACCTAAAAACCGTGTCTCTTTTGGCTGCGATGTGCGCAATCAGAACGGTGATCAAGTGGTTACCGGCGAGGCCAAGGTGATTGCCCCCACCGAAAAGATGTCGTTGCAAAAACCCCGCTTGCCGAAAATCACCATCGAAAACTGAGTTTCGGCCGGCATTACCCCGGAAGGAAATCGATGGGGAATCGTACCTTCCGGGTTTCCACATTGGCTGCCCCGAAATTGAACATCTGTACGCGCAAAGCAATGCGCTTCTCCAGCATCGGGTGGTCCAGCTCCGAGCCCACCACGTCACAGGCTGAGACACTGCCATCCGGCTCAATCACCAGTTCCAGGGTAACCTTACCCTCAAGGGTTGGATCCTGCCGTAACTCCCGCTGGTACAGGGAATAGAGCACGCTCTTCTGGGCATCAAATACCTGCCGGATATTGCTCATGGCACGCTCGCCCACTGACGGCCGGGCGGGTTCCGGCTGGCTTGCCACCTGAGGCGCGGTTTCCCGGGGAGCGGCTACGTCACTGGTTTCATGCTTTGCCAGTTCGACTTCCCGAACTGGCCCTTCGCGGGTTTCAACACCGCCGCTGCCTTGCAGTACCGAATCATTCGGCGTTTCCGGTGCCAGGCCAACCGCCTGACTGTTATTAACATTCGCGACACGCCGCACCTCAGGTGCCGGAGTGTCCAAAGACGTCAGAGCACTGAGCCGGTCTTTCATGGCAAACAGGCCGGAACGTGAGGCGGTTTCACGAGCCTGCTCGGTCGTCTGCGGCGCAGGCGCAGGCTCAGGCTTCGATTTCGCTACCGTCGGTTCAGGAGGGATCTGCTGCGGCGCCTCAACCCGCTTCGGTTCCGGCTCTGGCTTGGATTGCTCAGGCTCTGGCTCCACAACCGGCTCGGGTGGCTCAACCGGCTTGGGTGGCTGTACCAGCTTCGCCAGCCGAGGCGGCAATTGCTCCGCCTGTTCACGCTCAGGTTCCGGTACCTGCAGGCCCGGAATAATGAGGGCAGGAATCAGAAACAGCGCCAGCATCAGCCCGGTTATCAGGCCGAAGCGGCCTGACTCTGCTCTGTCCCTGGACCAGGGCAGCCGGGAAGGTTGCGACAGCTCCCTGCGATCAACCATTACGAACCTCCGACTCCACCGCCAGACGTACCTGCCGGAACTGCTCATCGACACAGGTCTGCATGATCTTTCTCAGCAACCGGTAATCGGTATCTTTCGCTGCCATAATCGTAACTTCAAGACCGTTTTCCGGTACCTCAGCCCAACGGTTCCTTCGGTACGCCAACTCTTCGGACAAGCCGGCAATGCGGGTATCCGTGGCTTCGATGCCGTCCAGACGCGCCACTTCCCGGCCCTGAACCAGAATGGACTGGCCGACCACCTGTACGGTCAGGTTCTCCACCGCTTCCTGTTTGGCAGTCGAACTGGGCAGCGGAACATCCGCGGTGTTCTGCATGACCTTCACATCTGAGGAATTCACCATCAGGAAGAACACCAGGATGGTAAAGATATCCATCAGCGACACCAGATTCAGGCCACCAGCCTTGTGCATCCGACCATAGTGACGCTGGCGCAGCCGGGCTCGTCTCGACAACTTCACGCGCCTTCTCCTTTGCCTTCCACCGGACGAGCGGCCAGATTGCGATCCTCACTGGCATCCATCAGAGACACATCCGGAAAGAGTTCTGCTTCCACAACGCTCGCTGCCACCACCGCCTGGTAAGAGCGCACGGTATCCATAACCGACACCAGAGTCTGGTAGTCCACATCTGGTCCGACTTCCAGAATCACGTCCGTCTTGTCGGGCATCCGGGACTTGATCTGCTGCAACAGTTCACTCAGTCGTGAATAGTCCTGGCCCTGCCCACTAACCGGCATCACATCGATCAGGCCGCGGTCACTGTCCGCTACCTCAATACCCTCCGGTAGCACCGTGACCACCAGCCGGAACGATTCGGCATCCGGCGCCTGGCCGGCTTCCATGCCCGGAAAGTTCAGCTCGATCATCCGGATCTGGCTGAACACCATGCCCAGCAGCAACACCGGTACCAGCACAATCATCAAATTGAGAAAGGCGGTAATGTCGAGGTCTGCCGAGGCCGTCAGCCTGCGATGTCGACGTCTCATGTTCGGCTACTCCTGATCAGATCCTGGAATGCCGGCACAATCAGGCGGCCGCCGCCGGCCGGTTTGCGGGCTCAGACACCATATTAAGGAGCTTGACCCCCGCCATTTCAAAACTGTCGACAATCTCGTTGGTGCGGGTCTGCAGTACCGCATGGAACAGGAGCAGCGGAATGGCCGACATCAGGCCAAAAGCAGTGGTATTCATGGCCACGGAAATACTTTCCGATAACAGCGATGCCTTCTGCGCGGGGTCTGCGGCAGCAACCGCGGTGAATGCCGCAATCAAGCCAATGATGGTGCCAAGCAAGCCCAGCAGCGTCGCAATGTTGGCCAGGGTGGCGAGATACTGCGTGCGCTTTTCCAATCGGGGCAGCACTTCCATCAGCCCCTCTTCCATCGCGTATTCGATGTCTTCACGCCGGCAGTTATTGATCAACCGGGCAATGCCAGCGCCAAGCACTGAGGCAATTGCGCTGTCTGAGCTGGACGCCGCCTTCATGGCGCGCTGGTAATCACGTTTTTGCAGTGCGGGCAGAATGCCGCGCTCAAATGCCACCCGGTTTCGACGGCGAACCGCTCCGAGATACAGGAAACGTTCCAGAGTGATCGCCAGCCCCAGTGCAAGCACAATGGCAATCGGGTACATGAAGGGACCACCCTCCTGGAAAAAGCGGATAACGGTATCAAGCATGGTGTAGTTCTCCATCTACTGCGACGTTACGGTTGCGACTCGACTGGTGCGGCGCCCTGCCCTGCAGAAAGCGTTGGTGTCAGCACAAGGGGGTTCAGGGTTTCGCGGAACTGGCGGTGGTTCTCCAGAACCGGTTGAGGTACCGGATGCAAAAGTTCCGGTGCCTGTTGATTGAGTTCGGTTCTCGGGCGCCGGGGCAGGCTCGGCGTTTGCCAGGGCAATATGTACAGAATTCTCGGATCGTCTTCGCCGGTGCCAGCGGAGAGCCCCCGTACCTGCAGAACGTTCTGTTGGCTCTGCCCCGCCTCACTGATCCCTTCTGCGGAATAGCCGATGGCCGGCCAAAGTAACAGAACAAACAGGGGGAAACCGCAGCACGTTAACCTGGACAGCATCATTCCAGCCTCCGTTCAAGATCTGCAATCCAGCCGGCAACCTGCGAGCCTTCCTCCCCCACCAGGGACTGATATTGCTGGTAATGTTCCAGCGCCTTGTCGAGGTCCAGCAGGTAGAGCTCCGATATCACCGCCAGGTTGTAATGCAGTTCCGCCACCTTCGGCGTCACCTTCAACCCCGCTTCCAGCATCTCGGCGGCTTCCTCAAAGCGCTCCTGCTCTTTAAGAAGCAGTGCCAGATTGTTGCGGACCCTCACGTTGGCAGGATCCGCCGCAACCGCCTGGTGCCAGGCCTCCAGCGCCGTCTTCCGGTCACCGGCTTCGTAGGCCTGCCGGCCCTGCCGCTCCCACTCTTTTGACTGTTCCGGCTGATACACCGGCGCCACTTTTTCAGGTGCCGGCGCTTTGGAAGCGCAGCCAGCCAACCCCGCAAGAACCAGAAGAAGTAAAAACCGGAAAACCTGGGGTATCCCTCTCAACCTCATCATGAGCCTCCCTGATTGGTGTCCGTCGTCCAACTCATCCAGCGAAGCTGTCGGTCGTAGCGCCCGGGGTGCATGGTGGCCAGGGCCTCCAGGCTGCGCTGAATCCACTCATCGAAACCCTCCGTGGGGATACGTTCGTGGTTGCGGGCGTGCAGCGCCATGGCCTCTTCCTCAAGCGGAAACGCTTCCTCTTCCAGGAGCATCTGATACTGCATGGCTTCCATTTCGTTCAGTTCCGCAGGTACTTCAGAGGACATGAGGTCAGACGCCAATGTTCGATAGAGTTCAGCACGGCGATATAAAACCTCCGAACGTACTCCATCGCCGGCAAAGGACTCTGCCTCCTGGAGATACTCCTGAGCCTGCTGCATGGCCGCCTGCTTTCGTGCAAGTGACTGCTCCAGCGGGTGAACCAGTGCAATGCCGGCAAAACGCTCTGCCGTCTGGGCACCAAAGAACAGTGCAGCATCGGCAGCCCATTTCAGGGTATCCTCGGAATGCCAATGGCTGGCTCGTTCCCGAGCCAGCAGTTGTTCACGTACGGCAATCACCGAGTCTCCCGATTCGATCAGCCGTTGGCGCATGGTCTGCTGTTGAACATGCTCGTCGGCGGAATCGGGCGCGGGTGCAACCGCCAGCCAGTTTTTGTAGAGCTGGTTTCGGGAAGCGCTGTCACCCTCTGCGTGGAAAATGGCCGCAGCACGCAGTCTGGTGGGCCACGGGTCCACAAGCGTTTCTGAGCGACTCAGCAGCTCCTCCGCGGCTTTTAATCCCTGGCCAGATTCCTGATAGGCAAGAACCAGCTTCTCACTGGTTTCAGGCGTAAGCTCATGACTCGGATAATCCATCCGGAAGCGTTGGAGTTCATTGATGGCAGCCAGCCAGTCGGATGCCCGAAGCAAAGTATTCGCGGCATCATAGCGAGCCTTGATCGCAATTTCAGAGCCCGGCATAACGCCCTCAACCCTCTGGAAATGCGCCACGGCCAAAGTTGCGTCGCCGGCACGAGCAGCCTTTTCGCCCTGCTGATAGATAGCGGTCGCAAGTTGCTCCAGAAGACTGCGTCTCTGGCTTTCTGCATCCGGGCTGGCTTCGTCAGCCAATGGCAAAGCCTGGCGCCACGCACGTTCAGCTAGCCCAAATTCGTTGTTTTTCTGTCGAATACGCGCGGTCACCAACCACGCGGCGTAACGCTCGGTAACCCCAGCCCGCTCCCAGGTCAGTGTAGAACTGGCGTATTGCAGGGCACGCTCGAATTCGCCCAGGTCGTACCAACGGTTGGCAAGGTCGGCACGGAGCCCCGACAGACGTTCATCCGGGCCAAACGCCTCTGCATATCGCTGCTCTTCGTTGCTCAGTACGAGAAGCGCCGCGGTTCTGCTCTCTCCTGATGCCAGCTCAAGATCCTCACGAACAATTCGGATAGCGGCCCAGGCCGAATCCCGGGAATCCCCATGGCGATGGTCGTAGGCTGCGGCCCGGAAATTCCTGACGGCTTCAGTCCGATCGCCAGCCAGTAACCGGGCATCGCCTGCGAGATGGAGCAATTCCCCGGCTTGTTCCGAGCGAGGTGCAAGCCGCTCGTAATAGTGGGCGGCTTTGGCCCGGGCTTCACTGGCGGCAGCCGTTTGGTTCCGGCTACTGAGGTCTGTACCGGTGGCGTAGTAGTGATCAGCGAGGAAGCGGCTGTATTGCGCCCAAAGCCCCTTTTGCTCAGGAGTCATCGTCTGGAATCGGGCCTCTGCCCCCAAACGCTGGACGTAATCATCCCGCGCCGCCAGAGCTTGTGGGGTATTACCGGCCAGTTGCCAGTAGGAAACACTCTGGGCCAGGAAATCCGGGCTCGCTGTATGGCCCGCAAACTCGGACACAAAGGCGTTGTTGACCGACACCGCCCGTTCATAACGGCGTTCCACCGCATGCAGATCCGCAAGCCGGTCGTATAACAGATGCTGCCATGCTGATGACTCACGACCATCCAGCCAGTCGGCAAGGGTCCGGGCATCACTCTGGCGGGATGCCATCAAGGCCAGCACCCGGAAGGTGTCCTCCAGCATATCCATGGACTGCGCCGGCGGGTTGGCCAGGGCGGAGTGGTCTGGTAACTGCTGGTCCAGTACCGCCATGAAGCTGGCTGACGCACGGGCCCAAGCGGGATTACCCTGTTTGAACTGACTCCAGCCGAGCATGTAGCGAGCTTTGGCGGCGAGTTCCTGATGGCTGTCATGCTCCAGCAACTGTCGGTAACCGGCCTCTGCCTCCGCGTAGCGCCCGGCCGAGAAAGCCGCTTCCGCAATGCGGAAGCGGGCCTCAGGTACCAGTCCCGAGTTCGGGTAAAGCCCAACAAGCTGTTTCAGTCTTGCGATGGACTGCTCCGGTTGCCCGGTCAGCGCGTGGGCCTTGGCCATCTGGTACAGCAACTCGTCGAGACGCCCGGAAAAGGACCCTTTTGCCAGAATGCTTTCGTAGCTCTCGAGCACTTCCTCATAGATGGCCGCTTCCCGCTCTTCGGAGAACCCGACGTCCTCTCCCGACCTATCACGGATGTTGTTGAGCCGGTTCAGGGCGTCTATCCGCACTTCAGGCTCATCCGAGGACTCAAACAGCTTCTGATAACGGCGAGCCACTTCCAGAGGCGAAATCGCCGGCAGTGGCCGGCTCTCAAATTTCAGAAACACCGGGCGCATATCCCCCAGGGTTTCACCATCCCGCCCCAACTCCACGCGGAACGATTCCTGCGCAAAAACCGGCGCATGGGCCAACGTCATAGCCATTACAAGGAGTGCCGCGAAGGACTTCGGAGCAAAAGGTAGATTCACTGTGCACCCTCCCCGAGATTTTCCAGAGCGAGATACTCGTAGAGATGGGCGATTTGCTGCTCGGTTTTGTCCAGCGCGTGAGTCATGCGCTGGGTCTGCGTTTTAACAAACGCCAGTGCCAGTGCATCCAGTTCTCGCGCAGCCTGCTCCCGGAGACTGAGGGTCTTGTAACGTAAATCCTTGGTGGCGTCGCTCAATGCACGAGCTTCGTCCAGAACCGTCTCCAGGCGCTCAGGTCTTTGGAGGATCTGCTCATTCAACGCGCCCATGCGGCGGCCGGCTCCTGCCAGGGACTGTTTTAGCTGACGCAACTCTGTGACCTGGGCAGGCGTTGCCGCCTGCTCCACCAACCCATTCAACCTGGATTCCAGATCACTCTGCTGTTGCTCAAGCCCAGCGGTTTGTGGCGCCGCCCCCCCTGAACCGGCCGAGGCCATAAAGCCTTCAAGGGCCTGGATGAAAACCTCCAGGTTGTACTTGCTCGCATCCAGTGTTGCGACCATCTCATCAAGGCGCGCCACCCTCCGCACCGCCACCTGGGCCCCGGGTTCTTCCATGAAGCGCAGAAGATACGCCATTCGTGGCTGGGTTAACGTTCGGTTATCGGCCAAAAACCATTGAATGTCGTCACTACGGGCATCCTGAACCAGAGCTTTGTAGGCTCCTTCAGCCGTGATCCTTTCGGACAACTTGCCAAGGGTAACCCGTTCTCCCTCATAGGCCGCGTTGGCTGCCAACCAGGATTCTCCCGCCTGGCCCGGGTACCCGGAAAGATCGTAACCACGGCCCATACCAATCCACGCATCTGAAACACCGGGAAACGCCAGCGGAAATTTCTTGGCACGGTGCCAGCTCTGCATGGCGGCACGGTGGTTACCTTTGCGCGACAGCGCCAGTCCATGAAGGTAGAGAGCCTGAGGTGTGTGATAGCTTTCCAGAGAGACCTTCTCCAGGAAATCAATCGCTTTGTCGTAATCTTCGCTACCCAATGCAAGATAGCCGGCCCGGAGATTGAGCTGATCTAGCAGTGCCCGGCTCCGGCTGGTGTCGGTATCCTTGGCAGCCATGGCCATGGCAACCCGGAGCGAAACCAGGGCCCGTGACGAATCGAGATCATCGCGGGCGAAATCCGCCGCCAGGTTCATATAGCCCACGGCCGCCCAGTAGCCATGTTCCATACGCGCAAGGTATTGACCGGCCGCGTCGGTCTTCCCTTGTATTCTGGCCAGCTCCGCCAGACCAAGAAGCGCTTTTTGAGCCACTTCGCCATAGCCGGTTCGGCGCGCCTGTTGGTACCAGTTTTCCGCACCGGTGAGATCGCCATCTTCCTGTGCCATTTCAGCCAGAGCCAATGCCGCTTCGCCACGGTGAGACGCACCGTTAAATACACCCTCAAACCCAGCCCTGGCCTCGTCATGCTGCCCCGAGGCCAGCATAAGCCGGGCCTGAAGGTAATCGGCCGATTCGCCTTCAAGCTTCATTGCCAACCCGACAACCGAGGAAGCCTCACCGGTATCCAGCGCAAAGCGAACCACACCAGATGCCAACGAGTTATCCATGGCATTTGCTACCGGCGTTGCCACACCTGCCAGCATCGCTGCCATGACACCAATACTGTTTCGGAGGAACAGAGACATGCGCCCATTCATGGCCGGTTATTTCCACTCAACAAATGAGACTTCCGGTTCATAGTCCGGTGCCTTGGCGTTCAGCGTCATCTGCAGGCGCAAAGTGCCGGGCTGTTTCCGGAAATCGTGGACAATCTCCCGGCGCACGAAACGATTGTTGGCCGCCCGGGCGTTGATCACTGCCTTGAGAGTATGTCTTCCGTCCGCGAGGTTGCCGATAAACAGTTGATGTACACCGCCCTGGCCCAGTGAGCTCCGTTCGTTTTCTGTGTACAGATGAGCGGTAACCGGCTGCTCATTGACGAACAGTTCTACCGAATCCAGCTCAAGGGCTTGCCTGTTCGCCAACGACAGAAAGACCGCCACCCGGGTATTCACCGGGTGCAGCAGTTTCTGCTCGAGGGCATGCACACTTGCGGTATGCCGGGTAATGTCAGCGTTCAGACGCTCGATCTGCTCATCGAGCGACGATGCGTGGGAGGTTGCCGCCATCGCGGCAATGATCATTCCGGATATACAACCCCCCCTGATCCCTGGGGCAATCCGGCACTTTTGTGGTTTTTGTCTGCCGAACATCACTTTCCTGCCTTGCCGGGCCGCGCTGGTGCGCGGCTCAGGTAACATTTCGAAATAAAGAGTAACACCCGCTAACAACCAAGAACGGTATCCATTTCACCAAATGAGCATTTGGCCGGGTATCGGCAACGAAAAGCGTCGACTAATTTGACAGAAACAAAGAAAAGGGAGGCGGATCACAAAGGACCGGACGGCCCTATGACGAGGCAACTTATTGATACTAAAAACAGATACAGGGGCATGGCCCCGGAATTGCTCTACCAGAGATGGCGGGAGCGCCTTTCGGGCAACCCCCGCTTGAATATGCCGAGCTTTGCCGATGCCCTCAACCGCATCGGCTTTTTTTTTATTTACTCAACTGCCTCATGGCCGATTCGAGCCCCTCAATGGTCAAAGGGTACATATGATTATTGACCAATTGCTGGGTAATGCCCAGTGAACCACCCGATCCCCAGTAGCTTTCTGGTAACGGGTTGAGCCACACCACCTTTCGGAAATGCTCGGTCACACGCTGGAACCAGGTGGCGCCTGCTTCCTCATTCCAGTGTTCGATCGAGCCACCGGGATGCGTGATCTCATAAGGCGCCATGGTGGCATCCCCGACAAAAATCACCTTATAGTCCGGCGTATATTTATGCAGGATGTCCCAGGTGCTGAGCGTCTCGTTCATGCGCCGGATGTTATTCTTCCACACGCTTTCATAAATGAAATTGTGGAAGTAGAAATACTCCATGTGCTTGAACTCAAGACGTGCCGCGGAGAACAGCTCTTCACACACGCGAACGTGAGGATCCATTGAACCGCCCACATCAAAAAAGATCAGAACCTTCACGGCGTTGTGCCGCTCCGGAACCATTTTCAGGTCCAGGTATCCTGCATTGCGGGCCGTTGAGCGGATGGTGTCATCCATGTCGAGCTGGTCTGCCGCGCCCTGTCGGGCAAATTTACGCAGCCGGCGCAAGGCGACCTTGATGTTGCGGATGCCGAGGGTGATGCTGTCGTCCAGATCACGGAACTCACGCTTTTCCCAGACTTTAACCGCCCGGCCGTGGCGACCCTTGTTCTGGCCGATGCGGAAACCTTCCGGGTTGTAACCGTTGGCACCAAACGGTGAGGTTCCGCCGGTACCAATCCATTTGTTACCGCCGGCGTGACGCTCCTTCTGCTCTTCCATGCGCTTTTTGAAGGTTTCGATCAACTCTTCCAGCCCGCCGAGAGACTCGATCTTGGCTTTCTCTTCATCGGTCAGATGTTTCTCGAATTCGGCGCGCAGCCAATCGTCCGGAATCAGCGCCTCGAGCAGATCATCGAGATTCTCGATGCCTTCAAAATAGGCCTGGAAGGCGCGATCAAACTTGTCAAAGTGCCGCTCATCCTTAACCAGGCACACCCTGGCCAGGTAATAGAACTCCTCCATGTCTGCGAATGCCAGGCGCTGCTGAATGGCCTCCAGCAGGTCCAGGAATTCCCGCAGACTGGCCGGCACCTTGGCCCGCCGTACTTCGAGGAAAAAATCAATCAACATAAAGCAAGGCTCTTGTCGGTGATCAGTTTCGGCGACGCGCCATGAAAGCCAGCTTCTGCAGCAAATGAACGTCCTGCTCATTCTTCACCAGGGCACCATAGAGCGGTGGCAGAGCCGAGCTGGAGTCTTTCTCCTGCAGGGCTTTGGCAGAGAGCTCATCCGCCATCAGCAACTTGAGCCAGTCGATCAGCTCGGATGTCGACGGCTTCTTCTTGAGCCCCGGCACCTTGCGAACGTCAAAAAACACTTCCAGCGCATCCCGCACCACCTGCTGCTGAATTCCCGGGAAGTGAACATCCACGATGTTCTTCATGGTGTCGTGATCCGGGAAGCTGATGTAGTGGAAGAAGCAGCGGCGCAGGAAGGCATCTGGCAGCTCTTTCTCGTTGTTACTGGTGATGACCACAATCGGGCGTTTCTTCGCTTTCACAAACTCCTGGGTTTCGTAAACGAAAAACTCCATTCGATCCAGTTCCAGCAACAGGTCGTTCGGGAACTCGATATCCGCCTTGTCAATTTCGTCGATCAGCAGCACCACCTGCTCGTCCGCCTCAAAGGCTTCCCAGAGCTTGCCCTTCACAATGTAGTTGCGAATGTCTTTGACCTTCTCGTCCCCGAGTTGGGAATCCCGAAGGCGGGACACCGCATCATATTCGTACAGGCCTTGCTGGGCCTTGGTGGTCGACTTGATGTGCCAGGGAATCAGAGTCATTCCCAGCGCCGCGGCCATTTCCTCCGCCAGCAGGGTTTTACCGGTGCCGGGTTCACCCTTGATCAACAACGGACGCTGCAGCGCGATCGCTGCATTGACTGCCATTTGCAGGTCATCGGTGGCTACGTATTTATCGGTGCCGGTAAACTTCATGTGTCTGATTCCTGTTGGTTACTTTTTCGGATTCTCTTTCTTGTCCGCCGGTTTGGATTTTTCGTCCTCCGGAGACTCTTCATCATAATCGGGCAAATCGTCGAATTCGGAGAGGTCGAAGTCTTCCAGACCAAACTCGTCCTCATCAATGTCGAACTCCGACTCGCTGATCTCATCAGCTTCAGAAGGATCTGGCTCCGCCTCGGCGCCAACCGTATCGTCTGCCAAGGGGATGTCATCCTCTTCCGGTTCCAGTTCAGCCGATGCCAGCTCTTCCGTTACTTCGGGTACGGCCTCATCCGGAATCTCGTCCGGTTCGCTGTCAGCTTGCGAGAGTTCCGGAATGTCTTCAGGTTCCGGCTCTTCGGCAGACGCCAGCTCTGGCTCTTTTTCCGGGACAGGTTCAGGTTCAGCCTCCGCTTCCACCGACTCTGACGCTGCCGGAGGCTCCGGCTCAACCACTGGTGGCTCCTCAGATTCTTCAGCCAGGTCTTCCAGGGTTTCACGCTCAGCCGCTGCCGCCTGCTCCTGTTCTGCCCTCGCCTTTTTCTGACGCCATGCAAACAAACCAAGGCCCACAATAGCAACCAGCAAGGCTGCGCCGGCACCCCAGGCCCACACCGGGATACCCAGAAGCGTCCCCTTCTCCGGCTCCTGTTCAGCAATCGGCTGTTCGACCGGCGCTTCAGGCTCCGGCTCAACGACCTGCGCTGGTTCTGGTTCCGGCTCAGTTTCCTGCATCGGCGCTTCTACGGGCGGCTCAGCTTCCACTGGCGGCTCCGGTTCTGAAGAGTTGGCTCCGCCATCAAAATCCGGCAGCGGCTCCGCCTGTTCAGACAGGTCTGGCACCATGGGTTCGGTCACCACCTCCAGAGGTGGCTCTTCCCCTGGCACGGTAAACGTCGTCATGGCGCTGAATTTGCGGGAGAAAGTTCCGCCATCCGCCACCACATCAACCTGATAGCGGCCAGGTGCAGGCAATCTGGGTACGGTGTCCCGATATACGCCGTCTTCCGGCGGGGTATCGGGAGACAAAACCTTGGTACCTTGCCGACCATCACTCGCGGTTATCGACAGGCTAACGTCCATGACCGAGAGAAAATCGGACCCGGTAATCTTTTCGGTTTCCTCATAAAAAGCCACTTCAATGGCCAGAGGCTGCTCTTCGGTAAACTCAGCGGGAATCGGATTCACGGCCATGCGCAGATCACTGACCACCGTCACGCGGCTCCCCTGGCCAAGATCGCCAATGATACGCCAGCGGCCCGAGACCGGTTCAGTAACCGTGATCAGATCATAGCCCGGCTCAGATGCCCAACGGACATTATCCGGAGCGCTCTCCCGAGTGAACGGCTCACCACCAGGCTGAGCAAGCGCCAACGGCTCTTCGCCAGAAGCATCCTGACCGGAGAAGATCAGTGCCGTAAACTCGCTGATGCCATCATCAACGGCAAAGCCATCGCCCTCAATGGGAACCTGTTCCTGCGGCACTGCGGTATTCAGCGCATTGGCAAACGCCAGATTCAACGCCTCGGCAGATTGCGCCAGCTGGAAGCTGCCACCGGTTTCCCGGGCCAGGTTACGAAGAAACCGGATGTCCGCTTTCTCAGACAGACCAACCGTATGAATTGTGGCGCCCTTGTCTTTCAGCGCTGGCAACAAGGAATCGACTATGCGTTTTTCCTCAGCCTGACTTGCGTCGTCACCACCTGGCACGTCGACCTTGCCATCGCTGAGGACAATAAGATGGGTGTTCTCGAGGGTACCTCCAGACAACCAGTCGTTGGCGGCTTTCTCCATCGCCAAACCGAGATTCGTATGCAGCGCTACCGAATTGATCTGCTCGGAACGCTCAATAGCAGCGTCGCGCCAGGACTGATCAACCACACCGTAGGGCACCAGCATGTTGACGTACTGCCCGAAAGTCCAGAGACCGGCACTGGCCCCTTCCGGCAGGGTCCGGGCCAGCAGACGAACCGCTGGGCGGCGGAGATTCTGTGGATCGGTTTCCTTCATGGAGCCGGAGATATCCACCACAATACGCACATCCGCGTTGCCGGGCAGAGACAGTGCCGGGTCCTGCGCACCTGCTTGCCAAGACATCAGCAGCAAAGCTGCAGCCACCCAAATGCGTTTGAACCCCTTCATTGAACTGCGCCCTTATCTTTTGTAGTTCTCAGAAATCGTCTATTTGCGAACCAGTCGGTACCGAACCAGATCAAGTATCCATACCAGTAGCATAACAATCGCGGCGATGCTGAAATTGAACAGCGCGCGACCGGCGGCATCGGTGTCGCCAAGAATCAGCTCATAGCCCGCAAACAGCCAGGCCGGTATCCACCAGCCGGCGACGTCTGGCGATTCAACGGGGGTCAGTACCAGCACCACGAGCGCCGACAACAGCAGTGTTCGCAGACCGTAAAAAGGCAAAACCCGGAACAGTGATTTCATCATGTAGAAAAACACGACGAAAGCGACTGCATTGGCCGCCCAAAAAACTCCATAAGCCAGTGAAGCGTCCGTATCCATCATTACAGAATCCAGTGAATGATATGCTCTTCCCAATCCTCTTCCGGCACAGAATCCTCCGACACCACGTTACCCCGCACCGAAACACGGGCTTGATGAACGGTTTCAGGGTCTCCGCTACGAAGCGGGTGCCAGTCCGGCAGAGGCCTTCCCTCGGCGAGGGTTCGGTACGCACAGGTGTACGGCAACCAGTGGTAGCTGAGAACCGTATCGGCGGTCAGTACCGTGCACCCGGGTACCTTTTTCAATCGCTGCTCATAGACCGTGCAGCCACAGGTATCCAGGTCCATGTAACGGCATACAAGATCGGTGTGATACACCTCCCCCGTATCCTCATCCTCCAGCTTTTGTAAACAGCACTTACCGCAGCCATCACACAGGGACTCCCATTCCGGCTGCGTCATATCCGCCAGTCGTTTACGCTGCCAGAAGGGAATCTGCGCAATCATTTCCGGTGCTGCTCAATCTTGCGCTTGAAGTCGACGATGTAGGTGTCCTGCTCTTCCGGCATCTGCAGGAAAAAGTCCTTTTCGTCGATTGCTGCCAACACTTCCTTCCCGGTTGTGCGCGCAAGCTTTTTGTCTGGCGTTAGCAGCAGATCCATCGAGTGGATGGGCGAACCGAAGATACCTCTCAGCGCCTCCGGTAAATCGTCCCACTTTTGCCCGCGGCGAACAAAGAGATAGGTGTCGCCTTTCTTGCTGCTGCGAAACACCGATACAAATTCACGTTCAGTCATTGGCTGAGCAGTTCCTCAATATCTTGCTTTACCGGCGCGATAATCTGCGCGCGCCAGCCCTCAAAAAACGTCTGGCCCGCCAGGGTGCCATCCTGGATCAGTTTCTCAATACGTTTACGTGGCGCCAATATTTCCATTGGAATATCAAAGCGTTCAGCTGCATTGCTAAAGTAACGCTTAACCTTCTTGTAAAGCGCTTGCTGATCCCGGCTCAGCGGTCTGGGGATGAGCTCAAGCCCGGAATTATCGGTAGCACGGGCGGCCTGCACAAGCTCAACCAACTGCTCGCCATAACGTTTAACGACCCCCCCGGGTACGCCCTGAACATCCCTGATCACCGCAGCTGATGACGGCAACCGCTCAGCAACGGCGATCAGCAATCCATCGTTCAGGATCCTGTTACGGGGTCGGTCCTGGCGACGACACTCCTGCTCACGCCACGCAACCAGTGCCCGGAGCACCGCTTGCTGTTCCTGGTTCAGGGTCCAGCCGCCCCGGAGTTTCAGATAATGCTGCTCCGGGTCTTCCTGGGTAGCGGCCTCACTGGCAAACCGGCTGGATTCATCCGCCAGAGCCTGTTCCAGGTTTCTTTGCCTCAGGTTATTCAACACCCAGCCATAAAGTGGCTCCAGAAAACGGATGTCGTCCAGGGCGTAGCGCTCCTGGGCCGGCGTCAGTGGCCGTGACACCCAGTCCGAACGGGTGGCGGATTTATCGAGTGCTTCACCGAACAGCGTCTCAACCAGGCGGGCATAACCAACGGAGAATCCGGCACCGGCCAGTGCGGCACCGATCTGCAAATCCAGCACGCCGGCTGGCTCCACATTCAGCCAGTGGCGGAATAACTCCAGATCCTCACTCATGGCATACAGCAGTTTTGGCCGGCTTTCATCGGCCAGCATCGCCCGGAACGATTCCGAAGCCTCAGCCACCTCCGGATCCACCAGCCAGAACTGTCCGCCAGCGCCCAACTGCACCAGGCCAGGAATCGGATAGAAGGTGGACACTCGCTCGAACTCAGTGTCCAGAGCGACCGGCATACCAGGTTCAAGGCTGTCGAGCCACTGATCCAGCTGCTCGGGTGTCTCCAGCCAGCGAACGGTATCCGGGGCCGGGGGAATGGTTACGGCCGGGTCGGTTTGGGTCATAAACAGAACCTGGGAGTTTATTCAGACAGGGGTTTGCGACCCCGGAATGCATGGGTGAGTGTAAAGCCGTCAACATAGCCCAGCTCACCGCCAACGGGAATGCCATGGGCCAGGCGTGTAATCAGGATATTCTGGCCATCAAGGCGGTCAGCAATGTAGTGGGCGGTGGCTTCTCCTTCCACCGTGGGATTGGTGGCCAGGATCAATTCTGTTACGCCTTCACGGCGCACCCGATCCAGCAGGCGCTCGATCCCGATCTCCTCCGGGCCAACGCCATCGATGGGCGACAGGTGCCCCATCAATACGAAGTAACTGCCTTTGTAATCGCCGGCCTGCTCAATGGCAAGCAGGTCTGAAGGGCTTTCAACAACACACAGGGTGCCATTGCGGCGCTCGGGTTTTTCGCAGATCTGGCAGATTTCGGTATCCGAAAAATTCTGGCAGCTGTCGCAACGGCGCACGCCGTCCATCGCATGATTCAACGCCGCTGCCAGCCGGGTTCCGCCAGAGCGGCCCCGCTCCAGCAGATGAAAGGCCATGCGCTGGGCCGTTTTCTGGCCAACACCCGGCAGGCATCTCAGGGATTCCACCAATTCATCAACCAGGGGGCTGAAGGCCATGACTACTCCTCAAAAAATCGATGGCAGGCCGGCTCAGAACGGCATCTTGAAACCGGGCGGCATCCCCATGCCAGACATCATGCCGGACATTTTGTCTTTCTGGTTTGCTTCTACCCGGCGAACCGCATCGTTCACGGCGGCAGCCAGCAGGTCTTCCAGAATTTCCTTGTCTTCAGACAGCAGAGACGGATCGATATCCACCTTGCGGACATCGTGCCGGCCGTTCATGGTGACTTTCACCAACCCTGCGCCGGATTCACCGGTAACTTCCGCTTTGGCGATCTCTTCCTGAGCCTTCTGCATCTGCTCCTGCATCTGCTGGGCCTTTTTCATCAGGTCGCCCATATTATTCATCATCTGCTTATCTCCTGGCTGTTTCTGCGGGGCGGATACTTTCTTCGACGACCCGCCCTTCAAATCGTTCCACAATACTCTTGACCAGAGGATCCTGCCGGATGGACTCTTCCGCGGCTTTCTGGCGCGCAGCTCGCTGGCGCTCCTCAAAAGCGGCGGGCGTATGCAACCCCGGCACACCCTGCTCTATCTTCAACTGTGTGGCGTCGCCGAAGCGTGATCTCAAGGCCGCCAGTATTTTTTCTTCGTGGCGAGCATTGAGCAGCCGCGCATGCCCCTCATCCAGAGTCAGCACAACCGCCTGCCCTTCCATTCTCATGGACGAATAGCTGGCCAGGTTTCCAGGCATGCCGGTAATACCCAGCGAGCGGAAATCACGTTCCCAGACAAACCCGTCGGCGGAGACCGGTTGCTCGGGCTCGGCAGGTGCAGGCTCAGGTTCGTTCACCATGGTCTGGCCTGCATTTTGCTCTGACTGCACCGGATCAGGGGCCGAAACTGGTTCCGGCGCTGACTCTGGCGCGGATGTCGCGCTTGCGTCACGCTCAATACTGGAATCCGATTGCGGCACCAGCTCTTGCCACTCGGGTGATTCAGCCTGAACGCCGTAGTCTTCTGGCTCCCAGGGTGGCGGGTCATCCACCATGGGTGGCTGTGGTTCAAGTTCAGCTACCGGCTCCGGACTGGGAACCGGCTGAGGCGCGGGCTCGGGTTGCGGTGCCGCGGCGACAGCCTGGGTGGGCGCGGATTGCGAAACCGGGCCAGGCTCAGGTTCTGAATCCGCCGGGCCATTGTTGCTGTTGCCAGAGGCCAGCGCCGGCGGTTCCCGGCGATCGGTACCCGGTCGAAACGCCAGCATGCGCAGCAAGGTCATTTCAAAGCCCATACGGGCATCCGGTGTCACCGACAGATCTTTCCGGCCAATCAACGCGGTCTGGTAAAACAACTGGGCATCTTCGGCACTCAGACGACGGGCCAGTTCCTGCACCTGGGCAGCATCGCCCATGGCGTTGTCGGCACTGCCCGGTACCACCTGCTCCATGGTGACGCGATGAAACAGGGACAGCATATCGGACAGAATGACTCCATAATCCGGGGCAAAATCCGAGATCCGGTTAATTTCAGACAGCAGGCCGGGGCCATCACGCTCAACCAATGCGTTAACAATGCGCTGGATATCGCGCTGATCGATGGTGCCCAGCATATTGCTGACATCACTGGCAGCCAGGTTCTCGTTGCCGAATGCAATCGCCTGGTCGGTCAGGCTGAGGGCATCCCTCATACTGCCATCGGCCGCCCTCGCCAACAGCCACAGGGCCGGGTCTTCAAACGGGATCTGTTCTTCGGTCAGAACGTGCTTCAGGTGGCCAACAATGTGCTCCGGCGTCATCCGCTTGAGATTGAACTGCAGACACCGGGAAAGCACCGTCACCGGCAGCTTCTGGGGATCAGTGGTGGCCAACAGGAACTTGACGTGTTCAGGAGGCTCTTCCAGGGTTTTCAGAAAGGCGTTGAAGGACTGGTTGGTGAGCATGTGCACCTCATCGATGAGGTACACCTTGTAGCGGCCGCGCGTGGGAGCGTACTGCACGTTGTCGGTCAGTTCCCGCATGTCATCTACACCGGTGCGGGAGGCAGCATCGATTTCGATCAGATCAACAAAACGGTTCTCCAGGATCTCCTTGCAGCTGTCGCATTCACCGCAGGGATTCGGCGTTATGCCGGTCTCACAGTTCAGACAGCGGGCCAGCAGGCGGCCAATGGTGGTTTTGCCCACGCCCCGGGTGCCGGTAAACAGATAGGCATGGTGCAGGCGCTGGTGTTCCAGGGCGTGAATAAGCGCCTGTAACACATGTTCCTGCCCCACCATGTCTTCAAAGGTACGGGGGCGCCATTTCCGGGCTAAAACCTGATAGCTCATGATCCATCAACTGCTCTGAAAAATGGGAACAACTCTAGCATGGACAGGCAATGAGAAGAAGCATGCGCTTGCGCAACAAACGGGAGAGGAAACAGGCAAAACAAGAGGCTGGATATGGGGGTGACCCCACCAGCGATCCCCCGGCACACACATCCACCGCTTCGGCTGCTCCCTTCCGGGCCTGACCGGGTTCACGGTTTCATGTTGCGGAGGCACCAATGGGGCCACCATAACGGCGTTTCGGGGCATTTCCCTCGAAAGCGGCGCGCATATTAACAGAAGGGTATAAGGACTACAACGGCAAAGGGACTTCGTCCTGCCGGAACCAACAGGCAATGCTGTACCGGGTGCGATTGGCGGGTAATACCTCGTGGGGCACATCCTCACTCAAAAACAGAGCCGCACGCCCTGCTTCCGGCCGCACCAGACCAACCATCTGATCTTCGTTGTTGGGGCTGAACACCCGCAACTCTCCCCCGTCTTGCAGCTGCCATCCTTCATTCAGATACAGCACCAGGCTGACCACTCGGGATGCCCTGCCCCGGAAACTGTCCAGGTGGCGCTTGTAGAAATCGCCAGGCTGGTAGGTGGCATAATGCGCTTCATAGCGCTTCAGCCCAAGAAACAGGCGCTGGTTCAGACCAACCCGCAGGGCATCAAAGAACCGGAACAGCTCCGACTGGGCAGCGGTATAGCCATCAAGCCAGGCGATTTTATCCCGGCGGACGCTGCGATCACGGGTCAGATCGGCACCGCGCCCAATCCCTGCTCGCCCCATGGCTTCGGTGCGGTCCAGTATCTCTACCTCGTTTCGAAGCGCAGCGATCAGGCCAACGGGCAAATGACCGAGCAGATCCAGCTCAATCCAGGCTTTCTCGCTCAGACTATCGGCAAGTTCGTCCAACCAGCCATCGGAGACCAACAAAGAATCACAGCGGCCAGCTGCCCCGATAATGTCTCCAGCCACCTTGTCCAACTGGCCCGCGGACTGCTCGAGAAGCGGCTCCGGCATCGGCAAGACCGACGCTACCGGATTTTCTGATTCCATGTTCAGACCCTCAGAATTTTGACGTATTGTATTCGGAAACTCGCCGCGCGCACGGTTTTAAATTACTCTGAAGCTACGGAGTTTTACCTAAAGGAAGCCGTTTCTGAATATGTCGGACAGCAGTAGCAAGCCGCCAGCAACCGGAGGCCCGGGCAACTGGTCATTTACGCGCTGGAGTACCATCGGGCAACTGGAGGCACTTGAAGTTCATCACCCATTGTTCCAGGCCACGTTGTTTCTACAGGGGGCACACCTCACCCATTTCGCGCCAAAGGATGAACGCAACTGGCTCTGGCTCAGTGAACTCGCCCGTTTTCAACCTGGCCGAGCAATTCGCGGTGGCATTCCCGTGTGCTGGCCCTGGTTTGGAGACCCACTCCGGAACCCGCCGGAAATCCGCAAGCGCATAGCGTCATCCTCAGCCCATGGCTTTGCCCGCACCGCTTTATGGCGGCTGGAAGATGTTCGGGAAAGCGCCCACGAGGTAGAAGTCAGCCTGTCCCTCAGCGCCAACGACGATTTCCAGGAACACTGGGACGGCCACGCCCTGACCCTGATCACCTTCAGTTTTTCCATTCGCGGTTGCCAGATCGCACTGACAACCACCAATCTTTCGAAAGCACCGCTGGCGTTCAGCCAGGCCCTTCACACTTACCTGCCCACGGACGACATTCAGCGAACCCGCGTGCTGGGCCTGGGAAACAGTCAGTACATCGACACGCTGAAAGACTGGGACTACGTCTCACAGGAAGGGCCAGTGTATTTCGAAGGTGAAGTGGACCGGATATACGAGACCGGCGAAGCACTGACCGTAGTAACACCTTCAGGCAAACGTAAGCTTACGTCTGTGGGTAGTGATTCAACCGTGGTATGGAATCCTGGCCCAGGAAAAGCGCAGCGCCTTTCAGATTTTCCGGACTCTGCCTGGCAGAAAATGCTGTGCGTCGAAACAGCCAATGCAGCATCGGATTATCGGGTATTAAATGAAGGCCAGAGCCACACACTGGGCGTATTCATCGGCCGCGCCTGAGCGGCAACTTCTTTGACACAGGGAGCGGGCATGGGCCTGGCATCGTATCTGAGATCGAAACTGATACCAGCGGAACTGGACGAACAGGTAAACCGCATTCGCAAACCCATCGGCACACTGGGCTACGATCCATGGGGTTATAACAACGAAGCGGTGAAGTACGGTTTTTCCGTTGCCCGACAAATCTACGAGAAATACTTTCGGGTCAGCGCCTCCGGCGTTGACAATGTGCCGGCAGAGGGCCCGGTGCTGATTATTGCCAACCACTCCGGCCAGTTACCCATCGACGGCCTGCTCATTGGTTATGCCCTCGCCTCACGGGAAAAAAATCCTCGAATTCCCCGCGCCATGATCGAGCGTTTCTTTCCGACGGTGCCGTGGCTTGGCAACCTCCTGAACGAAATCGGCGCCGTGCTCGGAGACCCGGTCAACTGCGCGAAGATGCTCGCCAACAATGAAGCAGTGATTGTGTTTCCGGAGGGCGTAAGAGGCTCCGGCAAGCTCTACCGGGACAGGTATCAACTGAAACGTTTCGGCAACGGTTTTATGCATCTGGCCATGAAGTACAAGGCGCCCATTGTGCCTGTGGGCGTAGTGGGCTGCGAAGAGACCATCCCGGCCATTGCCAACATCAAGCCACTGGCCAATGCCCTGGGCGTACCCTACGTTCCTGTCGCCCTGCCCGTGGTGCTCCCCGCCAAGGTACACCTGAATTTCGGGGAACCCATGTATTTTGATGATACCGAAATCCCTGAAGAGCAGGTCACCGAACGGGTAGAGGCTGTGAAAGCCGAGATCAGCCGACTGATTGACAAGGGACTGAGCGAAAGGAAAAGGCTGTTCTGATGAGCAAGCACCAAAGACCCCGCATTCTGATCACAGGTGCTGCCGGTGCGCTGGCCCAGCAGGTGATCCGCCGCCTGCGAGAAAGCTGCGACCTGGTGGCCGTCGATTTCCGGGAACAGGTTTATCTGGGCGACGACATTCCCAGCTACTGCATTGACTTCAACAAGCGGGTCTTTGAAGACCTGTTCCGACGCTACGAGTTTGATGGCGTGATACATCTCGGCCGCATCCTTTCCAGCCAACTGACCCGCATGCGCCGCTATAACGCCAATGTACTGGGCACCCAGAAGCTACTGGACCTGTCCCACAAATACGGCATACGCCGGGTGATTGTGCTCTCCACCTACCACGTCTATGGTGCCGTGGCCTATAACCCGGCGCTGATAGACGAGTCCGCCCCCCTCAAAAGCGCAGGCCTGAGTGCCGACCTGGTGGATTCAGTGGAGCTTGAGAACCTCGCCAACATCTATCTTTGGCGCTACCCGGAACTCAACATAACTATTCTTCGGCCCTGCAACATCGTGGGCCCCGGTGTTCGCAATACCATGAGCACCCTGCTCAGCAGTGAGCGGGCCCCCGTATTGGCTGGCTTTTCGCCGATGATGCAGTTCATCCATATCGACGATATGGCAGACGCCATTGTCGCCGCCTGGGCAAAGCCCGTAAAAGGCGTGTTCAATGTCGCGCCGCAAGACTGGGTCGCCTACCAGCACGCCCTGAAGCTCTGCGGTTGCAAAACCATACCCATTCCCTCCATTCCACCGAGCGTGCCGAAGGCCATTGCCCGGGTTCTGAACCTGCGCAGCTTCCCTCCCTACCTTATGGCATTCTTCAAATATCCGGTGGTGATTGACGGTCGCGCATTCGCCCGGGAATTCGGTTTCGAGCCCAAACGGCCATTGAAAGAGATTTTCCGGTATTATCGCGATAACAAAAAACCGGTGTGAAACTCATCGGTAATTTGAGTATTCAAATAGACGAACGGCCCTTTTCGGCGCTACCCTGTACATATTAAATACAGTACCCGGGCACCGGCAGGCCCGGGATTCCCGGTGTTCAAGGAAAGAGCTAATGTTCAGGGATCTCAGCGTGATCAGTCACGGTGCGGCAGCCGCTGTCTTTGCGGTTCTGGCCGTTCTTGTGGCAACCCGTTATCTTCGCCGCGACATTGATCGTGCTCTGTTCCTTGCCGCCATTGTTACCGCCCTGTGGGCCTCCGTCCTGGTTACCCAAAGCCTCTGGGGATCGCCCGGATTCTTCACCCGCTACCTGCTGGAACTGCTCAGAGACACAGCCTGGTTACTCCTGCTGTTCGCCATGCTTCGCGACGGCTTTCGCCAAGGCCGGTTCACCAGTCAAATAAAGAAGGTATTGGGTGCCGCGACGGCGATACTGATCATCACCTTGCTGGCCCTTGGCACACTTGAGTTCGCCCTCCACATCGATCTTGTCAGCGGTAAAACCAAGGTGATCGGCCAGATCGCCCTGTCACTTCTGGGCCTGTCGCTGGTCGAGCAAATCTGGCGAAACTCTACTGTCTTCGGCCGCTCCAGCATGAAATACCTGTGCATTGGCGTTGCCACCATCTTCGCCTTTGATTTCTTCATGTATGCCGATGCGCTGCTGTTCGGGCAAGTCGCGGATTCGTTCTGGAATGCGCGCGGTTTTGTGAACGCCGCACTCATGCCCCTTTTTGCCATCAATGTGGTGAACACACGCAAACAACCTGTGGACTTCCAGCTGTCCCGTTCGGCCGTATTTCACGCTGGCACACTCATCTTCGCGGGCGGATACCTGTTACTGCTGGCCATCGGCGGTTACTACGTACGCGCCCTGGGTGGTGAGTGGGGCGAAGCCCTGCAGGTTCTGTTCATCACCGTTTCCCTGGCGTTTCTGGTCACACTTCTGCTGTCGCGGCGTATTCGCGGCCGCCTGATGGTCTTCATCAGCCAGAACTTCTTCGACTACAAGTACGACTATCGCGATGAATGGCTCAAGCTCACCAAGGAACTTGCCAACCTGAGCAACGAACCACCCCTGCCCGAGCGAGTAGTGCGCATTCTGGCCGGACTGGTGGAAAGCAATGCCGGCGCACTCTGGATAAAGGGCGAGCAGAAAGATTTCCACCTGAAAGCAAGCGTCAATATCGCGACTCCGAAGTACACCATCATTGACGAAGACTCGGATATGGTGAAGTTCTTTAAAGATCGTGAGTGGATCATTGATCTGAGTGAATACCGGGAAGACCCGGTGAGCTACAACCTGCTGGAAATACCGGACTCCATCACCAAGACCGCGGAAGCCTGGCTGGTCATCCCTCTGTATCTCGATAACGAACTCTACGGCATTGCCATGGTCGGCGCTCCCTACGCCAGGGTGGAGCTTAACTGGGAGAACTTCGACCTGATCAAGGTGGTAGCCCGCCAGACCTGCAACCTCATCGCCCAGAACGATGCCCAGAACCGGCTCTCACGGGCCATGCAGTTTGAAGCCGTCAGCAAGGCCAGCGCGTTCATGGTGCATGATCTGAAAACACTGATCGCCCAATTGTCTCTACTGGTCAAGAATGCGCCCAAACATCGCAACAACCCAGCCTTTATCGACGACATGATTGCCACCACCGATCATGCGGTCCGTAAAATGTCGAACCTCGTGGATCATATCCGCAAACCATCCTCCGGGTCTGTCAGCTCCCTTGAGGCATTCAGGTACCATTCGGTACTCGGATTGATTTGCCGGGTAAGGTTTATCTGGCCTACCAGCCCATCGCTCGACTGGTTGGTATTGGCGTAATCCGTTTCGATTTCACTCACGCCAACAGAACCGGAAAGAGACGTGGTCGCCCAACGGTTCTCGAAGGTAACCTGGGCACTATTCACATCCACTTCTGCGCCATAGTCGAACTCGGTTTGACTGTGGGAAACGCTCAGTCCCCCGGTGAATGTTGAACTGAACAGGTGGTTCCAGGCGATAGAACCGGTATAGCGCTCACTGTCCGTTTCCTCCGGTTCGTCGTACTCGGTGTTGGCGTAGCGGGCAGAAAGATTGAGCCAGTTGGTGTCATTCAGACGCCAGAGGTATCTGGGGCCAGTGCTGAACACGTTTTTTCGGGTTCGGTTGTCCGGTGTGTCACTCTGGCGAGTGTCCTGGTTCACTTCCCTAAGGTTGTTGTCCACTTCCCAGTAAAGCTGGTTGGCGAGCTCGCAATCGCCCTGGAAGTCCATTTCCGCGAAGCTCTCGCTGTCAAAGCTATCGTCCTGCCACCAGGAATACCCCAGAGTGCCCAGGAAATCAGCGTTGCAGCGTCCGGGATCTGTCTGGTAACCGGCGGTAAGGTAGGCACGGGTCTCGAAATCGCTGTCTTCATTCGTATCTGCTTTGCGGGCATTGTCGGTGAAGCGGCTGTCCAGCCCGAACGTGACCTCACTTTGCGCAAACACGGGGAACGAGCAGGCACCAGCCAGTAACATTACTGGTATTGCCTTTACTGCAACGGGTGTCCCTACCCTCTGCTGATCAGCCATTGATCACCGCTCCTACAAACTTGTCCGGATTGAAAGCCGTCGCAGCTTGTTCGGCCGTCGCCGCAGTGATCTTGCCGTGAGGTACCACCAGCATGGCGTAATCGCAGAGTTCGGTCAGAATGCGGGCATCCGGAGATTCGGATATCGGCGCCGTGTCCAGCACGATGAAACGGTCCGGATAGCGACGACGGATTGCCTGCAGGAATTGCTTCATCCGGAAGGAGGTAAAAAACTCGGCCGGTGTTTCACGGCGACTACCCGCCGGAATCAGCCTCAGCCTGGGAATACCGGTCGGATAGAGAATCCTGGAAATGTCGTAGTCCGGGTCATCCAGAAAGTCGGTCAGGCCTGTCTCGGGCATCACATCCAGTGTGGAGTGCAAAGACGGTTCGCGCAGGTTGCAGTCGATGATCAAAGCGGTCTTGGCCTGATCAAAGGCAAAGGCTGCGGCAAGATTCAGGGCTACAAACGAGGAACCGGCGCCAGAGCTGGCACCGCTCACGACCAGAGTGAAGTTATTGCCTCCGGAAACCTCCAGCAGCTTGGTTCTCAGATCCCGGAAACGGTTGACCAGCGCGCGGTTGCGGGACTCGGGATAGATAATCCGACGCTCGTCGAGGTCGTCGTGCGTGAGCCTTCTGGGCTCCTGCATACGCACGATCTGCTTACTGATAACGTATTTATCAACCGCGCCGGGCCCCAGTTCCAGAGAGCTTGGCACCAGCATACGGGAGTCTTCGTCATCCCGGAAATCCAGCTCTTGTTTCAAACGCTCCTTGCGCTTCAGCCAAAAGGAATGCTCTTCACTGCCCGCCGGGCTGCTGCCGGTTGTCTCATTGCCAGAATCCTGGGATTCCTCGGGATCAAATCCGGACCGATCATTTCGTTGTTCTGGCATCAGATCACTCCCATTTGAGCTAGCACAACGATGGTCACATACACTGTTACCGTGAGCACCGCGAAAATCCCGATCAGTAACGTAACCTTTCGATCCCGTCGCTTTTCGTAGGGTGTTCGTACCTCCGGAATCTCAACAAGAACCGGCAAACCAATGTCTTCTTCCAGCTGCTTCCTGGCACGAATCCGGGGATCTACCTGTAATAGACCCGCAACCGCTCCAAAGGGTGCTGCCAGCCCCAGGAACAATCCAGCCGCAGCAAACATGGAGAACTGGGGGCCAGAGGGCGTACGCGGGAATTGAGCGGTTTCATTAATGCGGTAGTTGAGCCCCTGCCCTTCAATGTCGAGATGCATGGAGACCCGAGCTTTTTCCCGACGTTTGAGCAGGTCATCGTAAATCTCACGATTCACTTCCATGTCGCGGGTGAGCTCAGAGTACTGGGCCTTGTTGGCCTGGATGCGTTCCATGCGCTTTGCTTGCTGTTCCAGAAGACGGGAGAGCGAAGTAATTCTTGTATCCACGGTGGCCATATCCGCCCGCGTGGTAGAGAGGTTTGCCCGCAGTTCCTGGTAGAGCGGGTTAACAGCTTCTTCGCCCTCAAGTGAACTCACGTCCGTCGGCCGTTCTGCCGCCTGATCTCGTTGTTTGCGCAGTTCCGCCAGCTGTTCCCGGAGTATCACGATATCCGGGTAGGTATCGTGGTATTGCAGCCGCAGACTATCCAGGCGCTCTTCCAGGATCCGGATCCGCTCTCTGTAGGCATCCTCAGTTCGGCCTTGCGTGATCGTGGGCCGGATGCCTCCGAGCTGGCTCTGAAGCGAAGCCGCACGGGTTTCAAGTTCTTTTTTCTCGAGTTCGGCCAGTTCCAGCTGATTACGAAGCTGCGCCATGCGGGCATTAGCCTCCTGCTCCGTTCCATCGGTGTTTTCAGAGAGGAACTCCTTGAGCCGGTTCTCAGCCTGGGCCAGTTGCTGCTCGTAGCTTTTGACCTGTTTGTCGATGAAATCGTAGGCGTTGCGGCTTTCGGCCCGCTTACGGTCTTTGGTTTCTTCTATAAAGACCTGACCCAGTTTCTGGGCAACGCGGAATGCTTCCATCTGGGAAGTGGACGAGAAGCCAATACTGAAATAACTGTCGCCCCGGGGCCTGACCGACAAACCCGAGCGAATGTTCGCAATCCGGTACTCAAGTGCCGCCGGGTCAGAGGGCGCATCCGGATAGATTTCAGGATCCAAAGCCACTTTCTCGATCAGGCTCCGGCTCATCAGCAATTCTTTTGCAGCCGAGGTACGGTCGTTAATCTCCGTGGCCACGGCGCGCCCTTCCATCAAAGGCGCAATGATGTTGCGGTCGTCTACGAAGATGATGGTCTCAGACTGATACTTATAGGGCCATACAAAGCCTGCTCCAAGCACAGCAAAACGGACAATCACAAACGCAAGGAACGCGAGGCCCTTCCGGCCCCGGACCTCGCGAATGATCTCCTGCGGTAACTGGGATAACGGTAATGCCATAACCTAACCCGCCTTCAGACCTTTTAGCTCTACAACCACTCAGAAACTGCGCTCTGGAATGGTAAGAATGTCACCCGGCCGCATGCCGTAGTTGGTTTCAACCCGGCCTTTGTTAAGGATGTCGTCCAGTTTTACGGGAATGGCAACCACCTCGCTCTCAAGCTTCCGATACAGCATGGCGTTGTTCAGCGCGGCAAACTCGTTCGCACCACCGGCATTCAGGAAGATATCCAGAACCGTCATGCCGCTCTGGTGAGGCACTGAAATGGGCTGGCGAACCGCACCGGTTACCCGCACCCGGTCTGTGAATTCATGGCTGCCCATGGAGGTCACAACCACACTCACCTGTGGCTCACGAATGTACTCAGTCAGGGAAGTACGAATGGAGCTGGCCAACTCTTCGGGCGTGCGGCCACTGGCCTGTACGTCGCCTACCAGCGGTACGGAGATCTTGCCGTCAGGCCGAACCGGAACGGAGATACTGAGATCCTCGTTGCGCCACACAGAAACCCGTACGACATCGGTTGCGCCCAGTATGTACTGATCCACGCTATCCCGGGTATCAACGGCCAATGCACGCTGGATCTGTTCTGAAGAGGAAGCGGAAGGGCCGGCACAACCCGTTGCCAAAACTACCGCCATGAGGGACACAATAAGCCCTTGGATGAGATACTTCCGTGACATCTTTATTCCTCTCTTGTGAGGTCCGTGCTCTATTCCATGTTCCGGGAACAGCTGACTCCCGAAACTACCTTGATCCTTTTTTGAACAATACCACTTCTACTGTCTGAATTATAATCAACAGATCAAGAAGTAGACTCTGGTTCTTGATGTAGTAGAGGTCGTAGCGCAGCTTTTCCCGGGTGTCCTCTTCGTTGTCCGCATAGGCGAAACACAATTGAGCCCAACCGGTCAGCCCGGGCTTTACCCGGTGCCTTTCTGCATAAAACGGAATCTTTTCAGACAGCTGCTCAACGAACACCGGCCGTTCTGGCCTCGGCCCGACAAAGGCCATGGTGCCATTCAGTACATTAAAGATCTGTGGCAGTTCATCAATCCGCACCTTACGGATAAATTCGCCAACGCGTGTCACCCGGGTATCGTTCTTCCGGGCCCAGACCGCGCCGTTCTTTTCCGCGTCGGTAATCATGGAACGGAACTTGTGCACCTTGAACACCTGGTTGTTCAGGCCTACCCGTTCCTGGCTGTAAATCACCGGTGCTTTCAGTCCGTCTTCCAGTTTGATGGCGATGGCGGTGAGAATCATGATCGGGAACGTGGCCAGCAGGAGCGTACCGGAGGCCAGAACGTCCAGCGCCCGCTTGCCAACACCATACACCGAAGAAACCGTGAATCCGTCAGAGAACACCAGCCAGCCGCGGGTGATCATTTCCAGAGCCACCTTACGGGATTCACGCTCATAGAAGTTGGCACCGTCGATAATGTGCACACCTTCCATTTTGCATTCCAGAAGGTCTTACATCGGCAAGCCCCGACGGCGGTCGTCCACCGCAACCACGATCTCCCTCACCGGGTGTCGAAGTACGTAGTCATGCAAGGAGGTTGGAAGATTAATGAGGTACTGCTCATCCACTTCCACCGTGTCATCCGGCATGGGAACGAAGCCGTCCAGTGAAAAACCTTTGCGGTTGAAGGGAGTGGTCAGGTCCTCGAACATCTGTTTTGCCCGGCGGCCGGCACCCAGCACCAGAACCCGGCGCTTGAAGCGGTCCTTGCCGACCACAGCAAAGAACACCACTCTGGCAATGCCCAGCGAAAATATCGCCAGCACAGTCGCCGATGTCAGTAACCCGAAGCTGCCCAGATACCAGAGCCAGTCATCAGCCACGAAATAGGCAAAGCCGTGCAGCGGTATGGCGAGAATCATGGCCATGATGGTGCGTAGCATCATGCCGGACATGCCTTCTTCCACACGGGACTGGTGCACGCCCAGCGCGATCATGACGATCAGATTGAACAACGCAAAGATCGTGATGGAAGGGAGGACAAAAACAAGATTATCGAGGAAGAATTCGAGCTCGCCGAAGAAGCGGAAAAACACCGCCAGTGCGAACGCAAGGCCCATGACGATCAGATCGATCAGGCCGAGAATAACAAAAGGTAAGTGTATATAGTGTCTGAACAACCTGACGTGGGCCACGTCGACTCCTTGTGCGGTTCACACTGCCTGTACTGCAAGCATCCTTTGCTACACACTGTAACAAACCGTTACGGGATTGTACGGCAATTCATTGAAACTGCAATGTGGGCCACTCGCCCATTTCGTTCAATTTTACAAATATTTTATAGTTGCGACACAAACTCGTGCACCGGCATCACCTCAAGCCGCCCCAGACTACCACAACTGTCCATAATGGCGTCGCATTGCTGGGCAGGAAAGCGTGTCTGAAGATTGGCCCGGAATTTCTCCACCAGCAGCGGCATACCTTCCTTGCGCCGGCGTCGGTGCCCTATCGGGTATTCCACTGCAATCTTGTCGGTACTGGAGCCATCCTTGAAGAAAACCTGTATCGCATTGGCGATTGATCGTTTATCGGCCTCGAGGTATTCGCGGGTATATCGTTCATCCTCGATGACCTGCATTTTTTCTCTCAGGCGGTCGATTTCTGGATGGGCCTGGTGAAAGCTGTCTTCGTAATGCTCTGCCGTCAGGTTGCCAAAGATCAGTGGCACCGCCGTCATGTACTGCAGGCAGTGATCCCGGTCTGCCGGATTGGCGAGTTTGCCCTGCTTGGAAATAATGCGAATAGCCGACTCGTGGGTGGTAATCTCTATGCGATCAATGTCTTCCAGCCGGCCCTTCACTTGTGGGTGCAGTGTTACTGCGGCCTCGGCGGCGGTCTGGGCATGAAACTCTGCCGGGAACGAGATCTTGAACAGGATGTTTTCCATCACGTAGGAGCCGAAAGGCTGTGGCAAGGTGAAACGGCGTGATGATTCAGGTTTCAGGGCCTGATCGCGATTGGTCTTGCTGAACAGGACGTCGTAGAAGCCCCATTGCGGCGCCGTCAGCACCCCGGGAATACCCATTTCCCCGCGCATGGCAATGCCTGCCAGGCGAACACCCCGCGAAGTGGCATCGCCTGCCGCCCAGGATTTGCGGGAACCGGCGTTTGGCGCGTGGCGATAGGTTCGCAGGGCCTGGCCATCGACCCAGGCATGAGACAGCGCGGAGAGCATCTGTTCCCGGTTGGCGCCCATCAGTTTGGCACTGACGGCGGTCGACGCAACCTTCACCAGCACAACGTGGTCCAGCCCTACCCGGTTAAAGGAGTTCTCAAGGGCAAGCACACCCTGAATTTCGTGGGCCAGGATCATGGCCTCGAGAACGGCTTTCATGGCCAGTGGCGCCTGGCCGTTGGCGACGCGTTTTTGCGAAAGATGGTCGGCAACCGCAAGAATGGCGCCGAGATTATCGGAGGGGTGGCCCCATTCGGCCGCCAGCCAGGTATCGTTGTAATCCAGCCAGCGGACGATACAGCCAATGTCCCAGGCGGCTTTCACCGGATCCAGGCGGTATGGGGTTCCAGGCACCCGGGCACCGTGGGGAACGATCGTACCTTCCACCAGCGGGCCCAGGTGTTTGGTGCATTCCGGAAAACGCAACGCCAGCAAACCGCAGCCCAGGGTGTCCATCAGGCAATAACGGGCCGTTTCCCAGGCTTCTTCGCTTTCTATGCGGTAATTCAGGGCAAAGTCAGCGATTTTTTGCAGTACGTCGTCATAGTCCGGGCGTTCGTTGAGATCGTAAGTGGCAGACATATACCGGCCCTCCTGTCCCAACTATAGGAGCCATCAGAAGCTGTCGCCAGGTACCCTCACCCAACCTTCCATGATAATCCGCGCACTGCGGCTCATGATGGCCTTGGTGGCTGTCCATTGACCATTTACTTCCTTCGCTTCGGCGCCTACCCGAAGGGTTCCGGACGGATGACCAAAGGTTACATGGGTACGATCGCCGCCGCCGGCCGCCAGATTAACCAGCGTGCCGGGAATAGCAGAGGCCGTTGCAATAGCCACCGCAGCCGTACCCATCATGGCGTGGTGCAGCTTGCCCATGGACAGCGCCCGAACCAGTACATCAATATCGGCCGCATTGATCTGCTTACCGCTGGAAGACACATAATCCGAAGGTTTGGCCACAAACGCCACTTTCGGCGTGTGCTGGCGATTGGCAGCTTCCGCGATATCAGAGATCAGGCCCATTTTCACCGCGCCATGGGCGCGAATGGTTTCAAACATGGCCAGGGCTTTGGGGTCGCTGTTGATGTCGTTCTGCAGCTCGGTGCCCTTGTAGCCGATGTCTTCGGCATTGATGAAAATGGTCGGGATACCGGCATTGATCATGGTGGCTTTCAGGGTGCCGACACCCGGCACTTCAAGCTCATCCACCAGGTTTCCGGTGGGGAACATGGCCCCTTCACCATCGGCCGGGTCCATAAACTCGATCTGCACTTCCGCAGCCGGGAAAGTTACGCCATCCAGTTCAAAATCACCGGTTTCCTGCACTTCACCGTTGGTGATAGGCACGTGGGCCACGATGGTTTTGCGGATGTTGGCCTGCCAGATACGAACGGTACAGATGCCGTTTTCAGGAATACGCTCTTTGGCAACAAAGCCGCCGTTGATGGCAAACGCGCCTACGGCGGCGGTGAGATTGCCGCAGTTGCCACTCCAGTCGACAAAGGGTTTGTCGATGGACACCTGGCCAAACAGATAATCGACGTCGTGGTCCGGTTGCGTGGGCGCTGCCAGGATCACCGATTTACTGGTGCTGGAGGTGGCATTGCCCAGGCCATCGATCTGCTTTTCGTAGGGATCGGGGCTACCAATTACGCGCAGCAAAAGCTTGTCTCGCGCCTCACCGGGTACCTGGCAGGCTTCAGGCAGATCTTGCAGCCGGAAGAACACACCTTTACTGGTACCGCCACGCATGTAGGTAGCAGGAATACGAACTTGGGGAGCAAAACTCATTGAGCGAGCCTCACTTGAATGAATGTTTCAGGCGGGAGCCGGGAACAGCTCCCGCCTGACCTTGCCAAGGCGATCAGGCTGCGCTTTCAGACGCCAGGAAATCCTGAGCGAAACGCTGCAGTACGCCACCGGCAGAGTACACAGTGACTTCTTCCGCGGTATCCAGGCGGCAGATCACCGGCACCCGGTCTACTTCACCGGTTTTGCGGTGAATCACCAGCTCGAGCTTGGCGCCCGGCGCGGGTTTGCCTTCCACGTCGTAGGTTTCGGTACCGTCCAGCTGAAGTGTGTGGCGCGTGGTGCCTTCCTCAAACTGCAGCGGCATCACACCCATACCAATCAGGTTGGTGCGGTGAATCCGCTCGAAGCCTTCAGCGACGATGGTCTCTACACCCGCAAGGGCAACACCCTTGGCAGCCCAGTCACGGGAAGAACCCTGCCCGTAGTCTGCACCGGCAATGATGATCAGCGGCTGCTTGCGCTCCATATAGGTTTCAATGGCTTCCCACATACGCATGGTTTTGCCTTCCGGCTCCACCCGGGCCAGGGAACCCTGCACCACTTCACCGTTTTCATCCCGAACCATTTCGTTAAACAGTTTCGGGTTGGCGAGGGTCGCGCGCTGGGCGGTCAGGTGGTCGCCACGGTGGGTGGCGTAGGAGTTGAAGTCTTCCTCCGGCAGGCCCATCTTGTGCAGGTATTCACCGGCTGCGGAGTCCATCATGATGGCGTTGGACGGCGACAGGTGGTCTGTGGTGATGTTGTCCGGCAGAATCGCCAGCGGGCGCATACCCTTGAGCGCGCGCTCGGCGGCCATGGTGCCTTCCCAGTATGGCGGGCGACGGATATATGTGGACTGCGGGCGCCACTCGTACAGCGGGCTCTTGGCCTGCTCGGCTTCATCCAGGTTGAACATCGGGATGTACACCTGCTTGAACTGCTCCGGCTTCACGTATTCCCCGACAATGCGGTCGATTTCTTCATCGGACGGCCACAGGTCTTTCAGGGTGACCGGATTGCCATCCTTGTCGTAACCCAGGGCGTCCTGTTCGATATCGAACCGAACGGTACCGGCGATGGCATAGGCGACGACCAGCGGAGGTGACGCCAGGAAGGCCTGTTTCGCGTACGGATGAATCCGGCCGTCGAAGTTCCGGTTACCGGAGAGAACGGCGGTGGAATACAGGTCCCGGTCGATGATTTCCTGCTGGATTTTCGGGTCCAGGGCGCCAGACATGCCGTTACAGGTGGTGCAGGCATAGGCCACGATACCGAAGCCCAGCTTTTCCAGTTCCGGCAGCAGGCCGGCTTCTTCCAGGTACAGGCGCGCAACCTTGGAGCCCGGCGCAAAGGAAGATTTCACCCACGGCTTACGCACCAGCCCCAGCTCGTTGGCTTTCTTGGCCAACAGGCCAGCCGCCACCACGTTGCGAGGGTTCGAGGTGTTGGTGCAGGAGGTGATGGCAGCAATAATCACCGCGCCATCGGGCATCAGGCCCTTTTTCTCTTCTTCCAGTGCCTTGTCCAGATTCACGGCAATGCCACGATCGTGCAGATCGGACGTAGCGACACGGCGGTGCGGGTTGGACGGGCCGGCCACATTACGAACCACGGTAGACAGATCGAACTCCAGCACGCGCTCGTACTGGGCCTCGGTCATCTCGCTGGCCCACAGGCCGGTTTCCCTGGCGTACTTCTCAACAAGGTCTACCTGCTCTGGCTCACGGCCGGTCAGCTTCAGGTAATCAATGGTCTGCTCGTCGATGTAGAACATCGCGGCCGTAGCACCGTATTCCGGGGTCATGTTGGAAATGGTGGCCCGGTCGCCGATGGTCAGGCTCGACGCACCTTCGCCGAAGAATTCCAGGTAGGCACCGACCACACGCTCCTTACGCAGGAACTCGGTAATCGCCAGAACAATATCGGTGGCGGTGATGCCCGGCTGGCGCTTGCCAGTCAGCTTCACACCCACGATATCCGGCAGACGCATCATGGACGGGCGGCCCAGCATCACAGTTTCCGCTTCCAGACCACCCACGCCTACGGCGATAACACCCAACGCATCAATGTGCGGCGTATGGCTGTCGGTACCCACACAGGTATCCGGGAAGGCAATCGGGTGACCGTCTTCATCCGGGCGGTTCTGAATCACTGGCGACATCTTTTCCAGATTGATCTGGTGCATGATGCCGTTACCAGCCGGAATCACGTCCACATTCTTGAACGCGGTGCGGGTCCAGTTAATGAAGTGAAAACGGTCTTCGTTACGACGGTCTTCAATGGCGCGGTTCTTCTCGAAGGCATCCGGGTCAAAACCCGGGGCTTCCACGGCCAGGGAATGGTCAACAATCAACTGGGTCTGAACCACCGGGTTGACCTTGGAGGGATCACCGCCCTTCTCGGCAATAGCATCGCGCAGGCCGGCCAGGTCCACCAGGGCGGTCTGGCCCAGGATGTCATGGCAAACCACCCGCGCCGGGTACCAGGGGAAATCCAGGTCGCGGCGACGCTCAATCAGCTGCTTGAGGGAATCGGTCAGCGATTCCGCATCACAACGGCGCACCAGCTGCTCCGCCAGAATCTTGGAGGTATAAGGCAGCTTGGCGTAAGCGCCCGGCTGGATGTCTTCCACCGCCTGGCGCGTATCGTAGTATTTCAGTTCCGTGCCCGGCAGGGCTTTACGGTATTGGGTATTCATAGTCTCTCTCAGCTCCGCTTGTCGATGGGCAACCAGTCCTGGTGTTCAGGGCCTGTGTACTCAGCGCTCGGGCGGATAATTCGGTTGTTGGCGCGTTGCTCTTTCACGTGGGCGGTCCAGCCGGATACCCGGGACATCACGAAGATGGGCGTGAACAACTCGGTCGGAATGCCCATGAAGTGATAGGCCGAGGCGTGGAAGAAGTCGGCGTTACAGAACAGCTTCTTCTCGCGCCACATGACTTCTTCACAGCGGACGGAAACCGGGTACAGCACGGTATCACCGACTTCTTTGGCCAGCTTTTCAGACCACTTTTTGATAATGGCATTGCGCGGGTCGGATTCGCTGTAGATGGCGTGTCCGAAGCCCATGATCTTCTCTTTTCGTTCCAGCATGCCCATCAGGCCGGCTTCGGCCTCTTCCGGGGTCTTGAACTTCTGAATCAGTTCCATCGCCGCTTCGTTGGCGCCGCCGTGCAGCGGGCCGCGCAGGGAGCCGATAGCACCGGTCACGCAGCTGTGGATGTCAGACAACGTGGAGGCGCATACACGGGCCGTGAAGGTGGAGGCGTTGAACTCGTGCTCCGCGTACAGAATCAGGGAGACGTTCATCACCCGCTCATGCAGCTCGCTGGGCTTCTTGCCATGCAGGAGCTCCAGGAACACGCCACCAATGGAATCGCATTCGGTATTGGCGGTATCAATGCGAATGCCTTCGTGGGCAAAGCGGTACCAGTAAGTGATGATGGCCGGGAACACCGCCAGCATGCGGTCGATCTTGTCGTCCTGCTCGCTGAAATCCTGTTCGGTTTCCAGGTTACCGAGCATGGAGCAACCGGTACGCATCACATCCATCGGATGCGCGTCCTTGGGGATCTGCTCCAGCACCAGCTTCAGGGCTTCCGGCAGGCTGCGCAGGCTCTTGAGCTTGGTTTTGTAGGCATCCAGCTCAGCCTGGTTCGGCAGTTTGCCTCGCAGCAGCAGGTAAGCCACTTCTTCGAACTGGGCGTTGTCAGCCAGATCAGTAATGTCGTATCCGCGGTAGGTCAGGCCGGTACCGGTTTTGCCAACGGTGCACAGGGCGGTTTCACCAGCTACCTGGCCACGCAGGCCAGCGCCACCGAGTTTCTTTGCTTCAGCCATGTTGGTCTCCCAGATTCTCTGTTTATATTTTGTTCAGTTTAACGCAATCAGTCTTTTTTCTGAGCGAACAGCTGGTCCAGCTTCTGCTCGAAATCGTGGTAGTTGAGGAAATCGTACAGCTCCATACGGGTCTGCATCAGGTCAACCACGTCTTTCTGGTCACCTTTTTCCAGAATGTTCTGGTATACCGTCAACGCTGCCTTGTTCATGGCACGGAAGGCGCTCAACGGGTACAGCACCATCGCGGCGCCAGCGTCTGCCAGTTCTTTACGGTTGTACAGCGGCGTGGCCCCGAATTCCGTAATGTTGGCCAGAATCGGCGCATCGATCGCCTCGGCGAACGCCTTGTAATCGCTCAGTTCGTGCACGGCTTCCGCAAAGATGCCATCGGCACCGGCTTCGATACAGGCTTTGGCACGGTCAATCGCCGCGTCCAGACCTTCCTTCTGAAACGCATCGGTACGGGCCATGATGAAGAAGTCTTTGTCTTCACGAGCATCGGCTGCGGCTTTAATGCGGTCTACCATTTCCTCTTTGGAAACGATTTCCTTGTTCGGGCGGTGGCCGCAGCGCTTCTGGGCGACCTGGTCTTCAATGTGTACGGCAGCGGCGCCGGCACGCTCCATCTCCCGAATGGTACGGGCAATGTTAAACGCCCCGCCCCAACCAGTATCGATATCGACCAGCAGCGGAACATCAACCGCGGCGGTAATCCGGCGCACGTCTTCCACCACGTCATTCATGGTGGTCATGCCCAGATCCGGCAGGCCATAGGAGGCGTTCGCTACACCACCACCAGACAGATAAATGGCCTGGTGCCCTACCCGCTCGGCCATCATGGCCGCGTAGGCGTTGATGGTACCAACAATCTGCAGTGGCTGGTTTTCTTTCAGGGCCTTACGAAAACGGGCGCCCGGGGAGAGTTTGTTAGCCATGGGAATTTCCTCTCTTATCAGATGGTGAGAACGCCTTCTTCGATTTTCTTCTCGATGTTCTGGCGTGCTGCATTAATGTGTCGTTTCATCAGGAATTCGGCGAGTTCGCCATCGCGCTGGGCAATGGCCTCGACGATACGGCGGTGTTCACCCAGCGCCAGATGGGGGCGCCCGGCCGAGGTGCTTAACCGGTAACGGTACATCCGCACCATGTAGTAAAGATCGCCCAGGAGCATCTGGGCCAGTTTGGTATTGCGACTGCCGGTGGCAATTCGGTGGTGGAAATCGTAGTCACCCTCGGCCTGGTAGTAGGCCTGGCCCTGAGCTTCCTCAATCATTTTTTCGTGACTATCGAGCGTGGCCAGGAGATCACGGATTTCTTCATCGGGCATGCGTTCAGCTGCCTGCCGGGCTGCCAGCCCCTCCATGACTTCACGGATTCGGTACAACTCCAGAAGCTCTGCGGCACTAACGGAAACCACCTTCACGCCGGCGTGAGGGCGCCTGACCAATAATCCACGGGATTCAAGGCGGCCCAACGCTTCACGCAGCGGGCCTCGGGTAAGGTTAAAGCGGGAACAGAGCTCGACTTCGCCGATTTTTTCGCCCGGCGCCAGATCGCCCTTAACAATCGCCGTTTGCAGACAATCAAAGGCCTCATCGGCGCGGGTTTGGGTTTGCAGCTGTGCCTGAATCATGCTTTGTTAACAATCCAGAGGATATTTATCGTGAAACTACGCCTGCATCCCCTGATTGTCAACAATTGTGAGTTAGGCTTAAGTATGATTGTTTACAGATCCTGCAAACCTTGCGCGTGCAGTACGAGATTGCGAACACGTCGCCCCCAGAATGTGTTCGGGGGCGCACTCCAGGCTCGCCGATGCAGGACTATCAGTGCCTGCGGGTCTTCCAGCAAAAGCGAAAGCCGGCCCTTTTCGATTCCCCGGTAGCCTCGGCTGACACAGACATCCAGCTCACCCTCAATGACTTCTTTCTTCAGGCCCTTGGCGCTGCGCCCGGCAAGGTGGCGGTGCAGCCGATTGACCGCAGGGATCAGTACCGCCTGTTCCACCGGTGTGAGAGCAACCTCACTCTCTGCCTCCTCTCGAAAGCCCCGTGCATCATCAAGCATCGGCATACGGGTTCGCTCCTCAGGTGTTAACAATAAGCCCCTGCGACTCAGGGACTCACCGCTGCTTGACCGGCTCAACCAAACCGTTGTTGGCGCTGCCAGTGCCAGAGGGACAGACACGGGTAATGACCATAAAAAGAACATCGGGTCCAGGGTCCAGGCAAAGGCCGACCAGGCACTACCGATGATAAGTCCGGGCAGATGTCGCACAGCAGCCTCCCGCCAACCGGTCTCCTCGGTACGATTCTGGCCTGCCCAACTCAGCCGAACGTTTAACAGGGCCGAAACAACGGAATGACTGTGGGCAAGCATCCGGATGGGGGCAAGCAACACTGAGACGACGATTTCAAGCAACACGCTCGACAACAACCTGAAAAAGCCGCCAAATCCACTCAGAGCACGATGGACGACGACGTCAACAATTGCCAGAAACTTCGGCAAAAACAATAGCGCCATGGTGCTGACGACCAGGGTAATGGCCCATGTCGGCCGCCATTCTGGCCATAAAGGAAAGGGGCTCTCACGCCCGTCCGGAAAATAATCGATAGGCGCGATGGTCAGTTGCACAGCAGCAATCGTTGTCAGGACCAGGAACAACAACCACAACGGTGACGACGCGTACGCCATGATGCCATTCAAAAAAGCAAAACGATGTGCCAGGCGCAATCGAGGCGAGAATAGCATCAGCGCTGCGTGCTGCAGATTCCCTTTCGACCAGCGCTGATCTCGGGCAAGTTCGTCATCAAGCGTGGGCGGAGATTCTTCATAACTGGCCCCCAAAGCCGGTTCCAGCCAGACTTCATACCCTGCTCTCCCCAGAAACGCCGCCTCTACGAAATCATGGCTCATGATCGGCCCTTGCCAGATACCAGCGCCTTTGAGCTTTGGCAAACCACAATGCGCCATAAATGGAGCAACGCGTATCACAGCGTTGTGGCCCCAGAATGCAGCATCCCCCATCTGGATGGCAGCCAGGCCCGTGGCGAAAAGCGGCGAGTAAAGCCGATTGGCAAACTGTTGGATACGAGCAAACGCAGAGCGGGCGTTAATAATGGTAGGAGCAGTCTGAAGGATACCAACCTGCGGTTCCCGGTTCATCACCTGCACCATGGTCCGAATAGTCTCACCGGCGAGGAGGCTATCGGCATCCAGAACGACCATATACTGATACTGACTTCCCCAGCGCCTCAAGAAATCAGCCACGTTGCCGCTTTTGTAGTTGAGATTAACCCGACGCCGGCGATAGAAGAGTCGACCCTGAGCGCCGAGCTCTTCCACCAGTTTCAACCAGACCTGCTGTTCTTGCAGCCAGACATCAGGATCCTGACTGTCTGAGAGAATATAAAAATCAAAATCATCCAGGCGGCCTGATCGCGCCAGATCGAGGTAAATGGCTTTGAGCCCCTTCAGCGTCCAGCTTACCGGCTCGTGATACAACGGCATGACAATTGCGGTTTTCGACAGCGGCGTTGCCGCCAGCTCATTCTGAGTATGGCGCTTCAGTAACGATGCCCGATCTCCGCCCAGCAAGCGCAGCAGGAAACCGTATACCGCGATCCAGAAGCCAAAGGCAATCCAAAGGTAAAGTACCGCGAAAACAGCAACGATCAGCCACTCCACCACGTTGCCGCCGTGATAAGGCAGCACCTGGAGCAGAAACCAGGATGCCAGCCCCGTCTGGCCAGCCACAAACGCAGTCAGCACCAGGCGTCGGATCGTCGCCTGCAGGTGCCAGGGGCGGGACACAGTCGCTGACTCAGTCATCGGTGAAATACCCGATACTGCTGCGGCGAATCGGCGGTGCTACCGGCGGAAGACTTGGCTCATCCAACTCGAAGTAGTCAGGAATGCGGGCCAAAAGGTCCTCAAACCGAACGCTGTGTTCGTTTCCAGCGACGCCGTCCGCGAGTAAGGCCAGTGCGCCATTGAACGTTTTTCGGTCGTTACTGGCGCCACTCAATTCAAGGTACACCAACAGCTTTCCCAGCAACTGGTAAGAGGTTTGCGCGTCCATACGATCCTCCAGGATCAGGGTTCTGCCCGCAGGCCTGTCCCGGGCGGCAAGGAATAGCTCCACGTCTCCGTGGCGACCTCATCATCCACCATCAGAAAACCCCGCAGCTGAAGTATCTGATCCGGCGCGGGCTTGGCCAGGATCGACAATCGCCAATGATTCTCTGGCGCTACCCACTCGACAAAGTGTTCAAGCACCTCAACACCCTCGCCCCCGGTCACTTTGCTGACTACGGGAGACTCCGCGTTGAGCTCCGACAAGGGACCGCCAGCAAAATCCACCAGGATCCGATAGGCACCGGCCTGATCACCGCCGCCTATACGATCCCCTGCGCCGACGAAGGTGTTTACCACTTTTCCGCCAGGATGTGGCGCCACGCCGGGACCGCCGAACTGAATCGAGTAGTTCAGATCCCGTGACGTGCCTGCAGACACTTCACCTCCCGGACTCCAGAACGCAACAATATTGTCATTGGTCTCGTCGTCCGTAGGTATCTCCACCAGAACCACATTTCCTTTCCCCCAGTCCCCCTCGGCGCTCACCCAGGCGCTGGGCCTGCGCTCATATCGGGCCTCCAGATCTTCGTAGTGACGAAACTCCCGATCACGCTGAATCAGACCAAAGCCGCCAACACGACGGACACTGTGGAAACTTGCGGCAAGTCGATCCGGGTTCATCAGGGGGCGCCATAGCCACTCGCCGGTAGCATCATCATGGATTAACAATCCGTCCGAATCGTGCACCTGGGGGCGCCACTCACCAAGCGGCCTGGGAGTATGTTCCCCGTAATAGAACATCGAAGTGAGTGGTGCGAGCCCCAGCAACTCGATGTCTTCCCGCATAAACAGGCGGGCTTTCACATCTACCCGGGTCTGCTCCCCGGGGTAGACCGTGAACTCATAGGCCCCGGTCAGGCTTGGACCATCCAACAATGCGTAGACACGAACATGGTCGCTGTCGGGAGCGGGGCGCTCCAACCAGAACTCCGTGAAATCAGGAAACTCCTCACCGGTCGGCAAACCCGTGTCTACAGCGATACCCCGCGCAGATAGCCCGAAGGAGGTTTCCTTACTGACGCCGCGAAAATAGCTTGCGCCCGCGAACACCAGGAACTGATTGGCTACGTCGGGACCATCAAAAGGGAACGTCAACTTGAGCCCGGCGTACCCGAGATCGGCCGGCACCCGTTTTCTGAGCGCCTCGTCGTCGACATTGAACAGACTCTTATCGAACGACAGTGGATGGACGCCCTCGCTGTCCACTACGTGGATGCTTACTGGACGGGTGTAAAATTTACCAGCGGGAATGAGCATTACCTGGAAACGGGAATTCCCTTCTCGCCAGAGGCTTTTTGAAGGATCAAAGCGGATAGACTGGTATTCGTCGTAGCTCAGGCCTGCCATGAAGTCGGGAATTCCAGGGACCGGCTCGTACGCCGCACTCGCCTTCGATTTCGCTTTTTCCACAACATCCTGAAACTGGAACGCCTGGGCATAAAGGGGAGCAAACAAGAACAATCCCAGAACCACCAGACCTACTTTCCCTGCGTGCATCGTTTCCTTCCTCGGTTCACGGTTTGTCCATTCAATGTAGCACCGCGCCCGAGGGCTGCTACAAGTGACAAGTTCGTAAGCGAATCGAAATCAAATGAAACGACGTGAGACAGAGCAGCTTCAGATCTGCAAGCTCATGGTAAAGCGGACATCCGGTTGATCAGGTACGGTTATGGCATCTGTGGTTGTGTTCAGCACCCGCCCCAGGCTGACATCGGCGCTGAACTGCCGCGCAGATAGCCCCCATGAGAGCTCTCCCGACGTCACATGCCCCGCCTGATGCTGCTGAAATGACTCATCGGGAATCCAGCCGCGCAGAACAGAAAGACGAACACTCGACGAAAACCGGGGAAAGAACGGAACATCGAATTCCGGGCTACGGCTACCCAGGCGCAGCCACCCACCTTCGGCTACGCTAAGTGACTGGCCATTGAAACCCGCCACCAGTCCAGACCCGGCGACCCTCAGGTGCTGAGAACCCGGAATATCGGCAGACGCCAACTGGTATTCCCCGTCCAGTCCCCAGTGCCAGGCCAGTAACTCTCGGTCAAGCGATGCACTGAGAACCATGCGCCCAAACTGCTCTTCACGCCGCCCCTGTTCCGAATCGGTCGCACGCTCTATCTCGGCCTCAATACCCGTGACCGCGCGCAGTCCGCTGCTCAGGTCAAAACCACCGTACAGATTGTGATGTCCGTTCGCCTCAAACCCCACAGTCGATAACTGGTAACTGGAACGATGCACTTCATCCGTTCTTCGGGTCCAGTACTGGTTTACGGAAGAGTATCCGGCACGGCCGAGGAACTGATAGCCGAACGTAGAGAACAGGGCCCGCCTGCCGGTGATAGTGAGATCCCGGGTGCGCCCTTCTTTCTGAAAACGGGAACCGTCTGCCCTGGACACCTCTTCATAAGCGGTATTCCGGAGTTCAATATCCAGATGGTTACGCCCTACCGGAAGGCCATAACTGAAGCCGAGTACTCGGCGCTCATTGCCCACCCGATAGGTCTTGGCGTCACTGTAGCGGACGCCGGCACGATGATTCGCCCAGAAAAGACCATTCAGGCCCACGTTCAGCGCCCCATCCCGATGATCGGTGTCCCGGTTGGTGCGCCCGGAAAACTTCATCTTGGAGCGCAGCCAGTGTTCACGGGTCAGCTTCAGACTGTTCTCGGGAAGCAACGCCTGCCGGCTGGTTTCCGGGGTATCACCATCGAGCGCCGTCTCTGAACCGTAGGCTGGCAGACACCAGCTCGCTGTCGCGCACAAAAACAGTGCAGACAATGAGAAGTGACGAACAGGCAGTTTGAAGATCAATGGCGGCACTCTGGAAAACCCGAAGCAATGTCAATTTCATGTAAACCCATTAATTCGGTGCAACTTTAAAAGATAGGCCGCTCTCAGGCCACCATTATCATCATAAATTTACAAATTTAATGTTACGTAAAATCATGTAGTTAAAAGCGGGAGTGAAACAATTTTCTAGGCATTTCAGTCACCCCGGACAGATCGGAACCAGTCGACAGAATTACCAGAAATCAACACTCGGAAATGAAACCCTCCAACTCGGCATACAACTTGGTTACACTTGGCACGCTTTGTGGGTAAACAAAGCGGTAAACCACCTGATTAAGGACGAACAATCATGATCAAAAAGTGCCTCTTCCCGGTTGCCGGATACGGCACCCGTTTCCTTCCGGCCACCAAGGCCATGCCCAAGGAAATTCTGCCGATCGTTAACAAGCCACTGGTGCAGTACGGGGTGGAGGAAGCCGCAGATGCCGGCATTCATGAATTCGGCTTTGTCACCGGCCGCGGCAAACGCGCCATCGAAGATCATTTTGATATCAGTTACGAACTCGAGCACCAGATTGCCGGTACCGGCAAGGAAGGCCTGCTTACCTCTATCCGGGATCTGATCAACAACAACTCTTTTGCCTTCACCCGTCAGAATGAAATGAAGGGACTGGGCCACGCCATCCTGACTGGCCGCAACCTGGTAGGCGACAACCCGTTCGCGGTTGTGCTCGCGGATGACTTCTGCGTGGGCCCGGAAGATGGTGACGGCGTTCTGACCCAGATGGTCAAACTGTATAACCAGTTCCGCTGCTCCATTGTGGCCATCGAAGAAGTACCGGAAGACGAAACCCACAAGTACGGTGTGATTGCGGGTGAATCCATGAAGGATGGCCTTTACCGTATTACCGACATGGTGGAGAAACCGGCACCGGAAGACGCGCCCAGCAACCTGGCGATTATCGGGCGCTACATTCTGACCCCGGACATCTTCGACATTATCGAGCGTACACCGCCGGGTAAGAATGGTGAGGTTCAGATTACCGATGCCCTGCTGGAGCAGGCGAAGAATGGTTGCGTGCTGGCCTACCAGTTCAAAGGTCAGCGTTTTGACTGCGGCAGCATTGACGGTTTCGTGGAGGCCACCAACTTCGTGTACGAGAACATCTACAAGAAGGGAAAATAGAGGCGACCCGGGCCCTTTAGCGCCCCAATAGCTGCAACACCATGCGCTGGTTATCTGCACTTGCCTTGCGGAACCGGCGCAGCAGCTCGGTTTCGTCATCACTGAGCTGGATTCGATTGATCTCCTGCTCAAGCTCTTTCAGCGCCACTGACAGATCATCACTGTTGCTGAACGCCAGCCCCGGCAGTTCCAGTTGCCCATCTTCACCGTCATCGTCCATATCCAGCAGACGTTCCAGCGGTGTTTCGGTTTTCAGGCAAAAATCCAGCAATTCACTAACCCCAGGGTACCCTCTCTGGCGTGCGTCCGTCGCCTCCCAGCTGCGGACACGGGCCTCGTCCACGCCACACATTTCGGCCACATCCCCCAGGGACAACTGGCCCTGCTCCCGAATACGACGCAGACGACGGTTAAAAGATTGCAGGTACCGCATGGCTCCGTGCCCCTGAAAAGTTGGCCGAAAAAGTGAATCAAACCGGAAATGTATCGTACATATAGCTTTGGACACAATCTGCCTATACTGAAACGAACAACGAACGAGCAGGTACCACATGGCAAATGACGCACTGGACACCGATAACGCCTGGGATCTGGTACTCAGCGCGATCAACCGGAGCAATATCACCCTGCCCGTGCCCGGTTCTGATCAACCCGCGGTGAAGATCAACGGCAAAAGCTGGGAACTCATTCAGCCAGCCACCGAGCAGGCACGAAACCTGTTGTCGCTGTTTCTGCCCTTGTGTCAGCCCGTCAGCAGGAACAGCCGGGTGATCGGCCAGCTTGGCCAGAGCCTGGATGGCCGGATCGCCACGGTTACCGGCTGCTCCCGGTTTATCAACGGTGACGACGGCATTACCCACCTGCACCGAATCCGTGCCCTGTGTGACGCCGTGGTGGTCGGTGCCGGAACGGCCAGCACCGACAATCCGCGCCTGACCGTGCGCAGAACCTCTGGCCGCAACCCGGTGCGCGTCGTGATCGACCGTCGGCAGCGGGTGCCGGCCAGCCACCATCTGTTCACCGACGGAGAAGCCCCTACCCTGCATCTGATTGCAGGTGACTATCAGCCAGGCCGCAAATCGCTGGATCCGGCCGGGGTTACCACCGTGCCCTGCCTGGGCTCTGTTGAAAACAAAGCCCCTGTTTCTCCCGAACGTATCCTGCAGGTGTTACAGGATTTTGGACTTCGCAAGATTTTTATCGAGGGCGGTGGCGTTACCGTCTCGTCCTTCCTGAAGGCGGGATTACTGGACCGCTTACACGTGATGGTTGCCCCCATGATCATCGGCAGCGGCCGGCCTGCGTTCTCCCTGCCGGAGATTGACCAGCTGGATGAGGCGCTTCGCCCAAAAGCCCAGTTGGTGAATCTTGGTAGCGATATGCTTTTTGATCTGGCATTCGACACCGCCAAACCCTGATTACCGGCGGAACAACAGCGCCAGGGCACCCGGCAGACTCACCAGAAACACCGCCGCACCATAGCCAACACTCAGCGCCACGCCCTGCTCTGCCGGCAGCCCTACCAATGGCCACAGAATAGCCGCCACGCCCTCTCTGACGCCCCAACCAGACACCGTTAACGGGACCACCATGGCCAGTAACAGTAGCGGGCACAGGGCCACGACCAACAGCCAGGGTGTGCCGTCGGCAAACAAGTCCATGCCCGTGGCCATCAACATGAACACCGCCATATAGGTCAGGAAAACCAGAACCGAGGTACCAACCTGCACCAGGGCATTCCGCCAACCCAGAAAAGCCCGACGCACATCCCCGCGTAATCGTCGGACATAACGCCTGAACCGGGCCCCGAACCCCGTCATAGAGACCAGCAAAACCCCGAGCACGGCCAACGCGGGCAGAATCAGCCAATAGCCCACCAGGTTCAGGGATACGCCTGCGTCACTGAACTGGCTATTTAACTGCCCGGTCCACCAAAGCCCGGACACCGCAATCAGTACAACCGGTACCAGCACCAATTGGCCTGACAGGCGCTCCAGCACAACCGCATGGACAATCGCCAGTTGCTGCAAACGCTTCGCCGAACGGCTGTGGCGCCAGGCTCGATTTACGTCCCCCATCACGCCCCCGGGAAGCACCTGATTCAGAAACCCGGCCAGGTAATACTCCCGAAAGGCAAAGCCAAAACCCATGGCTACACCGAGCCGGTTCGCGGTATACCGCCAGCGCCAGGCCGACAGTGCGATCTGAATCAGCGAGACCACCAATACCGCAAGGACGATCGTTGGCGGAACCATCGCCAGCCTCTGGGCTAGCCTATCGATGTCGACGAATACAAAAACAATCCCCAGGAGCAGCAAGGTGACGCACCAGCGAAACACCCCTCGCCCAAAGCCGGGGACCGGCCTCTCCGGGTTCAGACCTGCTTCGGCCATGCCAGCAGATCCGTATGGCTCACGGTAATGGCGAGGGCGCCGGTATCCAGCTGTTGCCGACGGGTTTCGAGCCAGGATTGGATATCGTTCGCCTGTTCCGGCTGCTGTTCTGTGGCAGCCTCCGCCCAGCCCTCAAGCAACATAGCGGCGAGGCTGGCCTGCTCACCCGTCAATACCCAGGGACTATCTGCCGTTTGGATGTGATAGCCCTTGTCAGACATCAGACGGCTCAAACAGGCCGTGGCGTCCGGGCCGAGCGCAGCGCCACTGCCCTTCTCCCGATGTTGATGGGCATTGACCAGAGCGCGCAGTGTGTCATCGAAGGGATGAGCAGGTTCCAGAGTAAAAAAGCCGCTGTAAGTGATGACGACCAACAATGCCGCCTGACGTTTGGCCACCGCTGCAGACAAGGCGCTCAACCAGGGTTCGGAAACCAGGTCGATCAAGGCCGAAGACGTCACCAGGTCCGCGTTTTCGGGCAACGCCGTACTGAGGTTATCCTTCGTCAAGACTATTGTTTCCAGCACAGCCGGTGCATCCAGCTTTTCAACCCGCTGAAGGGCGACCCCGGCCAGGGTTTGGTCCGGCTCAACCAGCGTCCAACGCTGGGGTACCGGTAGTCTCGGGCAAAGGTAGACAGGATTGGAGCCCCGACCGGTACCGAGATCCACAAGATGAAGGGGCGCCCCCGGTTTGCTACCCGACGCCCGACAGTCATATCGTTCGGTAAGCCATTCGGTGAGTCGGGCCGTCAGCCCCTCATCACGGGCCTGGTGATCGGCGGGCTCCCTTGCTTCCAGCCAATCCGCGGGAAATTGAACCGGGTTACGCGGCCTGCCCTTTTCCAACCCGGCAATGAAATCTTGCGCGGTTTCAGACCAGCGACGGATCTCGCACCGGGCCTGCATAGCGCCAGCGACCAGCGATTCAACGGCATCCGGTTCGGCAATCAGCCGGGTCAATCTGGTGGCCAGAGCCGCTACATTGCCTGCCTCATACAACTCAACCCCTGGTTTGGCGCCAGTCGAAGCCAGCGCGCCACCGTCGGAACTCAACACCGGCAGACCGGCGGCGAGGGCCTCATCGATGACCATGCCATAGCCCTCGTAGAGCGAGGGAAACACAAACAGATCGGCTTGCTGATAAGCCTTCAGCACATCTGCTTCTCCCAACTCACCAGCAAACTCAACACGGCTTTCCAGCCCGGATTCACGGACCAGGGCACGAACCCCCGAGGCATAATCCGTGGCTCGCCCGGCACTGCCAACCAGTCTCAGGCGCCAGTCCAGATGTGTGAGTTGAGCAAGCGCCTGAATCAACTGGTGTTGCGCTTTTCGTGGCGACAGATGACCGACACACAACAGGTGAATCGCCCTGGTGGCATCACGCCGGTTGTTCCGGGGCGACTGCTGAAAAAAAGCGTAGTCGACAGCGGGCAAGGCAGTGGTCACCCGCGCCGGCGTCACTCCGAATGCCTGCAGCCGTTCCGCCGTGTAGTGACTGGTGGTAAAAACGGCGCCGACACAGGCCAATGCCGTCGTTTCCGAATGCTTGAACCACGCCTGTTCCTGCTCACTCAGGCCGTTCTCATCCGCCAGCGGGTGATGTACCAGCGCCATCAGGTTCAACCGGCTCTGGTGCCGCTGTAAAACCTCAGGCAGGCCGCTCATCGCCAGTCCATCCAGCACGACCCGGGTTCCGTCCGGCAAGCCCGCAAGGAACCGATCCAGCGACTGCCGGGCAAAGTCATCCGGTTTGGGAAACGTTCCCTCCAGCCCGGCCAGCTTTACCGGAATGCCCGCCTTGACCAACGCCTCGACCAGGCGCCGAACATAACGGTAACCGCCGGTGTTCTGGCCGGGGTCTCCCGGCACCACGAACCAGAGTTCAGATGCCGGCATGGTAGCTGGCCCACGCGATGTGCGACTCGCTGAGGGTCACTTTCAAGCTGACCACGCCTTTACCGTCCTCACCCAGCCGGCCGGCGTGAATGGCCGCCGCCATGCGGTCGAACACCACCTTGGCCATGAACTCTGTGGTGGTGTTTCGTCCCGCAAACTGGGGAATATCATCCAGGTTCTTCATGTTGAATTCCGACAACACGTCCTTGAGCAGCGCCGAAGCCTGCCCAATGTCGACAATCAGGTCGTTGTTGTCGAGTACGTGGCGTTCGAAAGTAACATCCACCACATAGGTTGCGCCGTGAACGCCCTGTGCAGGCCCGAAGATCTCACTGTTAAAGCTGTGGGCGATCATCATGTGATCACGAACGGTCAGGCTGAACATAGTCTCTCCCTGGTTAGTAAACAATTCGGTGGCAGAGCGCATCGGCGCCCGGCATCAGAATATTTCTGGCGACTTGCGGAAGCTGTTCAAAGCGTGACTCTCCGCTGATCAACGCATCCAGAGCCGGCTCTGACAGCATGGAAAGCGCCAGTTCCAGGCGGCGGCGATGATTCCAGCGCGGTCTGTGCTCCGGCGATAGCTGGCCCACCTGGCTTGATTTCAGAGTCAGCCGGTTCGGGTGAAAGGCGTGTCCCAGCGGCACGGAAACAGGCGTGTCTCCATACCAGCTCAGTTCAATCACCCGGGCATCCGTCCCCGCCAGCGACAAGGCTTTGGCCAGCCCCGAGGGGTGCCCGGAGGCATGAAATACCAGGTCACAGTTCTGGATGTCCGGCTCGGTAGTGAACCGCACCCCAAGGGCTTGAGCCACCGATCGTCGCCCTTCATTGGTATCAACCCCGATCAATTCCACGCCGGGAATGCGATTGACCAGCCAGGCCACCAACAAGCCCACCACGCCAAGACCAATCACCGCAATCCGGTCACCAACCGCAGGCTGCCCATCCCAGACTCCATTAACGGCGGTCTCCATGTTGGCCGCCAGCACTGCTCGCTCGGCTGGAACCTTGGCTGGCAAAGGCAGCACCGCGGATGCTGGCACCGCGTATCGCTGCTGGTGAGGATAGAGGCAGAATACGTTCCGCCCCAGGAGGGCTTCCGGCCCGTCCACAACCTCTCCTACACTGGCATAGCCGTATTTCACCGGAAACGGAAATTCGCCTTCCTGAAACGGTGCCCGCATTCTCTGGTATTCGTTTTCAGGAACCTGGTTGTTGTAGACGAGGGATTCCGTCCCCCGGCTGATGCCGGAATAGCGGGAACGAACGATCACATACGGTGTTTCAGAAGCGGGAAATGTCGGCTCGGGCACTGGCCCTAACCTGGCCTCCTGATACCCGGTAATCCAAAAGGCAGTGTTGTTCTCAACGTCCATGAATAGTCCATTTGATGAATGGCCGCGTACGCAAAAGCAGTCTCTCCAAACTATAGTCATAGAATGGGAGCTTGCTAACGCCACTCACAGGCTATACGGACGCAATGGCGTATGGATTCCACCAGCACCTCAATGAAAGGAAGTTTCAGCCCCATCAGTGATCTGATCCTGGGAATGCTGGGCCTGGCTGGCGTTTCGTTTTTTCTGGCCAAAGCCTTTGATCTGCCAACCGGCTTCTGGCTAATCACCTTTGCGTTCTATCTCGGGCAAAGTGTCCTTGTCCTCCGGCACTGGCGTTGGAGAGCCGACTTCGGCTGGGCCAACCGCGCCACGCTGCTGCGCTCGGTTCTGGTGCTGGCACTGGTTGGCTGGGCTCCGTTCCTCGGTGACCACTCCTCTTCAGCAGCCTCACCCGCGCTCTGGAGTTATGCGGTTATCAGCCTGATCGCCCTGTTGTTGGACGGTGTCGACGGAAAAATCGCCCGGGCAACAGGAAGCCATAGCGCCTTCGGCGCCCGTTTCGATATGGAGCTGGACGCGCTCTTTATCCTCGGGCTGTGCGTTGCCACACTGGCCCTGGAGAAAGCCGGTAGCTGGGTACTTGCCCTGGGCCTGATGCGCTATCTGTTCATGTTGGCCAGTTGGCCGCTGCCCTGGCTGAATAACCCGCTGCCAGACAGCTTCCGACGGAAGACCATCTGTGTCTGGCAGGTGGTCACACTGATGGTCGCCGTTGTGCCCATTACCCCTGCATTGTTCGCCAGCCTGACGCTCGGGCTCGCTCTGGCATTGCTTGCCTGGTCCTTTTATCTGGACGTGCGCTGGCTCTACCAAAGGAGACAAAATCATGAAACTGTCATTTCCTGAAGCTCTGACAACCTCAATCCTGCTGGCCACCGCTACCAGTGTATCTGCAGAGCCGGCTAAGTTCGAAGTGGACGAAGAGCACTTTTCCATGAGCTTTGAAATCATGCATATCGGTTATGCCCCGGTGATGGGCATGTTCCGGGATATTGAAGGCCAGTTTGAATACAACGAAGAAACCGGAGAACTGAATTCCGGGAAGCTGGTTTTCAAAGCCAGCAGTGTCTTTACCAACCACGATAAACGGGACGATCACCTCCGCAAGCCCGATTTTCTGGACGCCAGCAAATACCCGGAGATTACCTTTGTGGTGAGTGATTTTGAAAAAACCGGTGACAATACTGGCGTAGTGACCGGCGACCTGACCTTGCTGGGGCAGACCCGGCCGGTCGATGTGAATGTCACCCTGAACAAAGCCGCGGAGTATCCCATCGGCCATGAAGACTACACCCTGGGCATAAGCGCGGAGGCTGTCATCAACCGCAGCGATTGGGGCATGACCTACGGCCTGGAAAACGGGCTGGTGGGAGATGAGGTGCGGCTGCGCTTCGGCTTTGAGGCCATCAAAGACAGTGGCTGGTTCTGACTTTGAGAACCGCCTCTCAAAACGACACAAAACCTCCGCTATTCCGGCCTAAATTTTTGCCGTTTAGGACAATTCGACCCTATGGTTAAAAGTTAACCAAACCATCAATAACAATAACGGGGTCTGACAATGCCGTACCGGGCGTTAAGCCTAAGCCTGGCCATCACCGCCGGTGTGGCCGGCACCGTGTGGCTGCTCTCTGCCGAGAACGAGGGCAGTTTCCGGGGCCTGCTGCAAGACACCAACACTTCCGCGCCCCAAATGGTTACTAACCAGGACACCGTGGCTCCGGCCACACCTGCCGGGCCTGTTCCCGAGCCACCCTCTGAAAATGCGCTGGGCTTCATGCTGGCAAGTGTTGCAGAGGAATACCAACAGACCATTCGGTACCCGGATTATTCGGTGCCGCTGACCAAAGCTCAGGCAGAGGCTTACCAGGGCAACCGCTACCACCCGGTCGTGCTCCCGCTCGAGGGTGATGGCCGCTTTGTGGTGACGCTGGACAAATTCCGCTTCAGCCAGGGTGAGCCGATTCTGGTGGTGGCGTCACTGAATGGTCGTCAGGTGTTCGGCCAGTCTCTGTCCGCCACCCTGGAGACGGCCGGAGAGCGGGGCCGGGTAGCCTCTGCCGAGCTGGAGAATGCAGACCCCGGTTATTACCAGGGCACCGTCAGTTCCGATCATCCCCCCGGCGAGTACCGGTTGATTGTGGAGGCCCGGGTAGACGGCAAGCCCGTTCGACATGTGTCTTCACTGACCATCGAACCCGATCTGGGCAGCTTCGAGGGTCTGGAAACCGCCTATGTGTCTGGGAACGACCTCGTCATCCCTGTGCGCTTCGACCCGGAACAGTCTGGCTATTACGCCCTCTCTGCACAGCTCTACAGCGGCGAAACCCCGCTGGCCCAATTGCAACAGGAAACGTCTCTGGGCAGCAGCTCGGCCGTCATTCGCCTGAAAGCCCATGGCAGCGTGTTAGCCAATCGCGACATTCAGGGCACCCTGCAACTTAGGCATTTGCAGATACGCCGGTTACCCGCCGCCCCGGGCGACCGCACCGACTACGCCTTCGGTCCCGAGGAAGGCTATGAATTTTCACCGCCGGATCTGGACGGCCTCCAAAACCAGCCGGCGATGAATCCCGAATCAGAACAACGGGCTGCCCTGCTACGGCAGCTGGCGGACAAGTTCTGATAACACCACAACAATAAATCGGAAAGAAACGGAGCAACCAATGACAATGAAAAGAAGAGGATGCCTGACGAAAACCGCCCTCGCGACAGCGCTGGCTGGCGGCCTGTTTGCCACTGGCGCAAGTGCGCAGTTGGCCGGCCACAATGTGATTCTGGTTCACGGCTTCATGATGGATGATCTTTCCAATCCACCGGCCAACTTCCAGGAAGTCCAGCAGGCCGGCGAAGATAACTGGCGGGAATACTGGCTGAACCGGGCCGAAGCCCGTATCGACTGGGCCAGCAATGGCCGGGTAGAAGGCCAGATCGCCCAGCAGGCTTTTCAGCAACTGCGGCAGATCAGTCAGCAAGGGCTGTGTAATGACTACTGCGTTGTTGTTACCCATTCCACCGGCGATCTGGTAACCCGCCATCTGCTGGAAAACCAGGCGCGCTGGCTGCAATCGGAAGGCCTGCAACCGCTGAAAATCCTGGCAGTACTGGACATGGCCGGTGCCGGTGGTGGCACGGAACTGGCCGACCTGGCCGTGAGCATTGCCTACAACGACAGCTGGTACAACTGGCCGGTGAAACAGGCGGTCAAAGCCTTTACCGGCATTGACCCGGAGCCGGATAATCTGGGTGTGGTCAACGACTTGCAGACCAACGTTGCCCGCAACCTGGCCGTCAGCCCCAACAGCATTCCGCGCCTGCGGTTCGTTGGCGGTGGCTCATCCTACGGAGGTATCACCAAACCCTTTATTGATGGCACCGACGATGGCGTTGTTCCCACCCATTCAGCCTGCGGAGCAACCAGTGCCAGCGGTATTGATTCCTGCTCCAACAGCATCAGCCTGGCCGGTAAAGTCAGCGGACAGAACGGCCCGTCCGGGTTGTATTACAACCACTACCCGGTGCTGATGAGCGAGGGCGCCAACCATGGCGACGTGATCAATACCCAGACCGGCAACACCACTGTCCCCGTGGTGAACAACACCACTCTGAACGGCCTGCGTGTGGACTTTGCCAGCCGCACCTACAATCAGCGTGCGTGGTGGCAGTTCTGGGGCTCTGGCGACCAGTACATTGAAGTGCCAAACTCCAGCCAGACCAGTCTGTCCAATCTTGTATACACCACACTCAACAACTGATCGATCGTTGTTGCAAAGGCTCAGGGATGAGCCACTCCCTCGGTTTTCGCTGCTATCTTTTTTAATTCGCAAACTATAGATTGAGCCCTCTGATTTTTATTGATGCCGGTTCAATCATGTCTGACGCCCACAAATCCGATCTTTACCTGGTACTCGTTACCCTGCTGGCGGCGATTGGCTGGATGCTGTCTAAAGAGGCGGTTTTAATGATGCCGCCCCTGATGTTCATGGCGGCTCGCTTTCTGATTGCCGGCGCCTTTCTCGCTCTGCTGGCCCTGCCCTCACTGTTAAGGCTTACCCGGGACCAGATACTCCGAAGCCTGGGGGTGGGCTTTGTGTTCGGCATTGCCATGACCTGCTGGATCATGGGGCTGTATCACACCGACAGCATGGGCGAAGGCGCGTTTCTGACCAGCCTGGGCGTGGTGATTGTCCCGATCATTGCCCGTACAGTATTTGGCGAACAGCAACCTTTGAGCACCTGGCTGGCGATACCGATTGCGGTGGCCGGTCTGGCGCTTTTGTCCCTCGAAAACGGTTTCAGACCGGATCCAGGCCAGCTCTATTTCGTACTCGCTGCCACTATCTTTGCCCTTTACTTCACCCTCAATACCCGCGCCGCCAACCAACGCATCGTGGTCGACAAGCGAGGCAAAACGGTGGAGAAAAAGAAAGTGCCGGCACTGCCCCTGACCGCCATCGCCCTGCTCACCGTGGGGACTGTGACGTTAGCGGAGTCCGCTATCAGTGAGCGTTGGACTCACACCCTGACCAACCCCGAACCCATGCTCTATGTCTGGGTACTGGCCAGTGCCTTGATTGCCACAGCGGGACGTTTCCTGTTGCAGACCTATGCCCAGAGCCTGTCGGTGAACAGCCACGGTGTAGTGATACTGGTACTGGAACCGGTGTGGGTTGCTGTCTTCGCGGTTGCCTGGTTCGGCGAAACCATGACCCTGCTGCAAATAGCCGGCTGCGCGCTGATTTTTGCCGCGCTTCTGGTCAATCGCTGGAACGCCCTGAGCCGCGCCATCAAGGCCCTGATGAAAGCGAAAAATCCCCCGCAAAGAGGTTGACCAGGGCACCCGAAATCCGTATATTTCCACCCCGTTGCAGGACAGGACCATAGCTCAGTTGGTTAGAGCGCTACCTTGACATGGTAGAGGTCCGCGGTTCGAATCCGCGTGGTCCTACCAATCCTGCCAAGAAAGTCAGTTACTTACGGGCCTCGTGAGAACTGGCTTTTTTTATTTCCCGAAACTTTCCCAATATTTTCCCGAAACGAAGCGCTTATACAGTAGTCCGTTCACCGCCTCGGGAACTTCCATTTCGTGATTAGAGCAAGAATAAAGCTAGGGCTGTTCACTCGTAATGTGCGGCCAATCGAATTGTGCACGTAGAACTGCCAACTGCGTTGGTAGATATCGCGGTACTTGAGCCTGAAAGAAAGCGTTTGCAGCCTGGCACCAAAGTCTTCCACGTTCGCATCCGTCACTTCGTTCTTTATCGTGAACCCAACCAGAGTGACTTCTTCATTCACGCCAATCGCATGGCCTACCCCTGCCTCCGCCGCCTCGTGCACATGGTCGATTTCATCTGAAAAGGCGCATCGGATAGCGTCCTCGATTTCAGTGAACTGGAACCCTTCTACTCTACGACCGTTGTAGAAAACGAGGGTCTCATCAATGATTGCCGGCCCGAACCCCTTGTTGGCCAGATTGATCAAGCACTCTCTGTTCTGTTCCCGGGGATATTCGGACTGGCCGCGCTGAACGGGGCCGTAACTCTGTCTGCACTTACGGACTGGCAGATGAGATGAGCAGGCACAAAAAAACCGCCAACTCTTGCGAGGGCGGTTTCTCTGGGGGAATTTCTACGTATTAGCTTGAAAGATATCGCCTAATCGGAAATCTGTCAACTCCGTTCTAACTCAGGTGCGGGAGTGAAGTCATTACGTGCCTTGCGAGCCTTGTACCATCCTCGCAGTGTGGACAGTGCAGGTTTCTCGACAAACGAAGTGATGGCCTGAGCTCCGGCAAAGCTGACAGCCAACGCCAGGCCAATGCTGAACAGCGGCGACAAGCCAATGGCATAGCCCCATTCAATGATTCCATACCCGATGTTCTGGTGAATCAGGTACAGCGAGTAACTGATCGAGCCCAGCCAGACCAGGGCCCGCTGGTTCAGCCATTGCAAGCGACCAACGATCACCAGGGCGAACAGGCCGATCCAGATAGTGATGGCGACAGCGGTATCCACCGGAAAGCGGAGATACGCAAGGATCACGGCAGCCGCTACGCACACAACCGGGAATATCCGCGCCTGACCAGACCAGAACCGATAGAAGGAAATCCCGGCCACGAACAGCAGGTTGTACTGCAGCAACAGCGCCTGCTCCAGAATTCCCACATCAACACCAGTCAGCGCGTGCGCGTAGGACGCTGCCAGCCATCCAATGCAGATATAGTCCGTGAATCTCAGCAGGCCGCACACCATCGCCGCGAACGCCAGAATGTAGAACGCCAGTTCGATGCTCAACGTCCAGTAGACGCCATCCACGTGAGCATACCCGACGAACTCATGAAACATGGTGGCATTGACCAGAAGCGTCTCCCAGGACACCGCTCGGTCTGCCGGTCCGGCCAGGGACACAAACGCGAAGGTTGCAATCATGGCCACCCAGAACGGCGGGTATAGCCGGGAAAATCGACTGAACACGAAATCCATCGGGCGCTCGGATCGGGTAAGTGTCCAGAAAATAACAAACCCGGAAATGATGAAAAATAGATGCACGCCGGTTTCTCCCAGGTGCAGCCATTCCGGTATCGCAAAGGTGTGGCCGTATTTCGCTTCGTAGTTGTAGAGGAAGTGGAACAGCACGACCATCACGGCCGCTATCCCTCGAAGCGCATCTAACTGATATAAACGGCCCGTCTTCACTAAAACCTCCGTATTGTATGCATGTTCTGAGAATCGATACACTAATTTAGGCTATAAACCACTCAAGACATCCATTAATCGACACTACTGAAAGCATAAATCAAGCCATTTCCAGTCATCTATTTCAAAAATATAATGATAGAAAATATTATCCTTGCTACCGAATCAAACCTGTAAATATTATTGACGCATAATCTTGTGTGGCTATGCGTTGAGGCTATCACGCCGAACTCTCTACACACTTAATTTAATAAACAGTTAGCGCCAGCAAATACGTTGACCAAATAGTTAACCTACCTTAGAAATACAAAACAAGACCCACCTTTATACAGTCCTCATAACTCTCGACAACTGCACCATCAACCCAGACCGCAACTGCCTTTGCGGTACCTCCGGCGCTGCTACCAAAGCGAACCTCGGCCTCACCGTTGCTGGACAGTTTTACGATTCCGGACACCGGGCACTCCAGGTTGGAGGAAAACTCCACCGGATCCGGAGTCTCCAGCTTCATGTAACCACCAATCGCCGAGCCGACAATGGTGGCGCGAACCGCGTATTCTGAGTCTACGTCCGTTCCCGAGTCCCGATTCTGAGCGTCGGCAATGGCGACGTACCGGTTACCCAGCATCATCTCATATCGTTTGATATCCCGAACGTAGCGCCAGCTCGTGACTCCACCATTTTCATTCAGATAATCGCTCAAACGAAGTGCGCCACTGAAACGAAGCGACTCACCTGTGCGCTGGATTGTTCCGGACAGATCGTCCCTGTAGGAACTCTTCCAACTGGCAGCTGTTTCGGTTTCATCGATCAGGGCGCTTTCGTAGAAGGTGCTGCCACTGATTACAACAGGGCCATGGGTCGGGGTATCCAGTACGCATCTGTAGAATCGAGTGGTCTCCTCCAGGGAGTTCTCGGTTTCTGTCCAGCGGATTTCCAGGTTACCACCACCCGCGCATGGGTAGGCGCCCTGATCCAAGATCGACATCTCTTGAATTGCCGACGTGTACTCACCAATAATTGACCACCCCAACGCAAGATCGTCACGGAGGCTTATCAGCCCTTCGGTACCGCTATCGCTGGTTATCGATACGGATTTTTGGGCAAAGTTCTTGTTGTCGTAGCTCAACTGAGGTCCAGTCTGCACCTCAGGCAGATAATAAAAGCACCATGGGCAACACGGGCCCCCATCCAATACGGCTCAACTGGATCATGTTCTTTCCTTTTTTCTTATGATTTCAGGCTTATTCTTCAGGCGCGATCACTGCCATTCCCGAGGCGATACAGTCTGTGCGCTTCTGGTTGCGGCATTGATGAAAAAGACGGGATAACTCTTGCAGGAATTGCGCACTCGTAGCGGCGACATCCGGTGTCGTCTAGTCCATATCCGGGCAGTGATGTCTAATCATGCGACATATCGTTAGGTCGCGAAAGGTTCAGGCGGGGGCAGACTCAAAAGTCGTGGACTGGTTCATGGTTCTGGCGCTACCAGCTATCACCCTCTTTTTTATCTTTCGCGTCCTGTTCTGCTTTGCGCTGACGAATCTTCTCAAGCTTTTCTTTGGGGATTTTCATATTCGCCCCATCTCTGAGTAGCAGCAGGCTTCCCACAATCATCGCGAATGCGGCGAGTATAAACAGCCAGCCAATCATTGGCATGTTGATATCTCCTTGAGGTGGCTTTTCATCAGTGTACACCCTCAGCGCTCACTGTCATCAATGTGCCTTGAGGTACAAGCGCCTTGTCGATACTTTCCCCGCTCCGTATCATTGCCGGCAATCATCTTGGATCTTCTCCTTCCGGATAAAAACGCCGATGCGCAAACAGTTTGATGTCACCGTAGACCAGAGCATGACGGCTGTGGATGCGCTTGCAGGCGCCTCGGGCCTGCCCAAGCAGCGCATCAAGGATGCCATGGCCAAGGGCGCGTGCTGGTGGACACAGAAGGGAAAGCAGGTACGTTTACGCAAGGCCAAACGGGAACTGAAACCCGGCACCCGTATTCAGCTGTTCTACGATGATCAGGTGTTGGCGCGCAAGCCGGAAACACCGACGCTGCTGGAGAACAAAGGACGTTACAGTGTCTGGTTTAAGCCCCACGGGCTGTTATCACAAGGGTCTCAATGGGGCGACCACTGCAGCCTGCTGCGCCTGGCGGAAATCGAACTGAACACACCCTGCTTTCTGGTACACCGCCTGGACGCCGACGCTGCAGGTCTGATGCTGATTGCCCATGACGGCAAGGCTGCGGCGGCCCTTTCAGAATTGTTTGCCGGGCGCGCCATGACCAAGATCTACCGGGCGCGGGTCGCCGGCAACCTGATGGCGGATGATCTTCGCCTCGACACGCCACTGGATGGCAAGGACTCAATCAGCCGCGTGACGACACTGAGCCGGGATGAGGAATCAGACACAACGGACGTGCAGGTACGAATCGAAACCGGCCGTAAACATCAGATCCGACGGCACCTGGCCGGCATTGGTCACCCGATTGTCGGGGATCGGCTATATGGCACGGCCAATCCGGCCGGCCTGCAGCTTACCGCTGTTGAGCTGGCCTTCCAGTGCCCCCTCACCCGTAAACCCCAGGTATTCAGACTTCCGGAACAGCTGCCATAAACAAGAAAGGCCAGCGTCACGGCTGGCCTTTTTCCAAGCGATGATGGACGCTCAGACGTTGTAAAAATCCCGATACCAGTCCACGAAGTTGGCAATGCCCTCTTCCACCGTGGTAGACGGCTTGTACCCCACATCGTTGATCAGGTCATCGACATTAGCGTAGGTTGCCGGCACATCGCCCGGCTGCAACGGCAGCAGATTCTTCTCAGCTTTTTTGCCCACCCGCTCCTCAATAATCTCGATAAAACGGGACAGCTCCACCGGGTTATTGCTGCCTATGTTGTAGATGCGGTAAGGCCCCTTGCTGGTGCCCGGATCCGGCTGGGCACCGCTCCAGTCCTGGTTCGGCTGGGCTACGTTGTCCAGAGTGCGGATAACGCCTTCGACGATGTCGTCGATGTAGGTGAAGTCCCGCTTGTGATGGCCGTGATTGAACACGTCGATGGGCTCACCGGCCAGGATCTTTTTGGTAAAGATAAACAGCGCCATATCCGGCCGGCCCCAGGGGCCGTAAACGGTAAAGAAGCGCAGCCCAGTGGTGGGCAGGTTGTACAGATGACTGTAAGTATGGGCCATCAGCTCGTTGGCTTTCTTGGACGCCGCGTACAGGCTCAGCGGGTGATCCACGTTATCATGCACGGAGAATGGCATGGTCTCATTAGCCCCATACACGGAGCTGCTGGAGGCATACACCAGGTGCTTGACCTCGTTATGACGGCAACCCTCAAGGATGTTCATGAACCCGACCAGATTGGCATCCACATAGGCATGAGGGTTTTCCAGGGAATACCGGACTCCGGCCTGGGCTGCCAGGTGCACTACCCGTTCGGGCTTATGCTCACGGAAAACCGCTTCCATGGCCTCGCGGTCGGCCACGTCCTGGCGTACTTCGGTGAAACCGGGCTTGTTCAGCAGCCGGGCCAGGCGCGCTTCCTTGAGGTTGACGTCGTAATAGTCGTTGACGTTGTCCACGCCGATCACTTCATCGCCACGATCGAGCAAACGGTGGGCAAGATGTGAGCCGATAAAGCCGGCGGTTCCCGTAACGAGGATTTTCAAGATCTGTTCTCCATGAAAAATGGCGCCCGAAGGCGCCTTTTAGCAGTCCTGGTCAGAACGCCACGCCGACACTGGCGAAGGGTCCGGACATTTCCACATCCAGTTTGTCATCATCGTCTTCATAGTCTATGGCCATCTGGCGGTAGCCGGCCCGCAGCTGCAGCATGGCAAATTCGTACTGGCCATAAGCATTGAAGTCGTGCAGGGAGTCGCCGCTGTAGCTGATGAAATTGCCCTCGGCACCTACGGACACGCCAGTTAACGGCAGGTCAAAACGGGCGGCGAGGTAGCCCATAGGGACGACGGCGTCGACGGAGGTTTTACTGACATTGGCAATATCATTCACGTCCCGCAGAACCAGCTCACCATCAAAATTTCTGGCGGTCAGGCCCAGATCGAGATTCACCCAGTTATCAAGCACTTCGTAGTACAGGGTGACATCGAACTGATCAATATCGAGATCAGATTTAACATCCGTGTTAACAATACCGTCGAATTCTTCCGGCCCAATCTCACCACGCCCACTCTGGGAAATACTGGTGTAATTCAACCGTACGTTCGGCAGCACCGGGATCGGATGCTCGAAAAACGCCGTGAAGTTCGCGTTGCTGTCGCTGTCGAGGTTGAGATCCTTTTCGATATCAACGGCCGAGTCCTTGTTGACCACTTCGCCGGAGAAATCGGAGTCCCAGTAGCTAACGTTGGCGCCAACGCCCAGTACATCAGCATTGGCCAGCGGCGCGGCCAAAGCCAGTGAGCCACCTACAACAATCATCAGTTTACGCATAACGCACCCGTTTTTTGTGGTTGTATTGCCCGGTCAGTCAAACTTTATGCCGAGACGACGACCGACTTCTTCATAGGTTTCGATCACTTCGCCAAGGCCCTGGCGGAAGCGATCCTTGTCCATCTTCTTGCGGGTTTCCTTGTCCCAGATACGACAGCCATCGGGACTGAATTCGTCACCCAGAACGATCTGGCCACCACTGCGGCCAAATTCCAGCTTATAGTCCACCAGCAGCATGCCGGCGTCGTCAAACAGTTTTTTCAGTACGTCGTTGACCTTATAGGTCAGCTCTTTCATCCGGGCCAGCTCATCGGCCTTGGCCCAGCCGAAGCTGACCGCCAGGGATTCGTTCACCATCGGATCGTGCAGCGCGTCGTTTTTCAGAAAGAGCTCAAAGGTGGGCGGGTTCAGCTCCAGACCCTCTTCCACGCCAAGGCGACGGCACAGGCTGCCCGCAGACACGTTGCGCACCACACACTCAACCGGGATCATCTCAAGCTTCTTGACCAGGGACTCGGTATCAGACAGCAATCCTTCGAAATGGGTAGGCACTCCGGCCGCTTCCAGCTTTTCCATGATGAAAGCATTGAACTTGTTGTTCACCATGCCCTTGCGGTTCAGCTGTTCTTTTTTCTCTCCGTCAAAAGCAGAGGTATCGTCCCGGAACACCAGAACAAACCGCTCAGGATCGTCCGTGCGGTAAACCGATTTTGCCTTGCCGGCATAAAGCTCTTCGCGCTTTTCCATTACTTTCTCCAAACGGCCGGTGGCCACGGCCACCCCGTTAATCAATACAGATGTTCAAAAAGTTGGGTGAGCAGATCTGCTGAACTGCGCTCACCCTCGTAGCTGGCGTGCTGCTCGGCAGTAACGCTCATGGCGTCGGCACCCTGCTGAATCCGGATTGTGTGGGTGTGGACCGGCTTTTCAGCATCACTGAACCACGAGAACCAGCCCGGGCTGCGTTCGTCTTCCGTGCGGAAATCCACCTGCAACCAGCCTTCGCTCCGGTTCAGATCCAGTACCGGCAGCCCCATTTCCTCCAGGGAACGATTGACCTCTGCCCAGGTGCGGCCGAAGTCCAGCTCTACCCGAATGGCAACCGCTTCTTCCTGTTCAGACTGCAAGCGTACCAATGGCTTGGAGACCATGCCCGAGGCCGCCCGCGAGAAGGATTTGTTGTCCTCACGCTGTTTGAGGAAATCCCCCAGCTCGGCCAGCAGTACCCGCTGGTGTTGCTCGGAGGTTGCATCGGCACCGGTGCCACTGTCCCAGGGCAGAAGCTCTTCCGGAGCTTGCTCCAGCTCCAGAATACGGACGCGGATTTCGGTGGTTTTACGCCGGATGCCAGGGGCCAGGCGGGCCTGCATCACCACCTTGGGTTCTGTTGCGGTCGGATTATCGGCGAGCCCCAGCAGCGTTCGGCTGCGCTTGCTGAAGTTTGCCAGTTCACTCTGGAGAATCCCCAGTTGCGGGCTGTCATGGGCAATGCCCAGGCCGCTTTCATTCATCCAGGCACTAACCACGGGCCAGAGTCGGCCCGGCACCTCATTGACCAGCAACCAGATACGGCCGTCCAGCTCTTCAATCACATAGTTTTCATCCAGAATCTCGGATGTCATATCTGGCGGACGGGGAATCGACGACGGGTAAAGATTGCGGGAATCGGCCGTGTTGATCGACCGTATCGGCATGGTCTCGCTCAGTCGGGAGCTGTCGAGACCTTCAGGCACCTGAATCGGCTCGCCTTCCGGCGCGTTGACATAGCCTTCGGAACGATCATTTATGAAACTGCAACCGGCCAGGGCACTGGCAAGTACCAGCGCCGAAACAGGTCTAACGAACAAAACGGTTTTCTTACGGGCTCTTGCAGGAACCTGCATCGGGTTACTCCGGTTAACGGTAACGGTGGCCTCAGAGAACACCTGAGGCCTTGAGCGCGTCTTCCACCTCGCCGTGGAACTTTTCACTGAGCGGCGTCAGTGGCAGACGGATGCCCTCACCGATCATGCCCATGCGGTACAGCGCCCATTTTACCGGAATCGGGTTGGCTTCCAGGAACAGCTTGCGATTAAGCGGCATCAAAAGCTCATTCAAGCGGCGGGTTTCGTCTTCGTTGCCCGCAATGGCCGCTTCACAGAGCTCAGCCATGGCTTTCGGAGCAACGTTGGCCGTTACCGAAACATTACCTTTCGCGCCCGCCAGCATCAGATCCGCCGCTGTGGCGTCGTCACCGGAATACACCGCAAGGCGGCCACCCAGGGCTTCGATCAGCTCGGCGCCACGGGGAATGTTCCCGGTCGCGTCCTTGATACCAACGATATTGGGGATATCGGCCAGGCGAACCACCGTCTCGTTCAACATATCGCAGGCAGTGCGGCCCGGTACGTTGTAGAGAATCTGGTTCATGCCCGGTACCGCTTCCGCGATGGCCTTGAAGTGCTGATACAGGCCTTCCTGGGTCGGCTTATTGTAGTAAGGCACCACGAGCAGACAGGCATCGGCACCGAGTTTGTGGGCTTCGGTGGTCAATTCAATGGCTTCGCGCGTACTGTTACCACCGGTACCGGCAATAACGGGAATCCGGCCGTTTACACGTTTTATGATGTGCCCGATCGTCCGGATGTGTTCCTCCGGATCCAGGGTTGCGGATTCGCCAGTGGTGCCCACAGCAACAATGCCATGGGTGCCGTTTTCGATATGAAAGTCCACCAGCTTGTCCAGATCCTCCCAGTGAATATCACCGTTTGGATACATGGGCGTGACCAGTGCGACAAGGCTACCCGTAATCATAAAAGCTCCGTCCGAATAAAACCGATATGGTAATGTTGGGCTCGAACTGACACAAGGGAATTAAAGGAGATGTCATGTCATCCGTAGCATTGAATCAACCCGTGCCAGAATTTCAGGCTGAGGCCACTGGCGACCAGACCGTTCGCCTGAGCGACCTGAAAGGCCGGAACATCGTTATTTATTTCTATCCGAAAGACAATACACCGGGCTGCACCACCGAGGGCCAGGACTTCCGGGACAGAATGGAAGCCTTTGCTGCCGAGGACACCGAGATTTTCGGCGTCTCGCGGGATGGCCTGAAAGCCCATGATAACTTCCGGGCGAAATACAGCTTTCCGTTCCACCTGATTTCCGACAAGGACGAATCCCTGTGCAAGCTGTTCGACGTCATCAAGCTCAAGAAGCTTTATGGCAAGGAGCACCTTGGCATTGAACGCAGCACCTTTCTGATCGACAAGGAAGGCGTGCTGCGCAGGGAATGGCGCGGCGTCAAGGTAAAAGGGCACGCCGACGAGGTGCTGGAAGCCGTCAAGGCCCTTTAACGCCCTATTCCGCAATGGCTGGTGGCGGAGGCGACTCCTTCACCGGCCAGGCCGCGAAAACCGCTTTCAGCATCGTCGCCAGTGGAATCGCAAAAAACACGCCCCACAAGCCCCAGATTCCGCCAAAGAACAACACGGCAACAATAATCGCCACCGGGTGCAAGTTGTTCACTTCCGAGAACAAAATCGGCACCAGGACATTGCCATCAAGCGCCTGAATAATGCCGTAGATGACCATGACCCAGATAAAATGGCTGCCCCAGCCGAACGCAAACAGGCCGATCACTGCCACTGGAATGGTGACCACCGCAGCGCCAATGTAGGGAATCACCACGCTCAGCCCCACCAACAGGGAAAGCAATGCCGCATAGGGCATACCGAGAAACTTGAAGGCGACATAGGTGACGCCACCGACAATCAGAATTTCCACCGCCTTGCCGCGGACATAATTGGCGCACTGCAGGTTTACTTCATGCCAGATGCGAACCATCATCGGCCGCTGCGGAGGCAGCAGACGGGCGAAAGAGTTCACCAGAACCCGGCGGTCTTTCAGGAAGAAAAACACAAGGATAGGCACCAGAACCATGTAGATCAGCAAGGCCACAAGGTCCGGAATGCTGGACAGTGAGAAGGACACCAGCCATTGAGTCAGGTGCCCTACTTCCGCCGATATCTGCTGATACATGGTGTTCACAGATTCGACTGAGACCAGATGGGGGTATTGCTCGGGCAGGACTTCAAGATAGGACTGGAGCTCCCTGATAATCCGGGGCGCTTCGCCGGCAAGGGTACTCAGCTGAGTCCAGATCAAAGGCAACAGGCCGAAGATAAAACCCACCAGCACGCCCAGGAACACCACAAACACACCTATCACGGCGATCAGCTCAGGCACACCCATCCGGTTCAGTTTCGACACCAGGCCCTGCAGAATGAACGCGACAATCAGGGAAGCGATGGCCGGCGCCAGCATGGCCCCGAACCAGATAATAAAGACGGTGCCAGTCACCAGCAGCAAAAACAGGATGACGGCTTCTTCGTCTGAAAAATATTTGTGGGCTAGACCGCGTAGAATTCTGACCATGAATGACTCCGGAAATTAACCGCCGCACTTTATCACGAAACGGTATTCCCCATTACTCTCCGATTGGCTGACAAGGGTATGGGCCGACAACGCAAGCCAGGCGGGTATGTCCCTCAGTGAGCCGGTATCCGTGGCGAGAACCACCAATTCCTCCCCGGGCGTCATGGAGTTGAGTTCCAGCTTGGTTTTCAGCAGCGGCATGGGACAACGCAGGCCGCTGGCATCCAGGGTTCTGTCAGCCATAATCAGCATTTACCATTACGTTTCATACAGTAATCAGGCAGGCATTATGCCGCTGGTGTTACTCTATTGCATCACAAGAGTTGGTAATACTCCGGAGAACTTGCCGGCTGCCGCCTTGTCAAACGGGCAACACGAATTCGAGGCATCCTCAGACATATGAAGTACCAGAACGAAGGCCAACACCGCTCACCCTGGGCCCTGATCGTTTTTCTGGCCCTCACCATGGCGGTCACCAGCCCGGCCACACGCGCGCAGTCGTCAGACCTGCCAAGCATCGGCGGTAGCGGTGGCCTGATTTCCGGACAGATGGAAGCCGATATTGGCCAACAGGTTATGGCCTCCATTCGCCGTTCAGCCCCGCAACTTCAGGACCCACTGGTCTACGACTACCTGAGCGCGATCATTTATCGTCTGGTGCCGTCCGCACCGCTGGATAATCGCGACCTGAAACTGGTGCTGATTGACAGCCCGGCCATCAACGCTTTCGCCGTGCCCGGCGGCGTGGTAGGCGTAAATGGGGGCCTGTTTCTGAACGCCGCCACCGAACAACAGTTTGCCTCGGTCCTGGCCCACGAACTGGCCCACCTCAGCCAGCGCCATTTTGCTCGCCGAATGCAGCAACAGGAAACCAGCGCTCCGTTAACCCTGGCCGGCATGATCGCCGGTATCGTGCTTTCTGCGGTTACCCAGTCAGACATTGGCATTGCCGCCATCGCCGGCACCCAGGCCATGGCTGTGCAGAACATGCTGGCCTACAGCCGCTCCCACGAACAGGAAGCCGACCGGGTTGGCATGGACATCCTGGCCAGTGCCGGCATGGACCCGAGAGGTATGCCCGAGATGTTCGAAATCATGATGAGACAGAACCGCCTGCAGGGAAATCGCCTGCCGGAATACCTTTCCACTCACCCGCTGACCCAGAACCGGGTTGCCGACACCCGCAACCGGGCCGAACAATACCCTGATACCCGGGTGCAGGACGGACAGGAATATCACCTGGTTCGCAGCCGCCTGCAGGTGCATTACAGCGAATCCCCGGAAACGGCGATAGAAACGTTCGAGGCTTACCTGGCCCGGGAAGACGCCCAGCGCAACGATGCCATTCGCTACGGCCTGGCGGTGGCTTATCAGGAAAGCCGGCGCTATGAGAAGGCGGAGCAGCTAATGCGGGAATTATTGAAAGCCAACCCCGGGCGCATCACGTTCCAGGTATCACTGGCGGAAGTTCTGCTCAGCCAGAAACGTTTTGCCGACGCCAGAGCGCTTATGCAGGAGGCCCTGGCGCGCAATCCCGGCAACTATCCAATAACATCCACGCTGGCGGCCATCGAGATTGCCGATGGTAACGGCGCCGCCGCTGCCGACTACCTGAGGGAGCTGACTCGCCGCCTGCCCAGCCAGGAGCAACTGTGGCTGAGACTGGCCGAAGCCGAAGGTATGGCGCGAAATATTGTCGGCGTACACCGGGCGAGAGCGGAATACGATGTACTGATGGGCGATCTGAAATCAGCACAGCGGCAATTGCGCCAAGCCCAGGAGAAACTGCCGGCCGGCTCCGCCGAACGCCAGGTGGTGAGTGAGCGCCTTGGTGAGCTGACTAACCGGCTTCAGGCGCGCGAAGCCGGTTAGGAATAACCCCGAAGCCTTCAGGCGTTGCCGGCAGCCTTGAGGTTCATGTTGGCGGTGAAGTCCAGCATCCGGCGCAGCGGGCGCAGCGCGTCTTCTCGCAGCTCGTCATCCACATGCACTTCCTGGTCGCCATGCTCAAGCACGTGCAGCAGATTCTCCAGACCGTTCATGGCCATCCAGGGACAATGGGCACAGCTTCGGCAGGTTGCGCCGTTGCCCGCGGTGGGCGCTTCAATCAACGTTTTGTTGGGCGCCAGCTGTTGCATCTTGTAGAAAATGCCGTTGTCGGTTGCAACGATAAACTCTTCGTTCGGAAGCGTTTGCACCGCATGAATCAGTTGCGAGGTTGAACCGACCACATCCGCCATCTGTACCACCGCATCGGGTGACTCCGGGTGCACCAGGATTGCTGCATCCGGGTACAGAGCCTTGAGGTCTTCCAGGCCACGGTACTTGAATTCCTCGTGCACGATGCAGGAGCCGTCCCACAGCAGAACGTCTGCGCCTGTGGTTTTCTGTACATAGCCGCCCAGGTGTTTGTCTGGCGCCCACAGGATTTTTTCACCTTTGGCGTCCAGATGCTCAACAATGGCCTGGGCGCAACTGGAGGTGACCACCCAATCGGCCCGGGCTTTCACCGCAGCCGAGGTGTTGGCATAAACCACGACGGTGCGATCCGGGTGCTGATCACAGAACTCGGAGAACTCGTCTGCCGGGCAACCAACATCAAGCGAGCAAGTTGCCTCCAAAGTCGGCATCAGAACCTTTTTCTCCGGATTCAGAATCTTTGCCGTCTCTCCCATGAAACGAACGCCGGCAACGACAACGGTGGAGGCCGGGTGTTGGTTACCGAAGCGCGCCATTTCCAGGGAATCCGCCACACAACCACCGGTCTCTTCTGCCAGCCGCTGGATGTCCGGGTCGGTGTAATAATGCGCTACCAGAACGGCATCCTTCTCCTTCAGAGCCACCTTGATCCTGGCCTCGAGATCAGCTTTCTCTGAGGCGCTCAGGGGCTTGGGCTCCGCCTGATGGGCGAGATGTTCCTGAACCAGAATGCGGTCTTGCGCTTTAGTCATCACTTATTCTCTGATTGACGTTAACGGCCAGAGTATATCACTTCTGCCTTTGGTTTCATGATCCTGCAATGTGGGTATGCCAGGTTGCAGGATAGCGTCCGTCCTGTGGGTATAGGTGGGTTCTTGCGGGCAAAAAAAAAGAGCCTTTCGGCTCTTTTTTCCGCAAACCCCGTGGTGACGGCTTGCCTTGTTGGTGGGTCGTGAAGGATTCGAACCTTCGACCAATTGGTTAAAAGCCAACTGCTCTACCAACTGAGCTAACGACCCCTAACTGGCTGTGCTGGCTTTTCATCCAGCGAACGCGCGGCCAAAACCTCGCACTCTGAATTTGGTGGGTCGTGAAGGATTCGAACCTTCGACCAATTGGTTAAAAGCCAACTGCTCTACCAACTGAGCTAACGACCCAAACGAGGCGCACATATTACTGATATTTTTTTGGTGATCAACCCCTTTTTTTCATGGTCGACCAACTTTTTTCAATGACCGATCAAGATCCGTGCAAGTTGACCAGATACCGATCAACCCTGGGCGGAATCAAGATACTTCTTCGCCAACTCTGCCGCCCCTGAATCGGGGTACTGTTCGACAACGGAGGTCATCCGACGCCGTGCCTCGTCTTTTTCGCCCAGGCGATCCAGAGTCACCCCCAGCTTGTACACAGCGTCCGGCGCCTTGCGATGATCACTATAGCGCGTCGCAACGATGGTAAAAGCCTGACGGGCCTGCTCCAACTGGGGTTTCGCCAGATAGACTTCACCAAGCCAGTAATAGGCATTAACGGTGAGGTCGCCCTCGGGATAGGTATCCACAAACTCGTACAGGCGGGTTATCGCCGTGTCGTAGTCTTTCTTGTTGCGGATAAGGTCGATAATGTCGTTATAGGTTTTCTGCTCTTCCGGTTCCGGCGAACGATACACCCGGGTCGGCTTCAGTCTTCCACTGTCTGCTGAAGCTCCCGCTGCAGCCGGCTGCTGTGCAGCACTGGCCCCGGACTCGACGGCCTTGGACAGCTCCAGTATCCGCTGATCCAGATCCACATAGCGGTCCCTGCCCTGCTGTTGCAGGCGACCAATCTGGTGCTGCTGTTCTTCAACCTGGCCACGCAGGTCTCGCACTTCGCGCTGCAGTTGCTGAATCATGTAGAACAGCTCTGCCGTGGCCTGGTTGTTGCCAGCCTTACGCTGGGCCTCGGAGCTGTTGTTCTGGAATGCGGGTGTGGACGACTGTGCATGGGCGACTCCCGCCAGGCCAAGGCCCAGCGGGATCAGCACGGCCGCCATGAGCTGTTTTCTCATGGATACGTCCGTCTAGGTCGGTTTTACTGGAATACCAGCTCTACGCGACGGTTCTGTGCCCAGGCACTTTCAGTGGAACCACGCACGGCCGGCTTTTCTTCACCATAGCTTACGGTTTCAATCTGGCCACGGGAAGCGCCGTTTACGATCAGGAAGCGCTGTACGGCATTCGCGCGGCGCTCACCCAGAGCCAGGTTGTATTCCTTGGTGCCACGCTCATCCGCATGACCTTCCAGGCGTACCTGCTGACGCGGGTTGTCCGCCAGGTAGCGGGCGTGGGCAACCAGTACGTCACGGGCGTCCGGCTTGATTTCGGACGTATCGAAATCGAAGTAGAAGGTGGTGATGTCACGCAGGGCTTCCTGCTCGGCTTGCTCCTGAGCGGCCCGGCGCTCGTCATCAGTCAGCTCGGAGGCGGAAACGCCGGAGCCATCCGCACCACCGTAAACGGTAGAACCGCCATCCTGATCAATCGCGGCCACGTCAGAACCGTAAGCACCCTCTTCCATGTTCTCACCGGTGGAGCTACAACCAGCAACCAGGCCGGCGGACAGGAGCATGGCAAACGCTTTTGTAGAGAAAGACATCTTCATCACGTTATTTCCTCTTTTCAGGTCTTCGTTGAATTAATTCAGTTCAGTACATTTTCAGCGGGTAACCGGCCCCCAGGCCGGCTCCCGCACTTCGCCCTCGGAGGCCGGCAGGCTATACGCCGCACCTCCGTCTGCGGATACCACGGTCAGTACGCCTTCCCCGTTCTGACGGGTTGCGTAGATCAGCAACCTGCCATTGGGAGCCACACTGGGTGATTCATCGGAGCCGGTGCGGGTAATAACCGTCTCTTCGCCGGTCTCCAGGTTCGTTCTGGCAATATGGAAGGCACTGTCGCGCTGATGAACGTAATAGACATAGTCACCCGTGGGGCTCGGTCGCGGCCTTGCGTTGTAGCGACTGCCAAAGGTAATTCGACGCGGCTCAGCCCCCGGGCGTTCCATGTGATAGAGCTGCGGACCACCGGAGCGATCAGAGGTAAAGTAGATACCCCGGTCGGCATGGTCCCATGCGGCTTCGGTATCAATCGCCCAATGGTCGGTCAAACGCGTCAGATTGCGGCTGGCAAGGTCCATTCGGTATATCTCGGCGTTACCGTCACGGGAAAGCGTCATCAACAGGGAACGGCCATCGGCCGACCAGGCCGGTGCCGAGTTCAGCCCCGGGAAGTCTGCGACCTTCTGGCGCTCACCGGTAGCCAGTTCGTGGACAAAAATAACCGGCTTGCCCGTCTCAAAGGAAACATAGGCCAGTTTCTTTCCATCCGGCGACCAGGCCGGTGACAGAATCGGCTCCCGGCTTTCCAACCGGACTTTGGAGCGCTTACCATCCACATCGCTGACCTGAAGCCGGTAACGGGTCTGCTCGCCCTCACCAGACACGGTGATGTAAGCCAGCTTGGTGGAGAATACACCGGGAGCTCCGGTAATAGCCTCATACACCCGGTCACTGATGTGGTGGCCCAGCGATCGAAGGTTAGAGGCAGGAACTGCCGCCGTTTCACCAAGAATCCGCTTCTCCTGGTTAACATCAAACAACTCGTAGCGGGCCTGAATCCGATCACCATTGCGGGTCAGCTGCCCAACCAGCACATAGCGCTGCCCCAGCATGCGCCAGTCCCGGAAATACACCTCGGAGCGCTCAGAGGGAAGGCTCAGCATTTTTGATGGTTCTAGCGGACGAAACTCACCACTCATGGTCAGATCTGCCTGCACGATACTGCCCACCTTGTCCCCGGCGGGCATACTGCCACTCTCTGCGAACGGTACAACGGCAATCGGAATGGCCGATCCCGCACCTTCGGTAATGCGGATCAACAGTTCCGCCCGGGCGCCCAGGGATGCCGTCAAAAACAGCACCAGGCAGGCAATAACCGGTGTCTTCAGAAAGCTACCAGAGCAACGGGATCTGCTTTTCATAAACATTATCAACCTCACCGCAGTCTTTGCGGGTTGAATTCAATCGTGAACTGGCGGAAATAACGCTCAAACGTGTCACGATTATCCGGAATGGGATAGCGGTTCAATGATCGGACCGCACTCAGGGCCGAGTTATCAAACGCAGTGTTGCCACTGCTACCGACCAACTTCACACTGGCCAGTTCACCGGTGGGCAACAGTGTGATCTGCAACCTCGCCGTCATGTTTTCAGTCGCTGAGGACGGCGGGTACCACGCCTGGCTTAACCGCTCGCGAATCAACGCCTGGTATTTCTCACTCTCGCTCAGCATCTGTGCTTCTCTGGCACGTGCTGCCGCGGCTTCCTGCTGGCGGCGGGCTTCCGCTTCACGCTCTTGCCTGGCCTGATCCGCCAGCGCTTCCAGCTGCTGTTCGCGCAGGCGCCTCTCAGCCTCAAGACGTTTCCGCTCTGCCTCTTTGCGAGCTTCCTCTTCGCGGCGCTGGCGTTCAGCCTCTTCTTTCTTTCGCTGCTCTTCCTGGCGGCGCTTTTCTTCCTCGGCCCGACGTTTAGCTTCTTCTTGCCGCTTGCGCTCTTCCTCAGCTTTCTGCCGTTCCCGCTCTTTGGCTTCGGCTTCCGCTTTCTGGCGCGCCGCTTCACGCTCTCTGGCTTGCTTCTCTGCCAGCTCCTTAGCCTGCGCCTCTTGCTGAAGACGCTCTTCTTCGCGCCTGCGAGCCTCTTCCTGAGCCTTCCGTTCCGCCTCCTGCCGGGCTTTTTCTTCAGCCTGGCGCTGGCGTTCGGCTTCTTCCCGCTCGCGCGCCTGTGCCTGCTTGCGCTCCTGCTCTTTATCCGCCTCGTCCTGCTCTTCCACCACCGGTGTCGGCCTTGGTTCAGGACTGATCAGCCGGGCCGAAATACTCCTGGGCTCCGGTTCTGGTGGCGTATTCCACGACCACCCGGCCAGAGCAATACCGAACAACAGCAGGTGCAGCCCTACCGAGACCGCCACCGGCGATTTCAGAGGTGCTTTTCCGGTACTGACGATGTCCCGCTTGTGGCCCTTCAAAATGTCACCATCATCCAATTACTGATTATCATTGGGCGCGTCGGTAATCAGGCCAATCCCGGTGGCCCCGGCAGCCTGAAGCTCAGCCATCAGGCGCACCACCACACCGTAGTCCACGTACTCATCGCCCCGGACGAGCACTTCACCGTTGCTCCGTTGGGACAGAATCTTTGCCACCTGGTTGCGCACCTCGTCCAGCGCCATCGGCTCGCTGGCGTCGTCACCCACTTCCAGGTAGTAGGCGCCATTGCTATCGACAGACACGGTGATGGACTCCACGTCTTTGTCCTGCTGAATCGGGTCGGAGGTTGTCTCCGGCAGATCCACCTTCACGCCCTGGGTGAGCATCGGTGCCGTCACCATGAAGATCACCAGAAGCACCAGCATCACATCGATGTAGGGGACTACGTTGATCTCAGACATCGGCTTGCGCCGTTGCTGAGGCATCATTCCCATACCTTTCATCTCGCTACACTCCTGTTACCGCCAGATGGCACCTTATGCTGCGGCCTGATCGCTGTTGTGGACCCGGCGATGCAGAATGCTGGAAAACTCTTCCGCAAAGGTTTCGTAGTTCTTGAGCAAGGCGTCTGACATGGCCGAGAACCGGTTATAGGCAATGACCGCAGGGATGGCCGCGAACAGGCCCATCGCCGTGGCAATCAACGCCTCAGAGATACCCGGCGCCACCGTGGCCAGCGTGGCTTGCTGCACCTGGGCCAGCCCGCGGAAGGAGTTCATGATGCCCCACACGGTACCGAACAGGCCAACGTAGGGACTGGTGGAACCGACCGTCGCCAGGAACGGCAGATGGGTTTCCAGGCGCTCCTGCTCCCGGGAAAAAGCCACGCGCATGGCCCTTTGGGTACCTTCCATCACGGCGTCGGCATCCCTGCTCTGCTGACGAAGGCGGGAGAACTCCTTGAACCCTGCCCGGAACACAGACTCCATACCGGAAAACGGCGTTGGCTCTGCACTCACTTCTTTGTAAAGCTGGCCCAGATCCATGCCGGACCAGAACCGGTCCTCAAATTCCAGCTGAGCCTGACGGGCTTTCCGGAAGACCTGCAGGCGCTGGAAAATCAGTGCCCAGGAGACGACCGATGCCAGCATCAGCAACAGCATGACCAACTGCACCAAAATCCCTGCATTCGCAATCAGATGCCAGACTGACAGTTCCGTTTCCACTGTTCACTCCCAAGTAGTTTTGTAAATCTTTCAACAAATTATACGAAATTCTTAAGAATTTCCTGCATATTTTCCGGAAGACGCCGGGGTTTGCCGGTATCCAGTGCAACACAGGCCACACGGACGTCTGCATCACACAGTAACTGCCGATCATCCGCCCGATACACGCATTGCCGAAAGCCCATCCAGACCCGGGATGCCGCTTTCAGCTCAGCCGTAACCAGCAACTGATCATCCAGCTTCGCGGGCATCCGGAAGTGCAGATTCATCTTTTGCACCACGTAACTGATGTTGTGCTCCAGCCCCGCACGAAGCCCGACACCCTGGCTACGGACCCACTCCGTTCTGGCACGCTCCATGTAGTGCAGGTATTTGGCATGAAAAACAATGCCACCGGCATCCGTATCTTCTATGTAGACCCGAACCGGCAACTCAAAGCTGGCAGAGGGATCACTCAAAAAGGTCGTCCTCCCGGCCGGACTTTGGCGGCACCACCCCGAAATGCTGGTAGGCGTTCGATGTCACCATACGCCCTCTTGGTGTCCGCACCATGTACCCCTGCTGAATCAGGAACGGCTCCAGTACATCCTCAATGGTGCCCCGCTCCTCACTGATTGCGGCCGCCAGACTCTCCACGCCTACCGGGCCGCCATCAAACTTCTCGATCATGGCCAGCAACAGGCGACGGTCCATGTGGTCGAACCCCTGGCTGTCCACTTTCAACATGTTGAGTGCCTGGTCAGCAATATCCGAAGTGATATGGCCGTTGGAGCGCACTTCGGCAAAATCCCTGACTCGCCGCAACAACCGGTTGGCAATCCTTGGCGTTCCCCGGGACCGACGGGCAATCTCGAACGCTCCTGCCTCGTCGATTTCCACCGACGACAGCCGCGCCGAACGGGTAATAATATGGGTGAGGTCCTGGTGATTGTAGAACTCCAGGCGCTGGACAATGCCGAACCGGTCTCTCAGCGGCGACGTCAGCAGACCGGCACGGGTGGTTGCCCCCACCAGCGTAAACGGCGGCAGATCCAGCTTGATAGACCGTGCAGCCGGCCCTTCACCAATCATGATATCCAGCTGATAGTCTTCCATGGCCGGATAGAGCACTTCCTCCACCGCCGCACTCAGGCGATGGATCTCGTCGATAAACAGGACGTCACCTTCCTCGAGGTTGGTGAGCATGGCAGCCAGATCTCCGGCCTTTTCCAGTACCGGGCCGGAGGTCGTCTTGATCGAGACACCCATCTCGTTGGCAATGATGTTGGCCAGAGTGGTTTTACCAAGCCCGGGAGGGCCGAAAATCAGCACATGATCCAGCGCTTCCTGGCGGCCCCGGGCAGCGGAGATAAAAATCTCCATCTGTTCGCGTACCGTAGGCTGGCCCACATACTCGGAAAGCAACGTCGGACGGATGGCCCGATCATGCACTTCCTCATATTCTCCGGCCTTGGCCGATATCAATCGGTCCGATTCAATCATGGCATTATCCGCTTGCTGGGAATAAACAACATGCCCGCTGGCTCACCCTGTAAGTCAGGTTGCACCAATTGTACAAAGGGGCGCTTGTGAGTCACGTTACGCTCTATACACATTGGTGTCATGGTTCTGTGGCCATAGCCGACACAAAAACGCCGGGTTGTTACCCGGCGGGAATCATATTCTTCAGGGCCAGACGTATCAGCGTTTCGCTGTTCATATCCGGGCCGGCCACCTTGCTGATCGCCTTGGCCGCCTCCTGGGGCTTGTAGCCAAGGGCAATCAATGCGGCCTCAGCCTCCTCCCGAGGGTCAGGCCCAGCCTGATTCGCGGTAGCCGCCCCGGCTCCAGTCGGCACATCGAGCTGAGACGGGACAAACTGCCCTTCCAGCTGCCCTATCCTGTCGGCCATTTCAATCAACAGCCTCTCGGCCGTTTTTTTGCCGACACCGGGCAGTTTCACCAGCGAATTCGCGTCCCGAGCCTCGACACAGCGGATGAATTGCTGTGCATCCAGGCCCGACAGAATGCCCACCGCAAGTTTGGGGCCAACACCGTTAACCTTGATCAGCAGCCGGAACAGATTTCGATCCAGACGGGAGGCAAAACCATAAAGGCTCTGGGCGTCTTCACGAACGGCGAAATGGGTATGAAGGGTCACTTCCTGCCCGGTCTCGGGCAGATGAAAAAACGTGGTGTAGGGAATGTCAATTTCGTAACCCAGGCCGGAACATTCCACCAGCGCCTGCCCGGGAGACTTTTCAATCAGCATTCCTCGGATTCGACCAATCAAACGGGCTCTCCTGTCGCGGCAAACCGCCGCTTATGGTTGGCGTACGCGGCCGCTTCTGACCTTACCTCCGGTCCTGGCCATACGTAATACACTCTGGTTCATATGGGCATGGCACAGGGCTATGGCCAGGGCATCGGCGGCATCCGCCTGTGGCTTTCGGGACAGCCCCAGAAGCGCCTGCACCATGTGCTGCACCTGGGATTTATCCGCTCCACCAGTACCCACCACCGCCTGCTTCACCTGCCGGGCAGAATACTCATGGACTGCCAGGCCGCTGTTGGCGGCACTGACGATTGCAGCTCCCCTTGCCTGACCGAGCTTCAGGGCCGAGTCCGGGTTGCGCGCCATGAACACCTGCTCAATAGCGAACTCCTCCGGGCGATATTCGCCAATCAGCACGGCGAGACTGTGGAAAATAGTCTGCAGCCTCTCCGCCATTGGCTTTTCACCTACGCGAATGCAGCCACTGTCGAGGTACTCAAGAAGCCGGCCTTCAGAACGAATAAGACCGTAACCGGTGATGCGGGAGCCGGGGTCTACCCCCAGGATGATTGCCATCCGCCTGCCCTCGGAAGTGAGAGAGTCTGGCCGTGCCGGAGATGGCGCGCCACCTCCGGCATCGTGCCTTTACTCTTTATCTTCTGCCTTGTTGCCTTCAACGGCTTTAGCAGAACGGCGCAGACGAATATGCAGCTCCTTCAGCTGCTTCTCGTCTACCTCGCCCGGCGCCTGAGTCATCAGACAGGTCGCGCTCTGGGTTTTCGGGAAAGCGATGACGTCGCGGATCGACGAAGAGCCGGTCATCAGCATCACCAGACGATCCAGGCCAAAGGCCAGACCACCGTGAGGCGGGCAACCAAACTTCAGGGCATCCAGCAGGAAGCCAAACTTGGCGCGGGCCTCTTCCTCTCCGATACCCAGGATACGGAACACCGTTTCCTGCATTTTCTCGTCGTGGATACGGATAGATCCACCGCCCAGCTCGGTACCATTGAGCACCATGTCATAGGCACGGGACAAGGCGTTCGCCGGGTCTGCTGCCAGATCTTCCGGGCTGCAGGACGGCGCCGTGAACGGGTGGTGAATGGCGGTCAGATTGCCATCCGGCAGCTCCTCGAACATCGGGAAGTCTACAACCCACATTGGTGCCCAATCGCAAGTAAGCATGTTCAGGTCGTGACCCACCTTGATGCGCAGCGCACCGAGGGCTTCGTTCACCACCGTGGCCTTATCGGCGCCGAAGAAGACGATATCGCCGTCTTCCGCCCCTACGCGCTCCATAATGGCCAGGGCAACATCGTCACCCAGGAACTTCACGATTGGCGACTGCAGGCCTTCGGCACCCTTGGCCAGTTCGTTCACCTTGATGTAGGCCAGACCTTTGGCACCGTAGATACCAACAAATTTGGTGTAATCATCAATCTGTTTACGGGTAAGCTCAGCGCCCTTGGGCACGCGCAGGGCGGCGACACGGCCCTTCGGATCTTTGGCGGGACCTGCGAACACCTTGAAGTCCACGCTTTCCACCAGATCACCCACATCCTGAAGTTCCAGAGGGATACGCAAGTCCGGCTTGTCGCTGCCGTAACGCTGCATGGCTTCAGAATACGGCATGCGCGGAAACTCCGGCAGCTCAACATCCAGCACATCCTTGAACAGGGAACGAATCATTTCCTCGTTCAGGCCCATCAGGGTTTCTTCATCGATGAAAGAAGCCTCGATGTCCACCTGGGTAAACTCGGGCTGACGATCGGCACGCAGATCTTCATCGCGGAAACACTTGGCAATCTGGTAGTAGCGATCTACACCAGACACCATCAGCAACTGTTTGAACAGCTGCGGCGACTGTGGCAGAGCGAAGAAGGAACCTTCGTGGGTACGGCTCGGTACCAGGTAGTCACGGGCACCTTCCGGGGTGGCACGGGTCAGGATCGGGGTTTCCACATCCATGAATCCGCGGCTGTCCAGGAAGTTCCGGATGTAACTGGTCACACGGGAACGGAACCGCAGACGGTTGATCATCTCCGGGCGACGCAGATCTACGAACCGGTAGCGCAGGCGAACATCCTCGCCCACGTCGACGTGCTCATCCAGCGGGAACGGCGGGGTGGCGGCTGCGTTCAGAATGACCAGCTCTTTGCCCAACAGCTCGACCTGGCCAGTGGGCATGTTGTTGTTCTCGGTACCCGCGGGGCGACGACGAACGCGGCCGGTCACCTTGATAACAAATTCGCTGCGGACTTTCTCCGCCAGAGCAAAACTTTCAGGGGTGTCCGGATCGACCACAACCTGAGACATGCCATCCCGATCTCGCAGATCCAGAAAGATGACCCCACCGTGGTCACGGCGGCGGTGTACCCATCCGCAGAGTGTGACTTCCTGATCGATGTGAGATTCGTTAATCCCACCGCAATAATGGCTGCGCATATCGGTTCCCGTTCGTTCTGAATGTGTTCGCGTTGAATCAAAGAATTTGGGCGGCTATAGCCGAAAAGCCGCCCATTATAAACACAATGGCTTTGAAAATCAGGCGTCCGGAAACAGAATTGACACCGGATATCCGGCAGCGGGATGACTATCAAAAAACCGGGGGCTAGAATGCATGGTTTGACCGGACCATGGAGTAAGACGTTGGCCACCCGAGCGGAACAGAAACTGAAAACCCGTCGAGCACTGATGGACGCTGCCCTCGCCCAACTGAGCGCAGACCGGGGCTTTGGCAGCCTGAGTTTGCGGGAAGTCGCCCGGGAGGCCGGCATTGCCCCCACATCCTTTTATCGGCACTTCGCCGAGCTGGACGAGCTTGGCCTGGCCCTGGTGGACGAAGGCGGCGTGGCCCTGCGGCAGCTGATGCGCCAGGCCCGTAAACGTATTGCCCGGGACGGCAGTGCGATTTCCACTTCGGTGGACACCTTCATGGAGTACCTGGGGAACAACGCCAACCTGTTCCGCCTGATGCTGAGGGAGCGCACCGGCGTATCCAAGCCTTTCCGGACGGCGGTGAAAGCAGAAATCGACCATTTCGTAACGGAGCTGGCCGACGATCTTGGCCGGTTTGCCGACGAACAGAACAAACCCCTGGCGGAAGCCAGGATTGTCGCCGAAGCCATGGTCACACTGGTCTTCAATCAAGGCGCCGAGGCGCTGGATGCAACCCCGAAAGAGCGAGAGGAACTCAAGCAGAAATTGAAAACCGAGCTGAGAATGATTCTGGTGGGTTCCCAGACCCTGGCCCAGTGGCAGCAGGGTCTGGATTGAGCTACTAAATCTTAGGCAAGTTGCTCAAGTAGCGGCTGCAGCTTTGCTTTCACACTGGCTAGCTGCTCTTCTGTGTAAGGTACAGGAGGCTGCTTGCCCCACACCGGACCCGGCCAGGCCGGGTCGCCCTGATAGCGGACAATATGATGCAAGTGCAACTGGGGCACCATATTGCCCAGCGCTGCCACATTCATTTTGTCGCCACCGAACAGTTCCATCATCCCCTCACTAAATGCAGAGGACTCGAACAGCAGACGTTGCTGCTGCTCGTTCGGCAACTCATAGATTTCCCGAATGCCTGATACGCGGGGTACCAGGATAACCCAGGGCCAGGTGTTGTCGTTCATCAGCAAGACATCACACAGACGGCTTTCCCCCAGCTTGTGGGTATCTGCCGCCAAACGCTCGTGAAGCTGGAACATCAACACCCCTCCCAGGCCGTCAGACCGCTGAATGGAACTGGTTACGGCCGCGGCCAATGGCGTAGTAGATCAGGCCATGACGATCCAGCATTTCCGGCTCGTACAGGTTGCGACCATCAAACACCACCGGCTCACTCAGGGTTGAGGCAATCACATCAAAGTCCGGTGAGCGGAACTCTTTCCACTCGGTGCAGATCACCAATACGTCAGCACCCTTCAACGCCTGTTCCTTGGTACCGCACAAAGTCAGTCCCTCGTGATCCCCGTAGATGCGCTGGGTTTCCTCCATGGCTTCCGGATCGAAAGCCTGCACCTTCGCACCGGCTTTCCAGAGATCTTCCATCAGGGTGCGGGAAGATGCTTCGCGCATGTCATCTGTGTTGGGCTTGAACGCCAGACCCCAGAGCGCCACGGTCTTGCCCTTCAGATCACCCTGAAAGTAGTGCGAGACCTTGTCGAACAGCACATGCTTCTGGGCATAGTTCACTGCTTCCACCGCGTTCAGCAGCTTGGACTCGTAGTCGCAGTCGCGGGCGGTGCGGGCCAGGGCCTGCACATCTTTCGGGAAGCAGGAACCGCCGTAACCGCAACCCGGGTAGATAAAGTGGTAACCGATACGCGGATCAGAACCGATACCCCGGCGCACTTCTTCAATATCCGCGCCCAGCCGCTCGGCCAGGTTTGCCACTTCGTTCATGAAGCTGATCTTGGTGGCCAGCATGGCATTGGCCGCGTACTTGGTCAGCTCAGCAGAACGGATGTCCATGAAGATCATGCGATCGTGGTTGCGGTTGAACGGGTAGTACACTTCCCGCAACAAATCCGCCGCCTTTTCGCTCTCGGTGCCGACCACAATCCTGTCCGGCTTCATGAAATCGTTGATGGCAGCACCTTCTTTCAGGAATTCCGGATTGGACACCACATCAAAATCCAGTTCCAACCCCCGCTTGTCCAGCTGGGCACGAACCGCCGCCTTTACTTTGTCGCCAGTCCCGACCGGTACGGTGGACTTGTCCACCACCACCTTGTAATCCTCCATGTGCTGCCCAATGGATTTCGCCACTGCCAGAACATACTGAAGGTCCGCAGAACCATCCTCATCCGGTGGCGTGCCAACGGCGATAAACTGAAGGGTACCGTGCTTGACCGCTTCCTCGGTGTCCGTGGTAAATGCCAGGCGACCTGCCTCAACGGTGTGCTTGACGATGTTGTCCAGGCCTGGCTCGTAAATAGGAATCTGGCCGTTCTTCAGTTTTTCGATCTTGCCCTGGTCCACATCCATGCACAGCACGTGGTGCCCGACATCCGCCAGACAGGCGCCGGTCACAAGGCCGACATAACCGGTTCCGAAAATCGTAATCTTCATGCAACTCTTCCTGAAAATTTAGAATGAAAACTGTCAGTGGCCTGCTTTCTTTTGCTGCCAGATCTTTTCCCAGGCCAGCGCGGTCCGCACAATGGTATTCAGATCATCAAAATCCGGCTGCCAGCCCAGGACACTCTTGATCCGAGTGTTATCGGCCATCAGCGCAGCCGGGTCGCCGGCTCGGCGTCCGGTTTCCTGTACCGGGAAGTCAACACCGGACTCGGTTTTCACCACATCAATCACTTCACGCACAGTGAAGCCACGGCCATAACCACAATTAAGCACCTGAGACTCACCGCCTTTGGCCATATAATCCAGCGCCATAACATGGGCCTTGGCCAGATCTTCCACATGGATGTAGTCGCGGACACAGGTGCCGTCACGGGTCTCGTAGTCGGTGCCAAACACGCTCATACCATCTCTCTGCCCGGTCACGCACTCGCAGGCTACCTTGATCAGGTGCGTTGCCTCCGGCGTTGCCTGCCCCAACAAGCCGTCCGGGTTGGCGCCGGCCACATTGAAATAGCGCAGAATCACGTAATTCAGACTGCTGGCAGCGGCGAGGTCCATCATCATGCGCTCGCTCATCATTTTCGAGGCACCGTAGGGGTTGATGGGCGCCAGCGGAAGGTCTTCCGTCAGTACGGTTTGTTCGGGCATACCGTAAACCGCTGCCGTGGAGGAAAACACCATGTAGGGAACCTGATAGCGCTCAACCATCTTGAGAAGATTCAGGGTGTTCCGGGTGTTGTTGCTGTAGTACTTGAGGGGGTTGGAAACGGATTCCGGTACCACGATATTGGCGGCAAAGTGCAGTACCGCCTCGAACTTATGCTGCGAAAAAACCGCACTGAGGGCTTGCTCATCGGCAAGGTCGCCCACCACCAACTCGCCGGCGGTCACGGCCCAGCGATAACCGGTAGACAGGTTATCAAAAACGACAATGTCATGACCTGCCGCCGCCAGCTGACGCACAACGTGACTGCCGATATATCCGGCACCGCCGGTAACAAGTACTTTCACGCAGAGTTACTCCTTCCCTGAATTCTGTTTACGCCGCCGCCGAATCTCTGCCCGCCGCCGGCTGAAAAAATCACTGATAACCTGGCCGCACTCGCCTTCCAGGACACTGCCTTCCGCTTCTACTTGCCAGTTAAGGTGGGCCTCGTCCAGCGTACGCCGGGCAGATTCTACCGCACCCGCTTTGGGCTCGCGGGCACCATAAACAAGGCGGCTGATTCGGCTGTGCACAATGGCGCCCACACACATGGTGCAAGGCTCAAGGGTGACGTATAAAGTTGCCCCGGTCAGCCGGTAGTTCCCCACCCTGGCGGAGGCATCCCGCAAAGCCCGAATCTCCGCGTGGGCTGTGGGATCACAACCGGTAATGGGCGCATTGTAACCCACGCCCAGCTCCTTACCATCACGGACAACAATCGCGCCAACGGGCACTTCGCCTATCGAGGCCGCCCGCTCCGCCAGCATCAGTGCACGGGCCATCCAGTATTGATCATTCTTTGGTGAATCCGACATAAATGCGGCTCTACTGATAGCGCCCTATACAACTACGATAGTGGCCAACCCCGAAAGCGCCACGAAAATACCATTATTCGCCGTCTTAACCAAGCGACGGCCCCGGGCGCACCCGCACTGAAAGAAGATTTTTTACTCAGACAACTGTCATACCGTTTTACCTTTCGGGGCCTATACTGACATACGTCATGTTTCAATCAGTGCAGTCCGTGCAAGACTTACAAGGACCTGAATCGCATCTGCAGCCGCAGATCCTTCAAGGAGAGAACATTATGAAAGCATTGGTATTTCACGGACCAGGAAAGCGTAGCTGGGAAGACAAGCCACAGCCTGCAATCGAGAAACCCACAGATGCCGTGGTGCGCATCACCCATACCACCATTTGCGGCACCGACCTGCACATCCTGAAAGGCGATGTGCCAGCGGTCACGAAAGGTCGCACTCTCGGCCACGAAGGCGTGGGAGTGGTCGAAGAAGTGGGTGACGGAGTAAGTAACATCAAGGTTGGCGACAAAGTGTTGATTTCCTGCGTCACCTCCTGCGGGCGTTGCGACTACTGTAAGCGCGGCATCTATGCCCACTGCCGGGACGGCGGCTGGATTCTGGGGCATTTGATCGATGGCACCCAGGCCGAGTATGTACGCATCCCCCATGCCGACAACAGCCTGTACCACCTGCCTTCAGGAATGGACCCAGCTGCCGCGGTGATGCTCAGCGACATCCTGCCCACAGGACACGAGATTGGCGCTCTCGCCGGCGAAGTCAAACTGGGGGACACAGTCGCCATCATCGGCGCCGGCCCCATCGGACTGGCCGCCGTAATGACCTCCCGCTTCTACTCACCGGCGCGTATCATCATGATTGATCCGGACGAGAACCGCCTGGCAATGGCCAGGATGCTGGGGGCCACAGACACCATCGCCCGAGACCCCATCGAAACCATCAAAGAACTGACCAACGGTGAGGGTGTAGACGTTGCCATGGAGGCGGTCGGCATACCTGAGACCTTCGATATCTGCCAGAGCATCATTCGCGCTGGCGGCAACATCGCGAACATCGGCGTACACGGCAAAAGCGTGGAATTCCGGCTGCAGGACCTGTGGATCAAAAACATCACGGTACGCACCGGCTTGGTGAGCACCAACACCATTCCGGTGCTGATGAAGGTCGTCGAGAGTGGCGATGTGAAGCCGGAGGACCTGGTCACACACCGCCTCAAGCTCAACGATATCGAAAAAGCCTACGACATCTTCAGCCAGGCGGCGAAGGAGAAAGCAGTCAAGATGTTGCTGACCGCCGAATGACGACCTGAAAACGAAAAAAGGCGGCAAGCATCCCTGCTTGCCGCCTTCCGGCTCTAGCCTGCCCGACTCATTCCCATTCAATGGTTGCGGGCGGCTTGGACGAAATATCGTAGGTCACCCGTGATACACCGGAAATCTCGTTGATAATCCGGTTGGATACGGTTTCCAGCAGTTCGTACGGGAGCCGCGCCCAGCGTGCGGTCATAAAGTCCACGGTTTCCACGGCACGGATCGCGATCACGTATTCGTAGCGGCGGGCATCACCCACTACACCCACGGATTTCACCGGCAGGAACACGGCAAAGGCCTGGCTGGTCTTGTGGTACAGGTCAGCACGATGCAGTTCTTCCAGGAAGATCGCGTCGGCACGACGCAGAATGTCCGCATACTCTTTCTTGACCTCGCCGAGGATACGAACCCCCAGCCCCGGCCCCGGGAACGGGTGGCGGTAGACCATGTCGTACGGCAGGCCAAGCTCGAGGCCGATCTTGCGGACTTCGTCCTTGAACAGCTCGCGCAGCGGCTCTACCAGTTTCATCTTCATGGTTTCCGGCAAGCCACCCACATTATGGTGGGACTTGATGACATGGGCTTTACCGGTTTTGGACGCAGCGGATTCAATCACGTCCGGATAGATGGTGCCCTGGGCAAGCCAGTTCACGTCTTTGATATTGGCCGCTTCGTCGTCGAACACGTCAATGAAGGTATTACCGATGATCTTGCGCTTCTGCTCCGGATCGTTCACGCCCTTGAGCTTGGACAGGAACAAGTCTTCAGCGTCTACACGGATAACCTTAACGCCCATGTTACTGGCAAACATGTCCATCACCTGATCGCCTTCGTGCAGGCGCAGCAGGCCGTTGTCCACGAACACGCAGGTAAGCTGGTCACCGATGGCTTTATGCAACAACGCCGCCGTAACCGAAGAATCCACACCACCGGACAGGCCCAACAGCACCTTGTCGGAACCCACCTGCTCGCGAATCTGCCGAACGGCATCGTCGACGATCTTGGCCGGGGTCCACAGAGCCTCACAGCCGGAGATGGTCAGGACAAAGTGCTCGAGGATGCGCTTGCCCTGCAGGGTGTGAGTCACTTCCGGGTGGAACTGAACGCCGTACAGGTTGCGGCTCAGGTCCTGCATGGCAGCAATCGGCGCGCTCTCAGTGGAGGCCAACAGCTCGAAGCCTTCCGGCATGGCGACCACTTTGTCGCCGTGGCTCATCCAGACGTCCAGCAGGGAATCACCAGCCGGCGTCAGGTGGTCGGTAATGTCTGCCAGCAGCGGGCCCTTGGCACGAACCTTCACCTGGGCATAACCGAACTCCCGCTTCTCGGAACTGGCAACCCGACCGCCAAGCTGCTCTGCCATGGTCTGCATGCCGTAGCAGATACCCAGCACCGGAATACCACGATCGAACAGACCTTCCGGGGCACGCGGGCCACCGAGCTGGGTGACCGATTCCGGGCCGCCCGCCAGAATAATACCCTTGGGATTGAACTCGTTAAGTTCGTCATCGGTGATATCGAATGCCTTGATCTCGCAGTAAACCCCGATTTCACGAACGCGACGAGCGATCAACTGGGTGTACTGGGAACCGAAATCGAGAATCAGGATACGGTGGTCGTGAATGTTCTGGGCCATGGAGTCCTCGGGCTGTAAAGAAACAACGCGGCCCGGAAACCGGGCCGCGTCTGATCAGGCAAAGATTAACCGATTCGGTAGTTGGGCGCTTCTTTGGTGATGGTCACATCGTGGACGTGACTCTCACGCATACCGGCATTGGTAATGCGAACAAACTCGGGCTTGGTACGCATTTCGTCCATGGTGGCGCTACCGGTGTAGCCCATGGAGGCCCGGATACCGCCAACCAGTTGATGCACGATATTACGCATCGGGCCTTTACAGGCCACGCGGCCCTCAATGCCCTCCGGCACCAGTTTCTCGATGCCTTTGCTGGCATCCTGGAAATAACGGTCGCTGGAACCCTGCCCCATGGCGCCGATAGAGCCCATGCCGCGATACGCTTTGTAGCTGCGACCCTGGAACAGTTCGACTTCACCCGGAGCCTCATCGGTGCCTGCCAGCAGGCTGCCGATCATGACGCAGTGAGCGCCAGCAGCAATGGCCTTGGCGATGTCTCCGGAGAAGCGGATACCGCCGTCTGCAATCAGTGGCACACCGCGGTCCTTCAGGGCAGCGGCGACATTGGAAACCGCAGAAATCTGGGGCACACCAATGCCGGCGACGATCCGGGTGGTACAAATGGAACCGGGGCCAATACCTACCTTCACGGCGTCTGCGCCAGCTTCGGCCAGGGCGATGGCAGCATCACTGGTGGCGATATTGCCGCCAATGACCTGAACATCCGGGTAGTTTTGTTTCACCCAGCGAACCCGATCGATCACGCCCCTGGAATGGCCATGGGCGGTATCCACCACGATCACATCCACCCCGGCTTCTGCCAGTGCGGCTACGCGAGCTTCGGTGTCACCACCGGTGCTGACCGCCGCGCCAACTCGCAGGCGCCCCTGCTCGTCCTTGCACGCCAGCGGATAGTCCTTGGCTTTCTGAATGTCTTTTACCGTGATCAGGCCACGAAGCTGGAACTCATCGTTTACCACCAGAACTTTTTCAATGCGGTGACGATGCAGAAGCTCTTTTACTTCTTCCAGATCGGCGCCTTCCTTGACGGTAACAAGCTTGTCCTTGGGCGTCATGATATCCCGGACGGGGGTATCCATGCGGCTTTCAAAACGGATATCACGGCCAGTCACGATACCGACAAGGTCATTGCCATCGACAACCGGGAGGCCGGAGATATTGTTGGCCATGGTGATATCGACCAGCTCACGCACGGTGGTACCCGGAGATACGGTGATCGGATCCTTGACCACACCACTTTCGAACTTCTTGACCTTGCGGACAGCAGCCGCCTGCTGCTCCACCGTCATGTTCTTGTGCATGATACCGATACCGCCTTCCTGGGCCATGGCGATGGCCAGCTCCGCCTCGGTTACCGTATCCATGGCCGCCGAGACCAGCGGAATATTCAGGGTAATACCCTTGGTCAGCTGGGTTTTCAGGTCGACCTGGTGAGGGAGAACTTCAGAATATCCGGGCACGAGCAGAACGTCGTCAAACGTGAGGGCTTCTTCGGCAATACGCAGCATTGGGATCCGCCTTTTGAACATGCTAAGTTGGGAATTTCCGTGCCGCACCCGCGGCGGTGCGACAAAGCAAAATCCTTAATCGATCTATTATAAAGTGGTGCGTAAGGACAGTAAACCGCGCGGTTTTTGCCATTTGGTTGCATCTTTTTGAATTTCCGTTATTTTTGGCCATCTCTTTCGGCTATTGCTTATGAATAATCCTGGAGCCCGCCCTGTGAGCACCCCTTATCCGGACACCCGCCCACGAGCACTCACAGTCAGTGAGCTCAACCACCAGGCGCGCCACCTGCTGGAATCAAGCTTTATGCAGGTCTGGGTGGAGGGAGAACTCTCGGGCTTTTCCAGACCCTCGTCAGGGCACTGGTATTTCTCACTCAAGGATCAGAAATGCCAGATCCGCTGCGCCATGTTCCGTGGCGCCAACCAGCGCATCCGCACCCTGCCCCGGGAAGGTGACCAGATCCGGATTCGCGGCAAGGTGACCCTGTACGAGAACCGCGGGGATTTCCAGATCATCGTGGAACACCTCGAGCCCGCCGGGCTGGGCGCCCTGCAGCAGGCTTTCGAGGCCCTCAAAGCAAGACTCCAGGGCGAAGGCCTGTTTGACCCGGCCCGAAAGAAACCGATTCCCGCCACGCCCAGACATATTGGTGTGGTTACCTCGCCAACTGGCGCCGCCATCCACGATATTCTGACGGTACTCAAGCGGCGCTGCCCGGCTATTCCGGTCACGCTCTATCCCACCGCCGTCCAGGGCCAGCCGGCCACCGCAGATATTGTCCAGGCCATTGACCGGGCGCAGCAGCATGGTCTGGCCGATGTCCTGATCATCGGCCGGGGCGGCGGCTCCCTGGAAGACTTGTGGTGCTTCAACGAAGAAGCCGTCGCGCGGGCCATTGCCGCCTGCCCCATCCCGACCGTCAGCGCCGTTGGCCATGAGGTCGACGTCACCATTGCTGATTTTGTCGCGGACTTGAGAGCCCCCACGCCGTCGGCCGCCGCTGAGAAGATCTCGCCCGACCAGCAGGACTGGCTCCGTCGACTGACCGAGCAGCAGGGGCGTCTTGGCCAGTCTGCACGCCGCTTATTGCAAAGGCTGGATAACCAGTTGGGGCACCTGTCTGCCCGGCTTCGGGATCCGAGACGGGAACTGCTGGAAAAGGCGCAACGCATGGATGAGCTTGAGCTGCGGCTGAACAAGGCGATCCGTGACAGACTGGACCAGCAGAAGCAGAAAACCGATTACCTGCTTCAAAGGATGAGCGCACAATCCCCACGCCGAACCCTAAAAACGGTAAGAGAACAGACCCAACGTCTCGAGGAACGCCTGACACTCGCGACCCGTCACCAGCTGCGCCAAAAAGACGAGCGATTACAGCACATTGCACAAACCCTTCATGTTGTCAGCCCCCTGGTCACCCTTGGAAGAGGCTACGCCATCGTCAAAGACGACAATGACCGGATCGTTCGCAAGGCTGGTGATCTGGAAACTGGCAGTCAGATTACCGCAAGACTTGGTCATGGCTCGGTGTCCGCCCGGGTGACAGAGATCAATTCTTCGAGCGAATAGAGCCGCAGAGCCTGGCAACTACGCCTATGGTCTACTAGCCCCGGATTTCAAAGCTCCTAAAGTTGTCGATAACAACGATAAAACAACAACACGGACAACCGAGGTGGAGCACAATGAGCTACAACTCCGAATTTCGCCGGTCCATTGACCAGCGGGATGATTTCTGGCGTGAGCAGGCGCAGCACATCGACTGGATCAAAGCCCCGAATACGATCTGGCGCGCCCTCGATAACGGCCATGGCGAGTGGTTTCCAGACGGTGAGCTGAACACCAGCGACGTAGCCCTGGATGCCAATATCCGTGCCGGCCGCGGCGACCAGAAAGCCCTGATTTATGACTCCCCGGTCACCAACACCAAACAGTCATTCACCTACAACGAACTGCGTGATGAAGTTGCCCTGTTCGCCGGCGCCCTGCGTGCCCGCGGAGTAGAAAAAGGTGACCGCGTAATCATCTATATGCCGATGATTCCTCAGGCAGCCATCGCCATGCTGGCCTGCGCCAGGCTAGGCGCAGTCCATTCGGTGGTCTTCGGCGGTTTTGCAGCACACGAACTGGCCGTTCGCATTGAAGATGCCAAACCCAAGGCACTGATTACCGCCTCCTGCGGCATCGAAGTTACCAAGGTGATCGAATACAAACCGCTGGTAGACAAGGCCATAGAGCAATCCAGCCACAAACCGGACGCGTGCGTGGTATTCCAGCGGCCACAGGTCAAGGCAACCATGCAGGAAGGCCGAGACTTTGACTGGAACGAGATCGTGGCCAACGCCACCCCGGCCGAACCGGTACCCGTCAAAGCCAACGACCCACTTTATATTCTCTACACCTCCGGTACCACCGGGAAACCCAAAGGCGTCGTCCGTGACAACGGGGGCCACGCCGTTGCCCTCACTTACAGCATGAAGCTGGTCTACGACGCCAAACCCGGAGACGTTTACTGGGCGGCCTCAGATGTTGGCTGGGTGGTAGGCCATAGTTACATTGTTTATGCACCGCTCTTTACCGGCTGCACCACCATTTTTTACGAGGGCAAACCGGTAAAAACCCCGGATGCCGGCGCATTCTGGCGCGTGGTTCAGGACCACAAGGTCAATATGCTGTTTACCGCGCCCACCGCATTCCGTGCAGTGCGCAAGGAAGACCCGGAAGCAGATCAGTTGAGCCGCTACGATGTTTCCTCCCTCAAACGGATTTTCCTGGCCGGCGAGCGCCTGGATCCACCCACCTATGAATGGCTGAAGGAGCATACCGGGCTGCCCATCCTCGATCACTGGTGGCAGACCGAAACGGGCTGGGCCATATGCTGCAACCCGGTCGGCATTGAAATGATGACTACGAAACCCGGCTCTGCAACCGTGCCCTCACCCGGCTTCAACGTTCAGGTAGTGGACATGGAAGGCAGCCAGGTACCCGCGGGCGAACAGGGCCAGGTTGCAGTCAAACTGCCATTACCGCCGGGCTGCCTGATGACCGTATGGGGCGACGACCAGCGCTTCCAGAACAGCTACCTCAAGCCAATCCCTGGCTTCTACAGCTCCGGCGACGGTGGTTTTATCGATGATGACGGCTATGTCTTCATCATGGGGCGGACGGATGATGTAATTAACGTCGCCGGGCACCGGCTCTCTACCGGCGAGATGGAAGAAGTCGTTGCATCCCACCCGGCGATCGCGGAATGCTGCGTAGTGGGCGCTCATGACGATATGAAGGGTCAGATTCCGGTTGGCCTGGTGCTGATCAAAGATGGCGCCACCATTGACCAGGATGAACTGGAGGAGGAGCTGGTAGAGATGGTTCGCGAGAAGATCGGGGCTATTGCCTGTTTCCGCCGGGCTATCGTTGTTGACCGTTTACCCAAAACCCGCTCCGGCAAGATCCTGCGACGTATTATTCGCCAGATTGCCGATGGCGAGGAGTACACGGTACCCAGCACCATCGACGACCCGGCCATTCTGGAAGAAATCAGCGAGAAATTCGGTCGCTGATCAAACCTCCATCCGCTGAGCCACAGAACACCCGGGGCGCTCTTGGTCGAGAGCAGCCCCGGGTTTCACTTTGATTACAACTTATTGTTTTTTATCAATTAAAAAACACTTGCTGATCATAAAAAAAACAATTGACGCCTTTCAAAGTCGGTCTATACTGAAAATTGCTGTGTACTTCTGCAGCGTTATTTGGCGAATGCGTTACAACGTCCTGCCCTTGGCTTTTCGTTGCCCCTTCCTCAGTGCGCTCCGGATGTCCCAGCTCGAAAGAAGGTCCCGTGAGGGAAAATTATCAGTAAGACAGGAAAGATCGATGTCCGATACCAAAACCGGCCACGTAAAGTGGTTCAACGAATCCAAGGGCTTTGGCTTCATCGCCCAGGAAGGCGGCAGTGACGTTTTCGTTCACTACAGTGCAATCAACGCAAACGGTTTCCGTACTCTGGCCGAAGGTCAGCAGGTACAGTTCACCGTAACCCAGGGCCCGAAAGGCCCGCAGGCCGAAAACGTAACGCCGCTCTAAGCCGTTATGTTAACGTCCTGATGCCCCTCACGGGCAGAAACAAGAAAGGCCGGTAATCCTGGGATTACCGGCCTTTCTGTTTGTTTAAGGGATTATCCGTTCAGGCAGTCTCGGCTGCTTCTGCAGAAACAGACTCGGACCGACTATCATCGAGCACCTGGGCTACAGCCGAGAACAGAGCTTGCAACGTTGCCGAGGTGGTATCCTCTGCCAGGGCTGCCGCACTGCAGTGCTTGCCATTGGCTGTGAGCCGTATGCATGCCAGAGCATTGGCATTGGTACCCTCGCCCAGCGCAAACTCATCATAGGCTTCAACCGCCACCGAGACCCCAAACTGCCGGGACAGTGCATCGGAAACGGCCTCAACGGCTCCCAACCCACGACCTTCAAGGGTAACCGGCGCGGCATCACCCCCAACAACCACCTCGGCCCGCACCCCATTGTCATCCCGATGCAGGTCATAGGAGCGAAGAGCCCAATCGCTGTGCACCTTCAGATATCGCTCTTCAAACAAACGGTGAATGGTGTGTGAGTCGATCTCGCCCCCATTGGTTTCAGCCTCGCGCTGAACCACCTTGCTGAACTCGATCTGCAGCCACCGCGGCAAGGTAATGTCGTAGTCGCGCTCGAGTACGTAAGCGACGCCGCCTTTGCCGGACTGACTGTTGATACGAACCACTTCCTCGTATCGGCGACCGACATCGAACGGATCGATGGGCAGGTAAGCCACGTTCCAGGCATCGCCCTCTTTCCGACGGGAGAGACACTTGCGAATGGCGTCCTGATGGCTGCCGGAGAAAGCGGTAAAGACCAGCTCACCGGCATAGGGATGACGCGGATGAGTGGAAATTTCGGTGCACGCCTCCACCACTTCGGTGATTTCGGCCATGCCGGACAGATCCAGGGTAGGGTCAATCCCCTGGGAATACAGGTTCATAGCCATGGTGACCAGGTCCATGTTACCGGTGCGCTCGCCGTTGCCCATCAGGGTGCCTTCCACCCGATCTGCCCCGGCCATCACGCCGAGTTCGGCAGCGGCCACCGCGCAGCCCCGGTCATTGTGGGTATGCAGGCTGATGCTGATGTGCTCCCGATAGCGAATGTTGTCACAGATCCACTCCACCTGATCTGCGAAGACATTGGGCGTTGCCATTTCAACAGTCGCCGGCAGGTTAATGATAACCGGTTGCCCCTGGTCCGGGCGCCAGACATCGTTGACGGCATCAATCACACTGGCCGCAAAGTCCAGCTCCGTACCGGTAAAACTCTCCGGCGAATACTGGAAGGTCCACTCCGTGTCCGGATAGCGGGCGGCGATATCCCGCACGATGGTGGCGCCGTGGACCGCGATATCGCGGATACCGTCCCGGTCCAGCCCGAACACCTGCTCACGCTGCACGGTTGAGGTGGAATTGTAAACGTGAACAATCGCCCGTTTGGCACCCTCAAGGGCCTGGTAAGTCCGCTCGATCAATTCAGGGCGAGCCTGGGTCAGCACCTGGATCTTTACATCATCCGGAATCCGGTTTTCTTCGATCAGCTTGCGACAGAAATCAAAGTCCGGCTGGCTGGCTGCCGGGAAACCGATTTCGATCTCTTTGAAACCCAGCTTGACCAGCAAATCGAATAAGCGCTGCTTCTGGGCAACAGACATGGGTTTGACCAGGGCCTGGTTGCCGTCCCGAAGATCTACAGCGCACCAGGCCGGGGCTTTCTGGATAACCTGATCGGGCCAGCGACGATCTTTCTTGGCGACCGGCTGGAAAGCAACGTATTTGCGATGGTCAAAAGCCATGATGAAAATTCCTTCCGATATCAAACAGTGATTGGAACACACACAGTGTAAAGGCTGGAGCGAGCTATTTGGTTGCCATTTTCTGGCCGCACAACCAGATAATGCCATATAATTTCATAAAATCTTTAATAAGAGACAGAAAATGCCCGATACCGAGAAAACGCTTGTCAAAATTGACAAGCTCGACCGAAAAATCCTCGAACAATTGCAAAAAGACGGCTCACTGACCAATCAGCAACTGGCCGAGAAGGTCGGCCTATCCCCTTCCCCCTGCCTTCGGCGAGTTCGCGCCCTCGAGGAGGCGGGCATTATCGTGCGGACGGTCACCATTCTGGATCACAAAAAACTGGGGCTGTCGCTGACCGCCATTATTCTCATTGGTATGGACCGGCATACACCAGAGCGCTTTGCCGCGTTTGAAGAACAGGTGGGGGAATATCCGGAGGTTCAGGAGTGTTATCTGATCACTGGTCAGAGTGCGGACTACATGCTCAAAGTGGTCGTGCCGGATATGGACCACTACCACCACTTCCTGTTGAACAGGATAACTCGTATTCCCGGTGTTAGCGGTGTTCACTCCAGCTTTGTTCTCCGGCGCGTCATCGACAGCACCGCACTGCCGCTGGGCTATTTGTCCTGAGCCACCAGGTGGTCCAGATAGGCGCGGGCCATGGTTTTCATTTCCTGAACCAACAATACGCCCTGCTCATCCGGCAGGGTGGCCGCCAGCCGAAGAATCGTGCCGGCAGAACGGGGTAACAGCAAACTGGCTGTCCAGCGACGATCTGCCGGCAAATCGGGATACTCCTCCTGCAGACGGGCATCCAGGTCCCGGGCGTTGCTGTAGAGTTCTCGAAGATCCAGCTGCCTCAGTTCCGGCATGGCTTCCACGCCGCTCCAGATCGCGGAATAGGCGGGCTCGGTGCGGTAGAAGTCGTAAAACAGATCAATCAGGACATCCACCGCGTCGCTCAGGCTCAGCTGCGGGAGCTTGGCCCTCAGCGCCTGCTCCATCTTCTCAACATGTCGCTCCGCAATAGCGTTGACAATCGCCGCTTTATTCGGGAAATAGCGGTAAAGCGATGCCAGAGACATGCCGGACTGCCGGGCGATGGCCGACATACTGGTGCTGTCGACGCCCTGCTCGTGAAAGATCCCGGCAGCATGCTGCAGTATGGTGTTCACCCGTTCCCGGCTGCGGGCCTGAACCGGGCGCCGGCGGGGTGACACATCGATGGATTCGTCAGTCATTATCTGTACCTTGTGATGCAGGCTCCGTACAATAACGCCCACTCTACGACAATGAAAGGCTGTGGCGGGCATCCCGCCTTGCCAATTAGTCTGACTCCCACTTTTCTGATGACAGCGGAAGACACGATGCGAGCGAGCCGTTACCTGATAGCTACCCAGAAAGAGACCCCTTCCGACGCCGAGATTATCAGCCATCAGCTGATGCTGCGGGCGGGCATGATCCGTAAACTGGCCGCCGGCCTTTACACCTGGTTGCCGTTAGGGTTGCGCACCCTGCGTAAGGTGGAGCGAATCGTCCGTGAAGAAATGGACAAGAGCGGCGCCCAGGAAGTTCTCATGCCGGCGGTACAACCCGCCGAGCTGTGGCAGGAATCCGGCCGCTGGGAACAGTACGGTGGAGAACTGCTGCGCCTGAACGACCGCCATGGCCGCGATTTCTGCTTTGGCCCCACTCATGAAGAAGTTATCACCGATCTGATCCGGAACGAACTGAAAAGCTACAAAGAGCTGCCGGCCAACTTCTACCAGATCCAGACCAAGTTCCGCGATGAGCGCCGCCCGCGGTTTGGCGTGATGCGCGCCCGCGAGTTCATCATGAAGGATGCTTACTCATTCCATCTGAACGCGGAATCCCTGGATGAAACCTATAAGGTGATGCACCAGACCTACTGCAACATTTTCGACCGACTGGGGCTCGACTACCGTCCGGTACAGGCGGACTCCGGTTCCATTGGTGGCAGCTCCTCCCATGAATTCCACGTGCTAGCCTCCTCTGGCGAAGATGCCATCGTATTCAGCACCAGCGGTGACTACGCCGCCAACATCGAAAAAGCCGAAGCGGTAGCACCTGCCGGCGAGCGCCCTGCCCCCGGCGAGGAACTGAAAGAGGTTCACACACCGGGTCAACGCACCATCGACGCAGTTTCCCAGTTCCTGGGCCTGCCGGCTGAGCGCAGTGTGAAAACACTGCTGGTAAAGGCAGAGGCGGATGAGAATGGTGAATCCGGCCTGGTGGCCCTGATTCTGCGCGGCGATCACACCCTGAATGAGATCAAGGCTGAGAACCTCCCCGGCATTGCCGAGCCGCTGACCATGGCAACCGACGAGGAAATCGAAAAAGCAATCGGCTGCAAGCCAGGCTCCATCGGCCCGGTCAAGCTGGCGGTGCCGGTTATCGTGGATCGCAGCGCAGCACACCTGGCAGATTTTGTCTGCGGCGCCAACAAGGATGATTATCACCTGACTGGCGTAAACTGGGAACGTGATGCCGAAATCAGCCGTGTGGAAGATCTTCGCAATGTGGTCGAGGGCGATGCCAGCCCGGATGGGAACGGCACACTGGAGATCCGTCGCGGCATTGAAGTTGGCCACATTTTCAAGCTGGGCAATAAGTACAGCAAGGCCATGAACGCCTCGGTTCTGGATGAACACGGCAAGACTTCGATTATGGAAATGGGCTGTTATGGTATTGGCGTTTCCCGCATCGTCGCGGCATCCATCGAGCAGAACCACGACGAGAAGGGCATCATCTGGCCGGATGCCATCGCACCGTTCGAGGTGGCCATTGTTACCCTGAATGGTCACAAATCTCCGGTGGTGGCCGAGGCTGGCGACAAGCTTTACGAACAGCTTCGCCTAGCTGGCTACGATGTTCTGCTGGATGACCGCAACGAACGCCCGGGTGTGAAATTCGCAGATATGGAGCTGATTGGCATCCCCCACCGCTTCGTGGTCTCAGAACGCGGCCTGAGCGCCGGAACCCTGGAATACAAGGGTCGGCGGGACGAGGAAAAACAGGACATTCCTGTGGATGAGGCTCTGTCGTTCCTGGTGAAGGCATCGCCCAAAGGCGGCTTGTAACCCTGAACCATACACACCGGAAGGCTGCCCCCAGCCTTCCGGTGTGTTAACGACGTCTCCGCAGATCAGGCGTTGCCCACAATCCCCGGCTCCATCTCCAGCTCAACGCCGAATTTCTCAAGCACAGACTGGCGCACGTCATCAGCCAGGGACAGCACATCCTGGCCAGTTCCACCGGAATGATTGATCAGCACCAGCGCCTGGCGGTTGTGAACCCCGACCCGGCTGTTACGAAACCCCTTCCATCCCGCCTGGTCAATAAGCCATGCAGCCGCCAGTTTGACCTGACTATCCGCGGGATAGGACACAACATCCGGAAACCGGGCCTGAAGCTCCCGAAACTGAGCCAATCCTATAACCGGGTTTTTGAAGAAACTGCCTACATTCGGCAATACCGCAGGGTCCGGCAGTTTGCGATGACGGACAGCCATCACGCCCTCGGCCACCGCCAGGGGTGTTAACTCAGCCTCGTTAACGTCGCCAAAGTAATCCTGAAGATCCCGATAACCAATCTTCAAAGGCGCATTACGGGACAACCGGAGCCGGATTTCAAGGATGATGTAGAGGCCCGGCCGGTGCTTGAACAGGCTGTCGCGATAACCGAATTCGCAGGCGCTTGCAGGCAGGGTTTCAACCTTCAGAGTCTGGCGGTTCAGTACCGTGACACTGTCAAGACAGTCACCCAATTCGGTGCCATAAGCCCCGATGTTCTGTACCGGGGCGGCACCGGCGGTGCCCGGGATCAACGCCAGGTTCTCGATCCCGCGATAACCGGAACGAGCGGCGTAAAGCACAGCCTCGTGCCAGTTCTCACCGGCTTTCAACACCAGTACCGCGCCGTGATCGTCTACCTGCTCCCAGCTTCGGCCACGCAGTGCCATCCGGATGACCAGGCCGGGATAATCGCCGGCAAACACCAGATTACTGCCACCGCCCAGTACCAGAATGGACTGTTCGTGGTTACAGGCCCAGGAAAGCGCCTGTTTGAGCTGATCCGGATTTTCGACTTCCACCAGGTATCGGGCCGTTACCGGCACAGCCAGGGTATTCAATCCCTGAAGGCTGGCCCACTCCTGAATCTGCAGATCCTGACTCAAGCCAGCCGCCTCCGGATTTCGTCCAGGAGGCCGGAACTGGCGTCATGAATCAGATCAAGCACGTGCTCAAATCCATCCTCTCCGCCGTAGTAAGGATCGGGCACCTCGGCCAACCGGGAGTCACCGTAATCCAGAAACAAGCGCGGCTCCGTGCCCCCATTCTGGTGCCAGACCTCTCGAACATCCGCGAGATTAGACCGATCCATCACCAGCACATAGTCAAATTGATCCAGATCTTCTGCACGGAACTGGCGGGCACGAAGGTCGCTGATGTCGATACCACGGCGCGCCGCGGCGGCAGTTGCCCGCTCGTCCGGAGATTTACCGATATGCCAGTTGCCGGTGCCGCAGGAGTCAATATGCAGTCTGCCGAACAGGCCCTGTTCCCGGGCGAGGTGGCGAAAAACGCCCTCAGCACTGGGAGAACGACAGATATTGCCCAGGCAGACAAACAGCACGCTTACACGATCAGCCACGGGCACCCCCTTTTTCCATCAGCGCCCGCAGACGGGCCAGATCCTCTTCGGTATCTACCCCCGGAGCAGGAGGCCGGTCCGCCACATCCACATGAATAAGAGCGCCATTATAGAGTGCTCGCAACTGTTCCAGGGATTCCACCCGTTCGGTGGGGGCCGGCAGCCAGGTAACAAACTCACTGAGCACACTGGCACGATAACCATAAATGCCAATGTGCCTGAAATAGCCTATGCCATCCGGAAGGTCCACATCCTGGGTGGCCGCCCCCGCGGGCCAGAAGTCCCTGGCCCAGGGAATCGGAGCCCGACTGAAATAATGAGCCATGCCCCGGGCATCGAACACCACTTTTACGACATTGGGGTTGAACACCTGGCGGGCATCGTGAATCCGCTCGCACAGTGTTGCGATGGCGGCCTCCTGGTACTGTTCAAGGTTATCGGCAACCTGATTAATCAATTCAGGCGGTATCAGAGGCTCGTCCCCCTGAACGTTGACCACGCGATGATCCGGATCCAGCTGCAGCTTCCTTGCCACTTCCTCAAGGCGGTCTGTGCCACTGGCATGATGGGGCGAGGTCATGATGACTTCGGCACCAAAACCAAGACACGCCTCCTCGATACGGGCATCGTCGGTCGCGACCACCACGCGGCTGGCGCGGCTCTCATTCGCCCGCTCGCAGACATGCTGGATCATCGGCTTGCCGGCAATCATGGCCAGAGGTTTGCCGGGCAAACGGCTGGAAGCGTATCGGGCGGGAATGACAACGGTAAATGACATGGTTGCGTCCTGCGGGTGACTCAGTGTTTGTCGAGGCGCTCGTCTGTGCTGAGGGTGCGGGCTTCAACCGCCAGCATAACCGGAATCCCCTCACGAATGGGGAACGCCATGGCATCCTGGTAGCAAATCAACTCGGTGCGGGCATCGTTGAGCTTGAGCTCGCCCTTACACACCGGGCAGGCCAACATGGCCAGCAATTTCTTATCCATGGTTCGTTTCCTCGCTGATATCAGGTTGCAACTGGCCAGAGCAGGCTCTGAGCCGTTCCAGAAAATGCTGTTCAAAAGGTTCCGACAACCGGGCCTGAACCGTCAAGACCCAGGCGTTATCCGGGGCAAAGCCTTGGCACTTCACCGCATCTTTGGCCGTCATTACCAACCATTCGAGAGCACCGGATGCCAGGTCTTCGGGGCGAAAATGATGATGGTCGGGAAAGGGAACTTCATTGACGTGAGCGCCAAGTGTCCGGAGGGTTTCGAAAAATCGACCGGGATTACCGATACCCGCCACCGCCCGTACCGGTTTACCTTCAAGCTGCTTCGGCGACAGGGTCTCACCAGAATTCAGATTCACCAGAGCCGAGGGCACCAGCTCCATGGCATGAATTTCCGGATGATCAACGCCGGCAAAGCTCTCGATGGCCTCGCCAGTCTCCGGAAACTCCGCTCCGTTAAGAACGACAAAGTCGACACCGTTCAACCGCTCAACCGGCTCACGCAGCGGACCGACCGGAATGATCGCACCATTTCCAGTGCCGCGCCGAGCATCAAATACTGCCAGTTCGATATCTCTGGGCAAACGGTAGTGCTGCAGGCCATCGTCACAGATCAACACATCGCCCAGGCCATTCTCCAGCGCCCAGCGAGCCCCACGACAGCGATCCGGGTCAACCACCACCGGGCATCCGGTGGCCCGCGCCAGCATCAGGGGTTCATCACCACAGATACCCGCCGGAGTCCCGTCAGCGACCAATAAGGGGTACTGAGAGCTTTTACCACCGTAGCCACGGCTGAGAATCACCGGTTTCCAGCCATGTTGGTTCATGCACTGAACCAGGCTGGCAGTAAGAGGTGACTTGCCGGTGCCGCCAGCGGTGATATTGCCCACCACCACAACCGGGGCCGGCAGCAATTCGTTTCGCGCATGCCAGGCCTTTCGGCGCCTGGACTCAGACACCGCCCGATATAGCCAGGCCACTGGTGTGAGCAGTGCAAGAGGCCTGCCCTGCCCGTACCAAAGCCGGTCAACCAGGCTGGTGCTCATGCGTGCTCGCTGAACTGAATCTGATGCAGCTGGGCATATGCGCCACCCGCAGCCAACAGCTCACCATGACTTCCGGATTCAACAATGCGGCCATTGTCCATGACCAGAATCCGGTCGGCCTTCTCAATGGTGGATAGCCTGTGTGCGATCACCAGAGTGGTACGGCCCTGCATAACCGTTTCCAGCGCTTCCTGAATATGGCGTTCGGATTCCGTATCCAGCGCCGATGTCGCCTCATCCAGAATGAGAATTGGGGCGTCCTTGAGGATGGCCCGCGCAATCGCAAGACGCTGGCGCTGGCCACCGGAAAGCATCACACCATTGTCGCCAATCATGGTGTCGAGCCCTTCCGGCATACGGTTGATAAACTCGAGCGCGTGGGCCTTTTCAGCCGCTTCCATAATTTCTTCCCGGCTGCAGTCGCGCAGGGAACCGTAGGCAATGTTGGCGGCGATGGTATCGTTGAACAGCACCACGTTCTGGTTCACCAGAGCAATCTGGGCACGCAGGGACTGAAGCGAAAACTCCTTCAGTTCATGGTCATCAATGCGGATAGCTCCCCCGGTGTACTCGTAGAAACGGGGTAACAGGCTAACCATGGTCGACTTACCACTGCCTGACCGGCCCACCAGTGCAACGCTCTGGCCGGCTGGAATATCGATGGTTATCCCTTCAAGCACATTGTCGAGCTGATCCCGGTATCGGAAAGACACCTGGTCAAATGTGATGTCGCCTTTGACCCGCTGCGGGTTGTAGGAGCCTGGGTCCTCTTCCGGCTTTTCATCCATGGTCTCGAACACATCAAATGCAGCCGCCACACCCTTCTGAATCTTGGCGTGCACTGAAGTGACCTGGCGAATGGGCTTGGCCATCGTCGTCGCCGCGGTGATGAACGCAATCAGCTGACCAGTCGACATCTCACCCCGAATCTCCGGCGCAAGCATGGTCCACACCAGCGCGGCGATAGCAAAAGCCACCAGCACCTGAATGACCGGGACACTGATCGCCTGAGTAGAAGCCATTTTCAGGCTCTGTTTCAGGTTACGGGCACTGACCTCACGAAACCGCTCCCGTTCATAATCTTCGCCTCCGAAGGTGCGCACCACCCGGTATCCGGTGATCGACTCGGAGGCCACATGGGTGATATCGCCCATGGAACCCTGAATACGCTTACTGATTCGACGAAACCGTTTGCTGGCATAGTTCACGACCAGACCAATGACCGGACCGGCCGTAAGAAAAATCAGGGTCAACTTCCAGTTGGTGTACAGCATGAAGCCGAGCAGACCCACTATGGTCAGCCCTTCGCGAAGGGTGATAGTCACCGCATTGGTCGCAGCATCCGCGACCTGCTCGACGTTAAAGGTGAGCTTTGAGACCAGACGCCCGGATGCGTTTTCATCGTAGTACCGGGACGGTAAAGACATCAGTCGATCAAACACATCGTTGCGTAAGGCGTTGATCACGTTACGCCCAACGTAGCTGATAAAATACTGGCTGAAAAACGTACCAACGCCTCTGAAGGCAAATACACCCACGATCAGCCCGGTCAGCAACATCCGGTTCTGGTCGGACGGATTCTCGATCGCCGTGATCACATATTCCATCGCCGCGGCCATCCCGGTGGATGCAGCGGCGTAAATGATGTTTCCGAACACGGCGAGGGAGAACGCAAACCAGAAGGGCTTGACGTACTTGAGCAGGCGTTTGTAGGTGGTCCAGCTACCGGCAGGTGGCGTCTTGAGCGGCTCCGGCCTTGTCTGCATCACTGGCTTTCAGCCTCCCGCTCTGTGGTTATGCTCAGCTTGGCAAACCCCAGGCGACCGGCAACATCCATGGCCCGCACCACAAATTCATGGGGGGTTTGGGCGTCTGCAGTGATGATGAACGGCAGGCTGTTGTCGCCTTCGGCCAGCTCACTGACGCCACGCTCGAGGGTTTCCCGGCGATTGTTAACCAGTGGTCGGTCGTTCAGAAAGTACTGGCCCTCGGCATTGATCACCACATCAATCTGCCGGACCTCAGACGGAGCTGCCGGCTCTGCACTGGCTTCCGGAAGCTCCACCTGCAGATGACTCTCCCGGGTAAATGTGGTCGACACCATGAAGAAAATCAGCAGCAGGAACACCACATCAATCAGTGGCGTCAGATCTACCCCGACTTCCTGGCTTCGTTGGCGCTTGAACTTCACGGCGTTCAGGCTCCTTCAACGTCGATTTCGCGGTCTCCGTGGACCACTTCCACCAGTTTGATGGCTTCCTGCTCCATGTTGACCACCAATTCGTCTACGCGACGGATGAAATAGCGGTGACAGATCAGAGCAGGAATGGCGACACTCAGGCCAGCCGCAGTGGTGATCAATGCCTCGGAAATGCCTCCGGCCAGGTTGCCGGCATTGCCGACGCCGGCCAACTGGATTTCGGCAAACACTTTGATCATGCCGATAACGGTACCCAAAAGGCCCAACAGTGGCGTGATTGTGGCGATAGTGCCCAGGGGATTCAGAAAACGCTCCAGCTCGTGGATAACCTGGCTGGCCTCGTGTTCGATGCTTTCTTTCATGATCTCGCGACCATGTTTGGCGTTGATCAGGCCGCCGGCGAGAATCCGGCCAAGTGGCGAAGATGCCTGCAAGGCTTTCAGCTTGCGACCGTTAAGCTCTTTTTTCTTGATCCAGCGCCAGAGTTCGTTAATAGACTGCGGGGGCGCGACCCGAGAGGCCCGCAAGGTCCAGATTCGTTCCAGAATGATGGCAAGTGCCAGGATGGAACAGGCAACAATGGGCACCATCAGGATGCCACCGGCTTTCAACAGCTCGAACACGCTTGATCTCCCTGATTAGTTACAAGCCGCGCTACTTTAGCATAGCTGTCGGTGCAGGCCACACCCGGATTGTCACGGTATTTTACATTCACTCCTGGCAAGCCCCGGAGACGCTATCCAGAAAGGCTGTGTCTGCCAGAGCTCACTTATAAGCAGGCCTGAATCTGCGAACCTGAGCGTGATCTGGCCGGAGCAGGCCGTGTTCAATGGCACGGCACCACTGGCGCGGTACCGATCGGTTACTTCCGCATGCGGATGCCCGAAATGGTGCCGGTAGCCCGCCGTATAGATCACCTGATCCGGCGCCACCGCCTGTACCCAGCGTGTTGAAGATGAAGTTTTGCTGCCATGGTGTGGCGCCAGCACCACCCGCTGCGCAACGCGGTTCTCAAGCCACTCTGGGCCGCCGCCACCGAGCATCAGTTGCTCAACCTTCCGGCTGATGTCCCCGGTCAATACGAAATCGCTGTTGCTGGACGGGTGGTACACGCGTATCACGCACGAAGCGTCATTCCCGTCCGCAGGCAACGGATTTTGCCACAGCGACATCACCAGACCCGGCCACCGGATATTCCCCGGGCGACAACCTTCCACCGTCGCCGGCACGCGCCCGGCAATAAGAGCAGGCTCTCCGGAAATCACCCTTTTGATCGCGAAGTGCCCAGACAACGTCTCAAGACCGCCGGCGTGGTCATTATCAGCATGGCTCAAGACCAGCAGATCAATAACCTCGACGCCCATTGCCCGGAGATTCGGCACCAGCACCGAATCGGCGGCGGAGTAGACGCCCGCAACTTCCGGCCCGGTGTCATACACCATCACCCGGCCACCGGCGCGAACCACAACTGACAGCCCCTGCCCCACATCCAACACCCGGACTTCAGGTGCCTGTGTGACGGAATTGCCTATTCCTGCACCTGACCAGGGAACACTGAGCAACAGGAAGGTAACGCCCAGCAATGCCCGCCATCGCCAGTCCCTCCAGCGAATCCCCCAAAGCGCCAGCAACGCCAAACCTGCTGCCAATGGCAGTGGCAGAGGCTGCATCTGCCCTGCCGGGAACCGGGCCACCAGCTCCAGCCACCACCATAGCGCCCCCAGGACAAGGTCAAACCCGGCCGATACCCAGGGCAGGAGCCACCCCCCGGAAAGAAGAGCGATGATGGACCCCAGGAACAGTACCGGCATGACGGCAAACGACACCCAGGGCACCGCCAATAGATTGGCCGCGAAGCCTGCAAGAGGTTGGCCCTGATGCACCAGCATCAACATTGGCCACAACCCGACAAAGACCGCCAACTGGGCTATCAACAAAGCCGATAACCAACCCGACGAACCCAGACGCCCTGAAAATACCGCCAGCAGCACCCCGACAGCGCCAAAAGACAACCAGAAACCCTGGTCCAGAGGCGCAAACGGATCCATCAGAAGCACCACTGCCAGAGCCAGCACAAAGGGCCGCCAGCCGCTCTGTTGTCTTGCCTTGAGCAGATACCAGCCGCCGGCAACCACCATCACCAGGGCCCGCCGGGTTGGTACGGTAAAACCGGCCAATAGCGAATAGGCAAGGCAGCTGAGCACAACCACCAGAAAAACCAGAGAACGCCGGCCCTGCTCACTCAGACCACCAACCGGCAGCAACAGCAAGCCCCAGCGCGCCAACAGACCAACGCCGACCGCCACCAGACCCAGATGCAAACCAGAAATAGCCACCAGATGAATGGTGCCGGTCGACTTGAGTACCTGCCAGTGATGATCTTCCAGAGAACCCCGGTTACCCATTAGCAGAGACGCAATCAGGGGGTAGTATTCCGCTTCACCAAACCAACGCTGCAACTTCTTTGATGCTCGCCAGTGCCAGGCGTGGTACTGACATTGCAGTGCGCATGACAGCTCCGGTGCCGCAGAGACCTGTTTAACGGAACCGGTCGCCCGATAGCCGTGACGGAACAACCAGTCTTCGTAGCGAAACCCATCTGGATTCAGGTTGCCGTGAGGACGCTTGAGAGTGACCTCCAGTGTCAGGCGATGGTCGGGTAGCCTGCGCCCCTCCCTGCCGTACCAGGATAGTCGCAGGACGCGGGGCAAGTTGTTATCTACCGACACGCCAGGTGCCTGCCAGTGCAGGACACAGAATCCGAATCTCAGACTGTCAAAGCTTCCCGGCGTCGGCAAATCACAGAGATAGCCGGATACTACAATGCGCTTGGTTTCCCACTCCGAAGGCAGGCGCTCGGCCAGTCTCATATCGGCATTCCAGCCGGCCCAGACCAACCCCAGCGTCGCAGCAACCACCACGGGCCCGAGCCTCTGTATGCGCTGGTATCGACAGAACATAGCCAGCAACATTAACCCAACCAGCACAAACAGCCATGGATATGGTGGCAAGGTTGCGAGCCGATACAGTAAGATAACGCCGCAAGAGAAGGCGAGAATGCTGGCGAGTCCAACACCGAGCCTGCTGACCCGGTTGGAAACTGGGTTTTCGGACAATCCTTGTCCTCCAATTTTCGATAGCGCTGGCAGCCTCTGGGCTCCAGTGATTACTCAAAGCCAGGAAACAGGCCGAACTTCCTATGCCGAAGAAGTTCATGAAACGGTATTTGCCCACCCCTGAAAAGGTGCAGTCGATGCAATCGCTGCGTTTTCTGGGCGATATCCTCCATGAACCCAACCTGTGGCACATCAACCGGCACTGTGTTGCCAGGGCCTTCCTGGTGGGCGTCTGGTTCTGTTTTATTCCGATGCCTTTCCAGATGCTGGCAGCCGCATTCTGCGCCATCTGGTTTAACGCCAACCTGCCTTTATCCGTGGTTCTGGTCTGGATCAGCAATCCGCTGACCATGCCCCCGATGTTCTACTTCAATTACAAGGTGGGGGCCTGGATACTCAATCGGCCCGTTCTGGCGTTCGAATTCGAGCTTTCCTGGGACTGGATCAGCCACAGGTTGATCGATATCGGCGTGCCGTTGTACCTGGGTTCTCTGGTTCTGGCCACGGTGACCGCCTGCGTCGCTTACCTGATCATCCAGTATCTATGGCGCCGCAAGATCCGCACTGAATGGCAATTACGGCGTCGCCAGCGCAACAAGCGAACGCCCGCGAGCAATCAGGCCTCCTGAACCAATCGCCCCTGCTCCAGTCGCAGCACCCTTCCCAGGCTCCGGGCCATGGTCATGTCGTGGGTAACCATGATGAATGACGTCCCGGAATTATCACGCAGGTCGCCGATCAGGGCACGGATACCCTCCCCTGTGTGTTCATCCAGATTGCCGGTAGGCTCATCCATCAACACACACTCCGGGCTGTTAACCAGTGCTCTGGCTATCGCTACCCGCTGACGCTCACCACCGGACAACTCGCCGGGTTTGTGCCTGAGCCGCTCACCCAGACCCACCCGTTGCAGCAGTTGCTCCGCCTTCGGGCGGGCCTGCCTGGGTGGCATGCCACCAAGCGCGCAGGGCAACATGACGTTCTCAAGTGCGGTAAATTCCGGCAGCAGATGATGGAACTGATACACAAACCCCAGATGCTGATTCCGGAACCGCGCCCGGCCTGCTTCCGATAGCTGATGAATATCCTTGCCACAGATCCGGATATGCCCTGACGAAGGGCGATCCAAACCGCCCAGCAGGTTCAGCAAGGTGGTTTTCCCTGCCCCGCTACTGCCCACAATGGCAACCGTCTCGCCGGCCTTAACCTGAAGTGAGATGTCCGAGAAAATCGTCAGTGTTTCCGGCCCTTCACTGTAGGTGCGGGTAACCTTCTGACAATCAATCACCAGAGATGTCGTCTGCCCGTCACTCATAACGCAATGCCTCCGCCGGTTCGACCCGCGACGCACGCCAGGCCGGATAAATAGTTGCCAGCAGGCTCATGGCAAGGCCCGCACCGCTGATAATCAGTACATCCTGCAACTGGAGCTGCGACGGCAGGTAGCTGATAAAATAGACATCAGCGCTGAGAAACTGATGCCCCAGTGCCGATTCAAGCCACGAAATAAAGCCACTGATGTTCAGGGCACCGAAGATCCCCAATGCAGTACCTATGAGCGTGCCAAACACGCCAATCACGGCACCCTGGATAATAAAGATCCTCATAATGCGCCCGGGCGTGGCGCCCATGGTTCGCAGGATGGCGATATCAGCGGTCTTGTCGGTCACCACCATGACCAGCGTTGACACAATATTGAAGGCCGCCACTGCGACAATGAACATCAGCAGCAACCCGATCATGGTTTTTTCCATGCGAATTGCCTGAAACAGGTTGCCGTGGGTGCGGGTCCAGTCCGATACGTAATAGCGGCCTCCCAGGGTCCGGGCAACATCATTGACAACTTTGGGCGCCGCAAACAGGTCATCCATTAAAAGCCGGATACCCTCCGCGCGGCCACCGGTACGCATCAAACGCGCCGCATCATCCATATGAATCAGCGCGTAGTTCCCATCAAGCTCGGCACCAACGCTGAAAATGCCCTTGACGGTAAAGCGCTTGAGTCTGGGCAACACGCCGGCCGGCGTTACCGAAGCTTCGGGCAATACCACCGTGAGTTTATCGCCTACCCCCAGTCGAAGGCTGTTTGCCATCAACCGGCCAATGATGATTCCGAATTCCCCGGACCGAAGCTCCTCAAGGCTGCCTTCGATGAAATGGTTCTCGATAATCGAAACGCTGGCCTCCTGCTCCGGCAGGACACCGTTGAGCATCACGCCCCGGACGTTACCACCACCGGTTACCATGCCCTGCCCCTGGATAAAGGGAGCCGCCGCCAGCACTCGCGGGTAGGCTTCAACCTTCTGGTCAATCTCCTGCCAGTTCTCCAGGGGACCGGAAGCCCCCTGAATCGTGGCATGAGGCACCATCCCAAGAATGCGCTGCTTGAGTTCGCGATCGAACCCGTTCATGACCGAGAGCACGATGATCAATACCGCAACGCCCAGCATCAGGCCAATCATTGAGGTCAGGGAGATAAAGGAGATGAAGTGATTACGTCGTTTGGCGGCGGTATATCGCAGGCCAATATAAAACGATAAGGGTCTGAACATGTAGGGGTGCCTGTCGCTACCTTGCGGTCCGTCGATTATTGAATCCCCGCTGGCTTCGATCATTACCTGGCCCGGAGATTTGCCAGGCCTCTTACCAGCCGTCGGGAAACTGCTAAACTGTTCTATAATCAATAAAAACCCGTCCGGAGACAGGATGCCAAGCCAGAATAAAACGCCACCGAGCGGAGACAGCCAGCGGGAGCGCCGGGAGTTCTTCCGGATAGACGACCGTATCGGGCTTGAGGTACGCCGCCTGGACGACGCCCATCCCGGCGACGATCCGTTCAATAACTCTCCACTGGAAGCCCTGAAAGCCGAGTTCCGGAGGCTGGACCAGGACGTACGTGCATACCTGGCAAGCCTGGCTGAGCGCGACCGCCTGCTGGCCGGGCTGGTCAAATCCCTGAACAGCAAGGTCGATACGCTGGCGCGCATTATCGCCTTTGAGCAAAATCCGTTGCAACCGGAGGACTGGCAGGATGTAACCCTGAGTGAGGGCGGGCTCTCATTCCGCTGGCCGACAGCAACCTTTGGCGCGGGTGACCGACTGGCCATTCGGATGACTCTACCACCAGAGCTATACCAGCCAAGAGCCATTGCTGAAGTACTGGATACCGAGCACGACAACCAAGGCGGCACACGGGTTCACACGCTGTTTGTTGAACTGGATGACAGCGACCGTCAGCAAATTGCCCGGCATGTGATGCGTTGGCAGATTCGGCAACGCCAAAAAGAGTAAGATACTGAAAAAGTGCTGACTTTTGCTAAGCTTTTCGGGATATTACGTTTTATTCATCTGCCGCAGACAGTGCGCAGTAATCATGCATTATTGGAGACTCCTCTATGACAAACTACCGCAATGTGATGGCTGCCGCCGTTTTGGCTACGGCTGTATTCGCCGGCTCAGCGCCACTGGCCCTTGCTGAGGAACTGAGGGTACCGGTCGGCAGCCAGGCCGACAGAAGCCAGATCAGCCTGCCCGCGAACGGCATGAGTGACGACTCCGTCCGGAATCGCTGGGGCGCCCCCCAGAACATCAAAGGCCCGGTCGGAGAACCCCCCATCAGTCAGTGGCATTATCAGGATTTTGTCGTCTATTTCGAAGGTAACCGCGTAATACATGCAGTGGCAAAGCAACACAAAGACTGATAAACACCCGCTTCATCAAACACCGGCCAAGGAATGACAATGCACGGGCTGCATTGCTCAGATAGAATGGCGGCTTTTGCAAACCAAGGTGACTTATACAGTGACTTCCAGACGTACGTTGCCTGCGGAGTGGGCTTCCCAAAGCGCAGTCATGTTGACCTGGCCTCATCCCGGAACCGACTGGGCAAAGCGCATGGCCGACGTGGAGCCCGTGTTCGAGGCCATTGCCAAAGCGGTCCTCCGTTTTGAACACCTGGTGATCAGCTGCGAGTTCGTGGCACGTCTCCAGCAACTTGGCCAGCAGCTGAACGCTTATGCCGAAGGCAACGGGTTACCAGGTCGCGTAATCACTGTGCCAGCCCCGGCCAACGACACTTGGGCCAGGGACCACGGCCCCATCACCGTGGATACCGCTGACGGCCCCGCTCTGCTGGACTTCCGGTTCAATGCCTGGGGAGACAAATTTCCCTGGGAAAAAGACGATGCCCTCAACCGGCACCTGGCGAACGCGGGCGTTTTCGGCAAACACCCACTGCAGCCAGTGGATTTTGTCCTGGAAGGCGGCTCTATAGAATCCGATGGCGCCGGCACCTTGCTCACTACCAGCGAGTGCCTGCTGACTCCGTCCAGAAACCCATCCATGGATCGGACGGCTATCGAGCAATTGCTGGAGGAAGTCCTCGGGGTCGATCGTATTCTCTGGCTCAACCACGGATATCTGGCGGGCGACGATACCGACAGCCACATCGATACCCTGGCACGGTTCTGCGCGCCTGATCATATCTGCTATGTGACCTGCCCGGATGTTGCGGACGAGCACTACAGCGCCCTGGCGGCGATGGAAGAAGAATTGCAGGAATTCCGTCAGGCCGACGGCACCCCCTATCGCCTGACGCCCCTGCCCTGGCCCGACCCGATTTACGATGAGGACGGCGAACGGTTGCCAGCGACCTACGCCAACTTCCTGATCATCAACGGCGCAGTTCTGCTGCCAGTCTACGATGTGCCGCAGGACGAAGAAGCAGTTCGCATCATGGCGGGCATCTTCCCAGACCGGGAGATTATTCCAATTGACTGCCGCCCGCTCATTTACCAGCACGGCAGTCTGCACTGCGTAACCATGCAAATTCCTGCGGGGGTGGTAACGGTATGACCAGCACGAACACCAGCTCCAACCTGAAGGTCGCCGCCATTCAGCAAACCTGCAGTCCCGACAAGAACCAGAGTCTCGCGACATCCGAACGCCTGATACGGCAGGCTGCGGTGGATGGCGCGCAGTTGATTGTCCTGCAGGAGCTGCACGCCACCCAGTATTTCTGCCAGACCGAAGACACCGCCATTTTTGAGCTTGCAGAGCCCATTCCCGGGCCCACCAGCAACTATCTGTCTGGTCTCGCAAAAGAATTAGGCGTTGTGCTTGTGGGTTCTATTTTTGAAAGGCGCATGAATGGCGTTTACCACAACACATCTGTGGTGTTCGACACCGATGGCAGCCTGGCCGGGCTGTACCGGAAAATGCACATCCCGGACGACCCGGGCTTTTATGAGAAATTCTACTTTACTCCCGGTGATGCCACCTTCAATGACGGCAGCAGCGGGTTTACCCCCATCCAGACTTCCGTTGGTAAGCTGGGGGTCCTTGTGTGCTGGGACCAGTGGTACCCGGAAGCGGCCCGACTGATGGCACTGGCCGGCGCGGAAATACTGATCTACCCGACCGCCATTGGCTGGGACGTGACCGACGATCCAGACGAACAGGCCCGGCAACTGGACGCCTGGGTGACCGTTCAGCGTGGCCATGCGGTAGCCAACAACCTTCCGGTTATCGCCCCGAATCGCGTTGGGACCGAGCCAGATCCTTCCGGCCAAAGCGATGGCATCCGGTTCTGGGGGAACAGTTTCATCTGTGGCCCTCAGGGCGAGTTTCTGGCCCGCGGCAACGAGACTGACGAGTGTATCCTGTCGGTAACCCTGAACCGCCAGCGCACCGAATCCATCCGGAGAATCTGGCCGTACCTCAGGGACAGGCGCATCGATGCCTACGGCGACATTCTGAAACGGGTGAGGGACTGAAACCGGCATGAAACAGAAAATGGACACGGTCGTCAGCGCCCTTAACAAGGTACTGCTGGGCAAGGAGAATCAGGTTCGTCTGGCGCTCTGCGGCCTGCTTGCCCGCGGCCACCTGTTGATTGAAGATATTCCGGGCATGGGCAAGACCACCCTCTCCCATGCGCTGGCAAAAATCATGGGGTTAAGCTATCAGCGAATCCAGTTCACCAATGACCTGCTGCCTGCAGACGTCCTCGGCTACTCCATGTATGACAAGCAGGCCGGCGGGCTCGTGTTTCACCCCGGCCCCATCTTCGCCCAGGTGGTTCTGGCAGACGAAATCAACCGCGCGTCACCGCGCACCCAAAGCGCCCTGCTGGAAGCCATGGAAGAAAGGCAGGTATCCATTGAGGGGGAAACCCGACCACTACCTACCCCGTTCTTTGTGATCGCAACCCAGAACCCCATAGAGCAAGGCGGCACCTTTCCCCTGCCTGAATCCCAGCTTGACCGGTTTCTGATGCGACTTCGGCTGGGCTACCCCGACCCGAAAGCGGAACGGGAGCTGCTGGAGGGCGAAGACCGCAAACACCTTACCGATCGTTTGCAGGCCATACTCCCGCACGATGAGCTGGTGGCCTTGCAGCAGGCCGTGGAAAAGGTATCCGCCAGCCCGGCTTTGCTGGATTACCTGCAACGCCTTCTTGAGCAGAGCCGGCGCATGCCCGGATTGCTTTACGGCTTGTCCCCGAGGGCGGGCCTCGGCCTGCTGAGAGCCGCCAAAGCATGGGCACTGATGGAAGGTCGTAATCACGTACTGCCCGACGACGTGCAGGCCGTCTTCCCCGCCGTAGCCGAACATCGCCTGGAACAGGGAGAATCCGGTAAAGCCCGGGAGCGGGTGCGCCAGCTGTTAACGACCGTATCGGTGCTTGAATAATCCGGGTCTGACCACATAGCAACGTTTTATAAGCCACATTGGCGTAAACGAATGGCAGCCCGGTCATTTCATGTTAGCCTTTTGCCAGATTTCAGATGAGCGGCTCCCGTTCTGCCCTCCGAAGGGACAGAGGAGAGCCGTCGAATACGCATACTTCATTTCAGTGAGACACAGATGAGCGAAACCCGACATTCCCGACTGATCATTCTTGGCTCCGGCCCGGCCGGCTACACCGCTGCAGTCTATGCCGCGCGCGCCAACCTGAACCCGACCCTGATCACCGGTATCGAAGTGGGCGGCCAGCTGACCACCACCACTGACGTAGACAACTGGCCGGGCGACAATGACGGCGTTCAGGGCCCCGAGCTCATGCAGCGCATGCAGAAGCACGCCGAGCGTTTTGAAACCAGCATCGTGTACGACACCATCAACGAAGCTGATCTGAACAACCGCCCGTTCCGGCTCAAAGGCGACAACGGCGAATACACCTGTGACGCTCTGATCATTGCCACTGGCGCCTCTGCCATGTATCTGGGGCTTGAATCCGAAGAGAAGTTCAAGGGTCAGGGCGTGTCGGCCTGCGCCACCTGTGACGGCTTCTTCTACCGCAAGCAGAAAGTCGCGGTTATCGGCGGCGGCAATACTGCTGTGGAAGAGGCGCTGTATCTCTCGAACATCGCTGATGAAGTGACCCTGGTTCATCGCCGTGACAAGCTTCGGGCCGAGAAGATCCTTCAGGACAAACTCTTCGAGAAAGCAGAAAACGGCAACGTCAACATCATCTGGGACCACACCCTGGACGAAGTGCTCGGCGATGGCACCGGTGTTACCGGCATGCGCATCAGGAACACCAAAGATGGCAGCACCCAGGATCTGGAGCTGGCCGGCGTATTTATCGCGATCGGCCACAAGCCGAATACCAGCCTGTTTGAAGGGCAACTGGATATGGCTAACGGCTACATCCGGATTCGCTCCGGCCTCGACGGCATGGCCACCCAGACCAGCATTCCAGGCGTGTTCGCGGCTGGCGACGTAGCCGATCACGTCTATCGGCAGGCTGTGACGTCCGCCGGGTTTGGTTGCATGGCTGCGCTCGACGCCGAAAAGTTTCTTGATCAACAAGGCTAACTGCTCAGGAGCAGAATGACGTCGCTACCCTGGCTGGATCCTGATCAATTCTGGTTTCCTCCCGCAGAAGAAGCGCTGGAGGATCCCGATGGCCTGCTTGCCCTGGGTGGCGACCTGTCTCCGGAACGCCTGATTCTGGCCTATCGGAATGGCATTTTCCCCTGGTTCAGTGACGACCAGCCCATTCTCTGGTGGTCACCGAACCCTCGTTGCGTGCTGTTTCCCTCTGACATCCACATCTCCCGGAGCTTGCGCCGGACGCTGAACCAGCGTCGATTCCATATCACCACCGATCAATGCTTTGGCCGCATCATTCGGCTCTGCGCAAACACCCGCGCTGAGGGCACCTGGATTACTGACGACATGATGGCAGCGTATACCGAGCTGCATAAACGAGGTATCGCCCACTCCATTGAAGTCTGGAATCGCAACAATGAGCTCGCAGGCGGCATGTACGGTCTGGCTATCGGCCGCTGTTTCTTCGGCGAATCCATGTTTTCACTGGAAACCAACGCCTCCAAAGTACTGATGGTGCATCTGGCCCACCAGCTCGGCGAATGGGGTTATCAGCTCATGGATTGCCAGGTAGAGAGCGACCACTTGCTGACAATGGGCGCGCGCAGTATTCCGAGGGCGGAGTTTTTATCTATACTCAGGGCATGTGTCGATCGGAAACCGGACCAGCCAGACTGGAACTTCAGCTGGCAATGGCCCTGCCCGGAGGTGAAATGAGTAATCTCAGAACGCTCGTTTTCTTTGCCACTCCTCCTCACGATTGCAGTTACCTGCCAGACCGTGAAGCGACCACCATGTTTGTGGACCCACGCGCCCACATCGACAGAAAGCTCTACAGCCAGTTAACCGCACTGGGTTTCCGCCGCAGCGGCTCACATTACTACCGTCCGCACTGCGAAAGCTGTAACGCGTGTGTTCCGGTACGCCTGCAGGTAGGCCAATTCGAGCCAGACCGGAATCAACGCCGGGTGCTTCGCAAAAATGCCGACCTCGACTGCAAGCTGGTGCCAGCAGCATTCAGTGAACGCTATTACCGGCTGTATGCCCACTATATAGAGGAGCGTCATCGCGACGGTGACATGTATCCACCTTCAAGAGAACAATTTACCTCGTTCCTCGTGGAGGGGGCTACCGACTCCTGGTTCCTCGAAATGTCTCTTGATGGTGACCTGGTGGGACTGGCAGCCGTCGACCTGCTGGATGATGGCCTCTCGGCCATCTACACCGTCTTCGCGCCGGAACTGGAGCACCGGAGCCTGGGCACTTTCGCAGTGCTCTGGCAGATTGAGGAAGCCAAACGGCGGGAATTGCCGCATCTGTATCTGGGGTACTGGATAAAAGAATGTCGGAAAATGAACTATAAAACCCGATTTAAACCCATTGAGGCCTTGCGGGATGGCCACTGGCGCGAGATGTCGACCGACTGAGTTTTGCCAAACGTGGAGAATTCAGGCAGAATTGCGCAATTTAAAATCACCGAAAAGTATTCCGAACGAGGTTTCTACTGAATGGCGAAATCAGATGTCATTGAAATGGAAGGCGTTATTATCGACACCCTTCCCAACACCATGTTCCGCGTTGAGCTGTCCAACGGCCACGTTGTGACTGCACACATCTCCGGAAAAATGCGCAAGAACTACATCCGCATTCTGACTGGTGACAAGGTCAAGGTTGAGCTGACTCCCTACGACCTCAGCAAGGGCCGCATCGTTTACCGCGCCCGTTAATCGGCCAGGCTGACATCTGAAAAGCCCCGCAAATGCGGGGCTTTTTTGATTAATACCATCCGTTATTCCCGGTTCTGATCCGAGCACTCACGACCCCCGGGGTTCGTGTAGCAGCGGATTTTTCTCAGGATGGTCATCATGTCCTCGTGATACACCGCGGCCGCTAACCGGGATTCCGGGTCCGATGAAGACAACAGATCCAGCCGGACCTGCCTGAGCATTTCCTGATAATCCCGCTTATCTTTGGCAGCTATATCGATCCACCTGTCCTCGGGGACACGCTCTTCGAACTGGCGGATGATCCGGATGGCTTCGGGATACAAACGGGCCATCGTCTTTCGGGAATCACGAACAAAGCCGTCGGTAAAGGTTCCTTCCCTGGCAAAGAGCTGAACTGTCACCTGACCAACCGGATAACGAACTATTCCCCCGTTTTCACCTGCGCCGCGAAACATCTCCAACACCTCCCACGCCGCCGCGGGTGCATAACTGATGTCCACCGCGCCGGAATTGAACAGATTGGCAAAATTGGAAATTTTGGCCTCAACCGGCTCAGCACCAACGAAACTCACCATATGGCGGGCATCGTGATGTCCCTGGAAAACACTGAAGCGCTTGCCCTTGAGTGCATCTACATGATCAATCGCCCTGTCTTTCACGAATAGATAAGCAGCGCCCATTGGCGCCACTCCAAGCATTTGATAGCCATTCTGCGTTAAATAAGGTTCGAGCCTTGGTCGCGACAGGCCGTACAACAGAACCCGAAGATCTTCGTAGTATGGTATGGCACCGATTGCGCTGATCGAGCCGGTAAAATCGTTAAAGTTCCGGGCTCCCATATCGGTTACGGCAACGAGATCACAGCGGCCTTCCCGAAAATCCCTGACCGCCGCATCTTCATCGGTATAGGGCTGCATGTTCAGAAGCACTCTGTTCTGAAGTGCACTTCGCTGATACTCCCGAAGCAACTGGTAAACAAATCCGCTGGCCCCGGCAACATCAAACACGCAGAACGCTTTGGGGTCAGTTGAGGCTTTTGCAGGACTTGCCACAGCAATAGAAACAAATGCCAATAACGCAAAAATTGAAGGGATATTCTTAGTCATCAACGGCTGCATCCTTATTGTTGTTTGCATACCGCGAGTCGGGCCGCGGACACCTACAAAAATGACAGATGTTCACGACCAATGAATTGACGGTTCCGCCAATGTTTTATGCAGAATATGGCCAACGGGTATTCAGGGCCAGGAACGATCGGACACGAAAAAACCGCTGGACGGGTGGCCCGGCCAGCGGTTCCATGAGGTTCGGTGAGGTCAGACCGCCTCGGCCGGCTCGTCCTCATAATCAAAGGTCAGCTCGTCGTCCTTGAGCTGAATGAATACATCACCGCCGTGCTCCGATAACCGACCGAACAGGATCTGCTCCGCCAGCGGGCGCTTGATCTTGTCCTGGATCAGCCGCGCCATCGGTCGGGCACCCATGGTTACGTCGTAACCTTTCTCCGCCAGCCAGAGCTTGGCCGCATCATCAACGTGAAGCACAACGTGCTTCTCGTCCAGCTGAGCCTGAAGCTCGGTGAGGAACTTGTCCACCACGTGAGTGATGGTGTCCTTCTGCAGATCGGCGAACTGGATAATGCCATCCAGTCGATTGCGGAACTCCGGCGTGAAGGTTTTGCTGATCACCTCCATGCCGTCGGTGCTGTGATCCTGCTCATTGAAGCCGATCGAGCGGCGGGCCATGCTTTCAGCGCCCGCGTTGGTGGTCATCACCAGAATCACGTGGCGGAAATCCGCCTTACGGCCATTGTTATCCGTCAGGGTACCGTGGTCCATCACCTGCAGCAGCAGGTTGAAGACTTCAGGATGCGCCTTCTCGATCTCATCCAGCAGCAACACGCAGTGCGGATGCTTGTTGACCGCTTCGGTCAGCAGGCCGCCCTGGTCATAGCCGACATAGCCCGGAGGTGCACCAATCAGGCGTGAGACAGTATGACGCTCCATGTACTCTGACATATCGAAGCGAACAAGCTCGATGCCCAGCACCTTCGCCAGTTGCTTGGTGACTTCCGTTTTACCGACACCGGTCGGCCCGGCAAACAGGAAGGCACCTTCCGGCTTCTCAGGCGCTTTCAGGCCTGCCCGCGCCAGCTTGATGGCGGTTGACAGGGATTCGATCGCCGGATCTTGACCGAACACCACCATTTTCAGATCGCGTTCAAGATTGCGCAGCAGATCCTTGTCGCTGGTGGAAACATTCTTCGGCGGAATTCGCGCAATATTGGCGACCACGTCTTCGATGTCGGTCACGTCAATGGTCTTCTTGCGCTTGTCTTCCGGCTGCAGCCGCTGCCGTGCACCGGCTTCGTCGATCACGTCGATGGCCTTGTCCGGCAGGTGCCGGTCGGTGATGTACCGGTCTGCCAGCTCTGCGGCTACCCGCAACGCCTTGTCGGTGTACTTGAGATCGTGATGTTTCTCGAAGTTTGGCTTGAGACCCTTGAGGATCTGGTAGGTGTCCTCAACGCTCGGCTCGTTGACATCAATTTTCTGGAAGCGACGCGCCAGGGCGCTGTCTTTCTCGAAAATACCACGGAACTCCTGAAACGTGGTCGAACCAATGCAACGGAGTTCGCCTGAACTGAGCATAGGCTTAAGCAGGTTGGAGGCATCCATCACGCCGCCCGACGCAGATCCGGCACCGATGATGGTGTGGATCTCATCGATGAACAGAATGGCATGATTCTGCTTCTTCAGGTCACTCAAAAGGCCCTTGAGGCGTTTTTCAAAATCGCCACGATACTTGGTACCGGCCAGTAACGCGCCCATATCCAGTGAGTAGACGACGGCATCCGAGATAATCTCCGGCACCTGCCCGTCCACAATCCTCTTGGCCAGACCCTCGGCAATGGCTGTCTTGCCAACGCCGGCCTCGCCCACCAGCAAGGGGTTGTTCTTGCGGCGGCGAACCAGAATCTGTACCACCCGCTCAACCTCATGCTCACGGCCAATCAGCGGATCAATACGACCCTGCCGTGCCTGTTCGTTGAGGTTAGTGGCGTAGCTCTCCAGCGGACGGGAATGACCGCCCTCTTCCGCTGCTTCGTCCTGGGCAGCGTGATCCGCGCCTTCCTGGTCCTCTGCTCCCTGAACCCGGGAGATACCATGGGAGACGAAATTAACCACGTCAATCCGGGCGATATTCTGCTTTTTCAGCACATAAACCGCCTGACTTTCCTGCTCACTGAAGATGGCTACCAGTACGTTTGCTCCGGTTACCTCCTTCTTGCCAGACGACTGCACATGGAATACCGCTCTCTGCAGTACCCGCTGGAACCCCAATGTGGGTTGGGTTTCGCGCTCACTGTCGGAGCTAGGGATCAGGGGGGTGGTGGAGTCCACAAACTCTACCAACTCTTCCTCAAGGCGCTTCAGGTCTGCACCACAGGCTTTCAGGACACCCACTGCCGATTCATTGTCGAGAAGGGCCAGCAACAAATGCTCGACGGTCATGAATTCATGACGCTTGTCCCTCGCATTTTTGAAGGCCGTATTCAGCGTAATTTCCAGATCTTTACTCAGCATGGGCCACCCCAACGTCTGTCAGTCCGCACGTTCAATCTCGCAAAGGAGCGGATGTTCGCATTCCGAGGAATACTGGTTCACCTGTGCTGCCTTTGTTTCCGCGATGTCTCGGGTATATACCCCACATACGGCTTTTCCCTGCGTATGGACGAGCAGCATCACCTGCGTCGCCTTTTCTTCGTTCATGGCGAAGAACTTCATCAGTACGTCCACCACAAAATCCATGGGTGTGTAATCATCATTCAGGAGCACAACCCGGTAACGCGCCGGGCGCTTCAGGGCAGGCTTCTCCGGCGCAACACTGACCCCCTCATGGCGACCGGGTTGTTCATCCTCCCCCTGATTGAATACTAGTAGAGAATTCTCAATTGTCCGCATGGTTCCATATACCGGTTATTCGGTTCCTGACTTAAATGTGGATGCGTGGCAGCGTGTTTTCAAGCCAACACTGCCCACAAGCGTGCGTTGTTTATCAATACGAACATGATACCGCTTCCAGACCTGCCAGAACCACCTGTTCCGCAGTATCCGGCACTTGACTCAGGCGCCGGTTTGGCCGACAGTTAATGTGCATTGTTAAAGAATGTAAACTCATGCTTCATCGTGTAACCGGAAACCACAGCCAATACCGGTTTCACGTTGTTGGCAACAGTTCAGGCGCCACCAGGGCGCTGTGAATTCAACACACAAGACCAATAATAAGGGAGCACCTGCCGAGCCTCTGGAACTTGCCCGCCATACACGGGCACCAAGTACAGAGGAACAGTCAGCGCCTCCCAAAGTGACAGCAAAGGAACAGGGGAGTTCATCATGCCAAGAGGCAAAGTCAAATGGTTCAATAATGCCAAGGGATACGGCTTCATCATTGAAGATGGCTGCAGCGATGACCTGTTTGCCCATTTCTCCTCAGTCCAGATGGATGGCTACAAAACCCTCAAGGCCGGTCAGACGGTAACGTTCGACAAGAAGCCCAGTGACAAGGGCGTCCACGCCATTAACATTGTTCCGGACGAGGTTCCGGCCAGAGAGTCCGGGGCGAAAACGGCATCGGATTCGTCGGATCAGGCGGCTCAATCCAGCAACAGCAACGAGAGCTACACGCCCCGTGCTGTAAACGGCTGATGCCAGGCGTTGCCTGAAGCCCTCAGCCAACGCCGGCAGCCTGCCATTTCTTTCCTTTTCCCACCAGTTCTGCCGGTGGGCTGGCTTCGTGCTTTTTAATCAACGGTGATTGCAGTAGTCTTGGCGCTTTCGCGCATTTCCGGCACAGGACTTCACCCATGGCGAAGCTGATTCTCTTCAACAAACCGTTTCACGTATTGAGTCAGTTTACCGACGAGCGCGCCAGCCATCCCAGAGCCACCCTAGCCGACTGGATTGATCAACCCGGCGTTTATCCTGCCGGTCGACTCGATTACGATTCCGAAGGGCTTTTACTGCTCACCGACGAGGGCGCATTACAGCATCGTATCGCATCGCCCACCAACAAAATGCCCAAGACTTACTGGGTTCAGGTCGAAGGTGAGCTCACAGACGAGGCCCTGCAAAAGCTTCGCAAAGGCGTAGTGTTGAAAGACGGGATCACGCGGCCGGCCAGAGCGGATCGACTTGAAACACCCGACCTGTGGCCCCGCAACCCGCCGGTGAGATTTCGACAGAATGTGCCTACCACTTGGCTGGCGCTGACGATTACCGAAGGCAAAAACCGGCAGGTTCGCCGAATGACGGCGGCGGTAGGCTACCCTACTCTGAGACTGATCCGGGTCCGCATCGGGGACTGGACCCTGGATAACCTGAAGCCCGGCGAATACCGAAGTGTTACGGTCAATCTGCCCGACACTCCCCCGAAACTATCAACCAGGCCCAAAAGGAGGCGTCACCGATCATGACCTGGAAACCCCATGCCACCGTGGCGGTGGTTGTTGAAGACGATCAGGGCCGGTTTCTTCTGGTTGAGGAAGTCAGTGGCGGGAAGGTGGTTTTCAATCAACCCGCAGGCCATATCGAGGAGAACGAGGCCATTCTGGATGCCGTACGCCGGGAAACCCTCGAAGAGACCGGGTGGGAGATAGAGCCGGTTTATTTCCTGGGCGTCTACACCTACAAGGCTCCAGCCAATGGTGTCACCTATTACCGCTTCTGTTATGCCGCCAAAGCCATCCGGCATGCCACCGACGAGCTGGATACCGGCATCATCGGCCCTCACTGGCTGACACCGGAGGAGATCCGGGAACTCGGTGACCGGCTTCGAAGCCCGCTGGTGCTCCAGTGCATCGAGGATTACCGAAACGGACGCAAATTCCCCCTTGATGTGGTTGTGGATGGACAGACGTAATCACCGGATGATGTTAAAATTCGCGCTTTTGACCGGTTCCCAGACGAAATGACCCAGAATACTGAGCCCCAATCCCCCGCGCACACCCGCGTGATCGTCGGCATGTCCGGCGGCGTGGATTCCTCCGTTGCGGCCTGGCTCCTGAAAGATCAGGGGTACCAGGTGGAAGGCCTGTTTATGAAAAACTGGGACGAGGACGACGGGACCGAATACTGTACTGCAATGACTGATCTGGCAGATGCCCAGGCTGTTGCCGATGCCATCGGCATCAAACTGCACACCGCCAGCTTCGCCGCGGAGTACTGGGACCGGGTATTCGAGCATTTCCTGTCGGAATACAGTGCCGGCCGAACCCCCAATCCGGACATCCTCTGCAACAAGGAAGTAAAATTCCGGGCATTCCTGGATTACGCCGTTACTCTGGGCGCCGACTATATCGCGACTGGCCATTACACACGCCAGCGCCCGCTCAACGATGGTAGCGGCAAGGCCCAGTTGCTCAAGGGGCTGGACCCCAACAAAGACCAGAGTTACTTCCTCCATGCCGTCTCCGGCCAGCGCATCGCCCGCACCCTGTTTCCGGTGGGCGAACTGGAAAAGCCGGAGGTTCGCCGGATTGCTGAAGAGCAAGGGTTCGTTACTCACGATAAAAAAGATTCGACAGGAATCTGTTTTATCGGGGAACGGAAGTTTACCGATTTTCTGAAACAGTACCTGCCCGCTCAGCCCGGCAACATTGAAACGCCCGACGGCACGGTGATTGGCAAACATCAAGGCCTGATGTATCACACCATAGGGCAACGTCAGGGCCTTGGCATTGGCGGTCTTGCGGAGTTTGGCGACGACCCCTGGTATGTGGCAGAAAAGGATCTCAAGCGGAACGTATTGATTGCCGTCCAGGGCAAGCATCACCCACTGTTGTTTTCGCGGGGACTGGTCTCGGGCCCTGTTGACTGGGTTGCCGGCGAACCTCCGGCACAGAAGTTCCGCTGCAAGGCGAAAACCCGATATCGCCAACCGGATCAGGATTGCGAGGTTACCGTCATAGACGGTGGCGTGAAGGTCGTCTTCGACGACGCCCAGCGTGCCGTAACTCCCGGTCAATCCGTGGTTTTCTATCAAGGTGAGGTGTGCCTGGGCGGCGGTGTTATTGAGCAAACCTGGCGCGATAACGAAGCCTTACCGGCAAGACTTGAGCGCCTGGCAAGTGAAGGATCTGACACATGAGCCGCTCCCTGCATGACCAGACCCTGGCGCTGGCCGGCCTGTGTCAGGCTGCGACCCTGGTGCAGCAGATTGCCCATAACGGCAACTGCAATGAAGACAGCCTGGAAACCTGTATTCGCTCATTGTTTGCCACCAACCCGGCCTCAACGCTGGATGTCTACGGCGGCGAATTGTCTGACATACGGGAAGGATTGACGGTACTTTCAACGGTACTGGCCCAGCACGGCCAACCCCAGGACGTAGAAATCCTGCGGTACGTGTTCAACCTGATCCAGCTTGAAGCCAAACTCAAACGCTCCCCGGACATGCTGGACGTTATCGGGAACAGGATCGAGCAGGCCCGGCATACCGCCAGCCATTTCGGTTACAGTCACAGCAACCTTCTGGGCAATGTCGCCTCGATCTATGCCGATACCATCAGCACCTTCCGTTTGCGCATTCAGGTAACCGGCAACCCGCAGATACTCCAGCGTAATGAAAATGCAGACAAGGTACGGGCCCTGTTGCTGGCCGGCATCCGATCTGCCGTGCTGTGGAGGCAAAGTGGCGGCCATCGCTGGCAACTCATTTTCACCCGCAAGAAGGTCATCAGCCATGCCCGGGAGTTGCTGCGCTGATTCAGCGAGCCGGCTGGTGTATCATTAGCAGCTTCATTTTCCTGTCCCGCTTTTTCTTTGATGAACTGAGAGGTTTTCGATGGAACTCACCGCCCTGACCGCTATTTCTCCGGTCGATGGCCGCTACGGCAGCAAAGTCAGTGTATTTCGCAGTATTTTCAGTGAATACGGCCTGATCCGTAACCGGGTAACCGTCGAAATCCGCTGGTTGCAGAAACTGGCTGCCCATCCGGCGATTACCGAAGTGCCCGCGTTTTCCGCCGAAGCCAATGCGTTTCTGGACAAGATGGTCAACGAGTTCAGTCTGGCCGATGCTGAGCGAATCAAGGAAATCGAACGCACCACCAACCACGACGTCAAAGCGGTTGAGTACCTAATCAAAGAAAAAATTGCCGACGTGCCTGAGCTGCACGCGGTGACCGAATTTGTTCACTTTGCCTGCACCTCCGAGGACATCAACAACCTGTCCCATGGTCTGATGCTGCGCGAAGGCCTGGATCACGGCCTGCTGCCGGCCATGGACAACCTTGTCGAAAAGCTGGCCGAGCTGGCCCGGCAGCACGCTGAACAGCCCATGCTGTCCCGCACCCACGGTCAGACCGCCTCCCCGACCACGGTCGGCAAGGAACTGGCCAACGTGGTCTATCGCCTGCGCCGCCAGCTGATGCAGATCCGCGAAGTGGAAATCATGGGCAAGATCAACGGTGCAGTGGGTAACTACAACGCCCACCTGTCTGCCTACCCGGACGTGGACTGGGCTGCCAACGCCGAAGAATTCATTGAGAGCCTGGGCCTCGACTGGAACCCGTACACGACCCAGATCGAACCCCACGACTACATCGCCGAACTCTATGATGCCATTGCTCGCTTCAATACCATCCTGATCGACCTGGACCGGGACATCTGGGGCTACATCTCCCTGGGCTATTTCAAACAGAAAACGGTGGCCGGTGAAATCGGATCTTCTACCATGCCGCACAAGGTGAACCCGATCGACTTCGAGAACTCCGAAGGCAATCTGGGCATCGCCAACGCCCTATTCAGCCATTTGTCCGCCAAGCTGCCGATTTCGCGCTGGCAGCGTGACCTGACCGACTCTACCGTACTACGCAACCTGGGCGTTGGCTTTGCTCACAGCCTGATTGCCTACGAAGCCACCCTCAAAGGTCTGGGCAAGCTGGAAATCAACCCTGCCCGTCTGAACGAAGACCTGAACAACGCCTGGGAAGTGCTGGCGGAGCCGATCCAGACCGTGATGCGCCGTTACAACATCGAGAAACCCTACGAAAAGCTCAAGGACTTGACCCGCGGCAAGGCCATGACGCCCGAAGTCATCAAGAATTTCGTGGAAACCCTGGAGATCCCGGAACAGGCGAAGGCCGAGCTGCGCGCCCTGACCCCGGACAACTACATCGGTAACGCGATCGACCAGGCCAAAGACATCTAGGCAGGAGCAACACCATGGATATGCTTGGCGGGCTGACAGCCAATGAATTTCTGCGCGACTACTGGCAGAAAAAGCCACTGGTTATCCGCCAGGCGTTTCCCGGTTTTCAGTGCCCGGTCAGCCAGGATGAGCTGGCCGGACTGGCCTGCGAGGAAGCCGTTGAATCCCGCATCGTCATCGAGAACGATGCCGGAAAACCCTGGCAACTTCACAATGGCCCGTTCACTCCCGATCGTTTCAGCGAGCTGCCGGAGCAGGACTGGACCCTGCTGGTTCAGGGCCTGGACCACTGGGTACCGGAAATCTCTGATCTGCTCGACAACTTCCGGTTCATCCCCAACTGGCGGCTGGACGACATCATGGCCAGCTACGCACCGACAGGCGGTAGCGTTGGGCCCCACTACGATATGTATGACGTGTTTCTGCTGCAGGCCCAGGGCCACCGACGCTGGACCTTCGGCGGACACTGTGACCACAGATCGCCCCGGGTAGAAGGTACACCCTTACGGATTCTGAGCAGTTGGGACGGTGAAGAAACCGTGACCCTGGCGCCGGGTGACATGCTGTACCTGCCACCGGGCGTTGGCCATCATGGGGTGGCGGAAGACGACTGCATTACCCTGTCTGTGGGTTTTCGGGCACCTACCGTCGACGACGTACTGACCAGCTTTACCGACTACCTGAGCCAGAAGGAAAAAGCGGCTGAACATCTGGATGACCCGGATCTTCAGGTTCAGGATAACCCCGGAACCATCGGCGCCGATGTCGTCGACCGTCTCGACGCCGTGATTCGGGAGCAACTCGGTGATCGCCGCAATCTGGCGCTTTGGTTCGGGCAGTTCGCCACCGCCCCCAAAAGCATGGACATCGTCGTTCCAGCCGACGAGCCAGCTGAGCCTGATGATCTGGCCGAAGCCATCCGGGCCGGCGAACAGCTGCGCTGGAACGAAGGCTCCCGCTTCGCTTACCATGAGCTGAATGATGAGACCGCCCTGTTTGTTGATGGCGAACAGTTTCTGCTCAAGGGCGATGCCCGTCCGCTGGCCCCCCTGCTCTGTGCCCGCTCCCGCATTGATATGGCGACACTGGCGGAATTTGCCGGCGACGAAGCCTTGCTGGGGCTGTTAACTAACCTCTACAACCAGGGCTCGATCTATTTCGAGTAAGCCATGGATCTGAGATTTCGAAAATACAGCTGGCAACTGGCACCCGGGTCGGTTCGCGAGATTCGCCAGCGGGTGTTTATCGATGAGCAGAAGGTGCCGCCAGAGCTTGAGTGGGATGACACCGACGAGATTGCTGATCATTATCTTGCCGTCGATGCGTCCAACCAACCCGTGGCCACCGCCCGCCTGTTTTCCGCCCTGGAAGAAACCGGCTACATCGGCCGCATGGCCGTGTTACCGGAAGCCCGGGGCAAAGGTGTTGGAGAAGCCCTGCTCAGGCACCTGATCGCCGAGTCTGCCGGCCGTTACCAGGAACTCCGGCTCTCAGCCCAGGAACATGCCACTGGTTTTTACCAACGATGCGGCTTCCACATCTGTTCGCTTACCCCCTATGAGGATGCCGGCATTCCGCACCTCGACATGCGCTGTCTGGCACCGGATCTCGCCCATCGGGCCGGTGCAGGACGCAGCAACCCGTTAATCCTGGGAGCCGATGAGGAATCCTGGCTGTTTGACCAGCCCTCATCCTTCATGAACCTGATGGATTCCCTGGTTGGCCAGGCTGGCCAGCGCCTATGGCTTTACGACCGGATTCTGGACCATGAATTCTACGACAGGCATCGCCTGCGGGAATTGGTCTCTGCCCTCGCCCGTCGCCATCGACTGAGCGAGGTCCGTTTATTGATTCACGACGACAAGCCATTAGTGCAACGACGACACCAACTGGTAGAACTGATGCGCCGGCTCACCAGCCGCATTGAGCTCCGGCTGGTGAACGAGGACTACCCCATGGAGGATCAGCCCTTCCTGCTGGTCGACCGCCAGGGCGTGTTGTACCGACACAGCTTTGACAAGCCCGAGGGCTTTGCCGATTTTTCCGCCGGCCGGCGGGTCCGGCTGATGGAAGAGGCGTTCCAGAAAATGTGGGACGCCGCGCGCCCCTCTCTGGAGTTACGCGAACTACCGCTCTGAGTGGGACACCTGAACCGCCTGAGGTGACTCGAAACTGGCCCCGAATGGCGCAAATTCCTCATCCACTTCTTCCGCCACTTCCACAATCAGTTTGCGCAGCCACTGATGGTCCGAGTTGTGCTGCAGCAGCGGGCTCCAGGCCATCTTGAGTTCAAAGGGCGGAATCTCAAAAGGCGGCACCTTAACCACCAGATTTGGATTATCTTTTTGCAGCCAGGCTGCTCTCGATGGCAGCGTGGCAATCAGATCGTGTTGTTCCGCCAGCAGCATCGCCACCTGATAATGGCGCGTAAACACGGAAATCTGGCGCTTGCGCCCCATTCGGCCCAACGCCTCGTCCACCCAGCCCAGGCGTTGAACATCCTTCGGATTCACCCCCACCCCGACACCAAAACCGGTCTTGCTGACCCAGATATGACTGGCGTCCAGATAGGTATCCAGTGTAAACGGCTCTTTCAGGATCGGGTTCCGGGCGTTCATCAAGCACGCAAAGTATTCCGTCCAGAGGGTTTTCTGATGAAATGACTGGGGAATCTTGTCGAAACGGTTAATCGCCATGTCCAGGCGACCCTGCTCCACATCCAGAAAACTGACATCACTGGGCGTCAGAACATCCAGCGTGACATGCGGTGCTTCCTGTCGGATACGGCGCAACACCCGTGGCATCAGGCAGGATTCCGCGTAATCACTGGCCATGATCCGGAACACCCGCTGGCTCTCACCGGCCGCAAATGGCGTTTTTTCCTGCACCGCCTGCTCGATATCCGATAGAATCCCGCGAACCAGTGGCTGCAATTCCCTGGCCCGCTCGGTGGCCGTCATGCCTTCACTGGTTCGCACCAGCAGGGGATCGCCAAACAGATCCCGCAGCCTCCGCAAACCGTTACTCATGGCCGGCTGAGTGATGCCAAGGTGATTAGCCGCCTTGGTTACATTGCGCTCCCGCAACAGCACATCCAGGTACACAAGCAGGTTCAGATCAACACGGGAAATGTCCATAGGCAGCCAGACCTCACCGTCAGCAGCAGAGTGTATTATTCATTTCCGCAATATACAGGAATCTGAAAATTCACGTAATAAATGAGCCTACTGCCCTGATTACAACCTGAAAAGGACGGGATAGCATATTTCTGCTAGGCTTTCAGGGCGTTACCGAATAATATCAAAACCAATAAAACAAGCCCTCGGGCCAGACGTTCATTCAATCCGGAGCCTAACCCCACACCATGGATACCACTACCATTGTGCTGCTGCTCGCCGCGATCGTCACCGTTTCCCTGGTTATTATCGTTTTCAGCCAGATGCGGGAAAAAGCGAGGATCGAACGCGTTCGCAAAATGACGGCTCAGGAAGATGCCTACAACAAGGCCTACCGCCTGCTTACCGATATTCCCGGCCAATACCTCACGCCAGACCTTAAACTGCTGCTGCTCAAGCGCATGGAAGACGCCTGCCAGGAACTGACCGCGCTGAAGAGTGATCAGCCGGTAAAACAGTGGCTGGAGAACATTGCGCAAACCAAAAAGCAGATTCTGGAAAAGAACGACCAGCGCCCACCCGTAAAAGTCGACTCTCCGGAAAAGTCCACCTACATCAAAGAACTGCTCCAGGCCTTGTTCAAGCTGATTGAGGCTATGCATAAAGCCGGCCGGATAGACTCTGCCACCGCCAAGAAGAATCTGAAGTATGTTCTGTTTCTGGTGCATAAAACCCACGCCGACCTGCACGTTTTCCAGGCCCGGGATTTCATTCGCCAGAACCAGATCCGCAAGGCCATTCACGCTTATCACCTTGCCAGTACTGAGATGGGCAAATCCCGGGACAACCCTCTGGCCATGAAAGCGGTGAAGAGTTTCCGTACCCGCATCAAGGAACTTGAGGAAATGAGCACAGAGGGCAAGATGAATGAGGAAAGCCATTCCAAGCTGGACAAGGAATGGGACAACTTTCTGCAGGACGACGGCACCTGGAAGAAAAAAGCGGATTACGACGACTGAACGCCGCTTCGTAAACGCCCATATCTCAAGGATGACGCAACATCGTGTTTAACAGAATCAGGCAACGGCTCTCCTATCGCCTCACCCGGGACACGGTCCTGGTCGCCATGGTGCTGGGCCTGGTACTGAACCTGATCCAGATTACCCTGGACTACTTCACCGCCCGGGAATCGATGGATCGCGAAGTTCGCGCCCTGATTGAAATCAGCCAGAGCCCGGCATCCCAGATTGCCTACAACATTGATGTCCGGCTCGCGGAGGAGCTGCTCGACGGCCTCTTGCAACACCCTGCCACCATAGACGCCCGAATTATTGACAGCGATGGCCAGACCATGGCTGCGGCCAGCCAGAGCAGCCCGGTTTCCCGCTATCGCTGGATCAGCGATCTGCTGTTTGGCGCCAGCCGCGTGTTCAATGAGGAACTGCAGGTGCCGCAATTGGCGGATCTGCCTCTGGGCCAGCTTGTTGTAACCATCGACACCTATCATTACGGCATACAGTTTCTCACCCGGGCGACCAATACCCTGATTATCGGGCTGCTGAAAAGCCTTGCGCTCTCCGGTGTACTGCTCGCCATTTTCTATTTTGTGTTGACCCGGCCCATGATGAACGTCATCAACGCCCTCAGTCAGGTGCGGGCAAGTTCTCCGGAGAAAGTCCGGCTTCCGATTCCGGAAAACCACAAAGGTGATGAAATCGGCACCATGGTGGGCATCATCAACCAGCACCTGGAAAACATGGAAGTGAGCGTAGCCAAGCTGCGATCCGCCGAAAGCGCCATGAAAAACTATTCCAGCCAGCTGGAACGGGAAGTGGAGGACCGCACCCGGGAGATTTCGGAAAAAAATGAAGCTTTGCTGCGCGGTAACCGGGCGCTGGTCCGCGCCAAGGAAGACGCTGTTCGCAGAGCTCGCGCCCGGGCCAACTTTCTGGCAAGCATGAGCCACGAAATCCGCACACCACTCAACGGTGTTCTGGGCATGTTGGGTCTGGCACTGGAAAGCGAGAAAGACGCAGGTCAACGCAATCGCCTGGAAATCGCTCTGAATGCCGGTGAGAGCTTACTCGGCCTGCTCAACGACATTCTCGACATCTCCAAGGTAGAGGCTGGCAAACTCTCCCTGGAAAGCATTCCTTTCAGCATGAGAAAACTGATTGAAGAATGCGCAACCCTGCACGCTCAACAAGCCCGGCGCAAAGGCATTAACCTGGTTAACGAGACCGCGCCGGATTTGCCAGAGCATTTTCTGGGGGACCCCACCCGTACCCGTCAGATTCTGAACAATCTGCTCAGCAATGCCATCAAATTCACCGATGCAGGAACCGTAAAGATTCGCACCAGCTGGTCCGGGGGCAGCTTGCGACTGGAAGTCATCGACACCGGGATCGGTATGTCGAGAGAAGGCCTGCACCGGATATTCTCACCGTTTTCCCAGGCCGATACTGACACCACCCGCCTCTACGGCGGAACCGGGCTTGGGCTGACACTCTGCAGACAACTGGTGGAGCGAATGCATGGCCAGATTCTGGTGGATTCCAAGGAAGGCACCGGAACCCACTTTACCGTGACCCTGCCGCTTCCGGTACACCAGGGCGATGAACCGGAGATCGCAGAAGGCGTGCTACGACGCCTGAGCGATATTGGTATTGCCATGGCCCTGCCCCAGAGCAACCCTCACAGACTGGCCATTGAGTCCCAGTTACGTTCCTGGAACATACCGGTGCGAAGTGCCAGTCGGCATCCGGAGGGAATCCTGCTGATTGATGCCGCAAATTCGCCCCGGGAAAGCCTTGCCTTTGCCAATGACTGGCGAGGAGAAGGGGTGATTCTGGCCGATCAGTCCGGAACCGCAACCAGCAATCACCCCAGACACTGCGTCGTGGCACTGCCGCTGCGAAGGGACGACCTGTTCCGATGCCTCTGCGCAGCCGGCGGACTGGGTTCGGGTGGGCAATCAACACGCCCGGATCGATCCCTTGGCACAGGCCAGCAACCGATACCGGCTCTAAACATTCTGTTGGTGGAAGACAATCAGGTCAACCAGTTGGTGGCCAGCAGCCTGTTGAAGAAACTGGGGCACCGGGTAGATCACGCGGAGAACGGGCGCAGAGCCCTTGAGGCACTCCAAAACAAAACTTACGACCTGGTACTGATGGACTGCCAGATGCCGGTTATGGACGGTTACGAAGCAACCCGTGCTATCCGCCAGAACCCCCAATGGCAGACGCTACCCGTCATTGCGGTAACCGCCAATGTGATGCAGGGCGATCGGGAAGATTGCCTGGCATCGGGCATGAATGACTACATCACCAAGCCCTACAATCGTGACGAACTCAGGGCGGTTATCGCTCGCTGGGCTCCGCTGTCTCCAGAACCTCCAACAGACTCCTGAGTTCCTGTCGCAGTGACAGCAATCGCTCCGGTTCAATATCCAGACCACACATAAGGCGGCCGGGCACGTTCGCTGCCTTGGCCCGCAGCGCCCGTCCGGCATTGGTTAGCCTCAGCCCAACCACCCGTTCATCCTCGGCGAGCCGAGCCCGTTGCAACAGATCCCGCTGCTCCAGGCGTTTAAGCAGCGGCGTCAAAGTGCCCGAGTCCAGTCTTAATCTGGCCCCCAGGTCGCTGACCCGCGGCTTGATTCCCTCACGGTCCGCTTCCCACATCACCAGCATGACCAGGTACTGGGGATAGGTCAGCCCCAGCTCCTCCAGTAACGGCCGGTACCTGGCAGTCACCGCCCGGTTCGCTGCATACAGTGCAAAACAGATCTGGTTATCAAGCGCCAGTATCTGATCGTTATCTGTCATGGTCAGAGCAATTTCTCGATATCGGCGCGGATGTCGGCCGGCTTCGCCGTTGGCGCATAGCGCCGCACAACCTGACCTTCCCGGTTGACCAGAAACTTGGTGAAATTCCACTTCACTTTCTCAGAACCCATCAGGCCTTTGGCCTCACGTTTCAGGAACCGAAACAGCGGATGCGTGCCGTCACCGTTCACCTCAATCTTGGCGAACATGGGGAAACTGACACCGTAGTTCAGGGAACAGAACTGGCTGATGGCATCGTCGTTACCAGGATCCTGATTCATGAACTGGTTACATGGGAAACCCAGCACCTCAAACCCACGCTCCCCCAATTCGTCATGGAGCGACTGCAGCCCCTCAAATTGGGGCGTAAAACCACATTTTGAGGCCGTATTTACGATAAGCAGAACCTTGCCCCGATAATCGTCCATGGAAACTTCATGCCCTTTGATATCTTTGGCACTGAAGCTGTAAATGGTTTCGCTCGCCATGAAATATCTCTCCTGTATTGGCCGGCTTCGGCCGATTTGTATGAACGACTGATTTACATTGTGCACAATATAATTTCCCACAACAACACCGCAAATTGTCAGTTCGGGTCAGCCTGATGACACATCACTTCAAAGACGGTCCGTAAACTATCCTGATTTGGCCACAATTCCACACAATTGCCCCTGTTACCCCGAGGCGTCCCTCCGCTAGAATAAGGCTTTCGTTCAGAACCTTAGCGAAGGACCCAGGCTCCCATGCAGAACTTTTTCAAATCCGCCAAGCTCGACAATGTCTGTTATGAAATTCGTGGCGTGGTTCTGCGTGAGGCCCGCAGGCTCGAGGAAGAAGGGCACCGCGTTCTGAAGCTGAATATCGGCAATCCGGCAGCCTTCGAGCTCGACGTGCCGGAAGAAATCCAGCAAGACGTCATCTACAACATGCACCAGGCCCAGGGCTACGTGGAATCCAAAGGCCTGTTTTCGGCCCGAAAGGCCGTGATGCACTATTGCCAGCAGCGGGGCATCGCCAAAGTCGATATTGATGACATCTACCTGGGCAATGGCGTCAGCGAGCTGATTGTGATGTCCATGCAGGCATTGCTGAACACCGGCGACGAAGTACTCATTCCGGCCCCCGACTACCCGCTCTGGACCGCCGCCGTCACGCTGTCCAGCGGCAAGCCGGTGCATTACCGCTGCGACGAACAACAGGACTGGTTCCCGGACATTGACGATATTCGCAAAAAGATTACCCGTCGGACCCGGGCTATTGTGCTGATCAACCCGAATAACCCGACCGGTGCCGTGTATTCAGAGGAACTGCTACAGCAGGTTCTGGAACTGGCCCGGGAACACAATCTGATCATCCTGTCGGACGAGATCTACGACAAGATTCTCTACGATGGTACCCAGCACACATCCATTGCCTCGATGGCGGACGATGTGCTGTTTTTCACCTACAACGGTCTGTCCAAGAACTACCGGGCGGCCGGTTACCGTTCTGGTTGGATGATCATCAGCGGAGCCAAACACAAGGCCCGGGATCTGATCGAAGGCATCGACATGCTGTCGAACATGCGCCTTTGCGCCAACGTACCGGCCCAACTGGCAATCCAGACCTCTCTGGGCGGCTATCAGTCCATCAACGATCTGGTGGCACCGGGCGGGCGTCTGTACGAGCAGCGCGAGACCGCCTGGCGCATGCTGAACGACATTCCCGGGGTGAGCTGCGTCAAGCCCAAAGGGGCGCTGTACCTGTTCCCAAGGCTGGACCCCAAGCACTTCCCGGTGGTGAATGACGAGAAGCTGGTTCTGGATCTGCTGCTTCAGGAGAAAATTCTTCTGGTTCAGGGCTCGGCCTTCAACATTGATGACAAGCAGCATCTCCGGGTTGTTTTCCTGCCCAGAGCGGACACGCTGTCGGATGCCATGGGCCGTCTGGGCAATTTCCTTGAACACTATCGCCAGTAAACCGGAGTCAGTATGGCAGACATTCATGTCGAGGAATTCTACAAGGACGTTGCAATTGCTCTGGTTCAGCTCTACATGTCGTTTCCCCGGCGGGTAAACCTGTTCGTGGAGGATATCGCCGGGCCAGACGAGCCCGACGAATTCGGCCTGCACAGCAAACGCCATATGGCCTGTTTCGGTGCCCTGCTCTGGCTGTCCGAAGAAGGCCTGCTCCGTTACGTGGATACCATTCGCCAGGAAGCTCTGGATCAGGCGGTGCTGACCCGGGAGGCATTTGTTCGGCTCAGCGCCCCGGCCCCGCAGGCGCTTCTGAGGGAACTGTCGGCGGTTTCAAACGAGCCCGAATTGCCGCCTTCTGTTCAGAAAGACTTGTCCACCTATATTCATCTGCTGCGCTCCGCCCTGAAAAGCGGCAGCTCCAGCCGCATCAGTCTGGCGGTGCAATCAACCTTCTTCAACGATTCAGGCCTGCAACCCGTTCATTAAATGGCGTTAAGGTTCTTGAACCGCTGAACCGGATCCACATATATCGGTCAGAAAGGCAATACGTTTCCCGGTAAGCTGATACAGGAAAAAACCATGCGTATTCTGTTGTTTCTGGCCACCAACCTGGCCGTTATTCTGGTTGCCAGTTTTACCCTGCGACTGCTGGGGGTCGATAGTTATCTGGCACAACAAGGCATCGACTACGGCTCGCTACTGGCGTTTGCGGCGGTGTTCGGCTTCGCTGGTGCGTTTATCTCGCTGTTTCTCTCCAAGCCCATGGCGAAGTGGAGCACCAAAGCCCGGGTGATCGACTCGCCTCGCACGCCGGCGGAGCGCTGGCTGGTTGAAACCGTCGCGGAGCTGGCAAAGAAAGCCGGCATCGGCATGCCCGAAGTGGCGATCTTCCCTGCTCAGCAATCCAATGCCTTTGCCACCGGATGGAATAAAAACGACTCTCTGGTGGCGGTCAGCGAGGGGCTGTTAAGCCGCTTCGACAAGGACCAGATCCGGGCCGTACTGGGCCATGAGATTGGCCATGTGGCCAATGGCGACATGGTGACTCTGACGCTGATCCAGGGCGTGGTAAACACCTTTGTTATCTTCGCATCGCGGGTGATCGGCTCGTTCGTGGACCGGGTCATCTTCAAGAATGAGAACGGCCATGGTATCGGCTTTTTTGTCGTGAGCATCGTGGCAGAAATCGTGCTCGGCATCCTGGCCAGCACCATCGTATTCTGGTTCTCCCGTCGCCGGGAATACCGTGCCGACATTGCCGGTGCCCAACTGGCAGGGCGAGGCGCCATGATCAGCGCCCTGTCGCACCTGAAAAAGGAAAGCGAGGTTCCGGATCAGATGCCGGACACCCTGCAGGCATTCGGTATCAACCGGGGCGCCCGCGAAGGTCTGGCAGCAATGTTCATGACCCACCCGCCGCTGGAGGACCGAATTGCAGCGCTACAGAACGCCAAACTGTAATCACATGAAAAAGGGCGCCACACAGAGGCTGTGTAAAAACACGAT